>CANHRV010000013.1 GCA_947463395.1 Opitutia bacterium | reverse complement strand
CCTTTGTATTTCTCGTCCGAAATCACGTCTCACTTGGGGCATTGAGCTACCTTTTGACCGTCAATTTGTTACCTATGTTTGGTTTGATGCACTGACCAATTACTATTCGGCGGTGGCTGACAAGAGCTTATGGCCTGCGGACATCCATGTTATCGGTAAAGATATCCTATCCCCTCCTCATGCCGTTTACTGGCCCTGTATGTTGAAGGCGCTAGACATTCAGCCACCCAAGCAACTTTTGGTTCATGGATGGTGGACGATTAATAGTCAAAAAGCTTCAAAGAGTACGGGCAATGCCGCTGACACCTTGGCGTTGGCTAAGCTCTATGGTTCTGATGCTTTTCGATATTATCTCAGTCGAGAAATGGTGGTCGGACAAGATGCTGATTTTTCTGAGAAAACTTTTGCCGAGAGGTACAAGGCCGACCTCAGTCACAATTTAGGAAACCTCGTTAATCGATTGCTCACGATGGTTGGTCGTCACTATCAAGGCATCGTTCCCGCTCCCACGGCAGATGAGGAGAGTGAAAAATCATTACGTCAGTTGTGGATGCTGACCGAGAAAAAATATTTAGCATCGTTGGCCGATTGCCAGATTAGTCACGCCTTAGAGGCCTTGTGGGTCTTTATCAGTGCGATGAATGCTTACATCGAAAATCGTGCACCTTGGAAATTGGCCAAGTCTGCCGATCCGCTTGATCGTGCACGTTTGGATTCCTGTTTGGCGCTGGTGGCAGAAGGATTGCGCTTGGTCTCCATTGTTCTGACTCCTGTTTTGCCTGAGACCTGCGCAAAGTTACAGGCCACTTTAGGCTTGGAGTCTCCGAAGGTTTATGAGGGTCAGTTAGCTTGGAGTCAGCGTTGTACGGGCCTAAAAGTGGCAGAAAAGTGTATTTTATTCCCTCCTGTTGAGACGACGCCTGAATCTCCCACAGGTGGTTAGACATTTAGCGGATATCTGCTTACATTTACCCAGTTGTGCAATCATCCGCCACGGATCTTTTACTGACACCGTTGCAGGACGCCGAAAAGCGTGCTGCAGGAGTGGGGTTTATTAGTTGTTCGTTAATCGTTCCCGAGCTCGATCCTCTCGCGGTTTTAGAAACGCTGAACGTATCAGCACCACGGGCGTATTTTGAAAATCCCTCTCGTCGTCGTGCCAGTGCGGCTGGCAGTCCCTTGGTGCAATGGCGCGGTCGAGGAAAACAACGATTTATTGAAGCTGATTTGTGGTTAAAGAAATTAAACGCTTCACTGATTTCCATCGGTCGAAAACCACGCCTCTTTGCCAGTTTCCCCTTTTACCCTAGTGAGCCTGAATTTGGTAGTGATTCGCGACTCTTTCTTCCGTCCTGGCAGGTTATCACCGAAGAAGGAGTAAGTACGGTTATCTTATGTGAACCCGCAACCACCGGTTGTGCTGAGCGGTTGTTAACTCGATTACAGTCATTCAAACATTTCCATTATCGACTCACGGAAACGGCTCCACGTGCGCAGTCACCTACGGTGTTAAGTGAAGTGGGCGGCGCTTGGTTCCCTTCGGCAGTGAAAAGAGCCACGGAACTCATTCGTGAGGGTGCGTTTGAAAAAATTGTTTTGTGTCGTGCGTTTGATTGGCGTCGGTCTGAGCCCTTTAATGTTTTTGGCACTTTGCACCGATTGCGGCTAGCCAACCCAAACTGTCACAGTTTCTTGATGGATGAAGATGACGGGGCTCTCTTAGGCGCAACCCCTGAGACGTTGCTTTTCTTGTTTAATGGGGAGATTCGCACCGAAGCGGTGGCTGGTACGACTAAACGAGGTGAGTCTGCTTCGGAAGATGCACGTTTGGCAGAAGCTTTATTATCCAGTGAAAAGGATCAACGTGAGCACCAAGCCGTGACAGCTTCTATTTTACGTCGTCTTAGTATGGTTGGTGTGATGGCAGCGACCAAGCGACCACCTGAACTTTTACGTTTAGGCAATGTGATGCATATTCGTACTCCGATTGTTGGAACGATGTCAGCCGATCGACGATTCTTGGAAATTGCTGGTGAATTGCATCCCACACCTGCCGTCGGAGGAAAACCAAGAGATGCTGCCCTTCCCTTCATACCTGGATTCGAACCTCACCTTCGCGGTCTTTATACCGGTGCAGTGGGTTGGATTGAATCAGGCGGAGACTCGGGTAGACTTTACGTTGCATTGCGTTGTGCAAAAATTAACGGCAATACCGCGCGCGCCTATGCTGGAGCAGGAATTGTCGAAGGGTCGGATCCTGTTTCCGAGACTTTAGAGACCGAAATGAAACTACGAACCATTCTCGAAGCTTTAGTTTAAAATGAAAGTCGTTTTACAACGCGTTCGTTCCGCTTCGGTTTCGGTGAATGGAGAAAAAGTTGCAGGGATTGAACGAGGCTATCTTTTGCTCCTTGGCATCGCAGCCGGTGACACCACTGAACAAGCGAAGCGAATGGCGCAGCAGATTACGAAAGCACGTTTATTTCCTGATGCTGAGGGAAAAATGCAGTCGAGCATTCTTGATATTCAGGGTGAAATCTTAGTCGTCAGTCAATTTACCCTCTTGGCTGATTTTGCGAAAGGTAATCGCCCTTCTTTTCATCAAGCGGCCAAACCCGAAATGGCGAAGCCGCTCTGTGATTTCTTTGTCGAGGAGTTGTCTCAAGTTCTTGGAAGAAAAATACCCACCGGTGTCTTTGGTGCGGATATGCAGGTGCAGTTAGTCAATGATGGACCCGTGACCATCGTTTTTGAGTAAATTTTCTTTGCCTCAGAGTGACTCTTCCTTTGGAGTCCTCTCATGCTTTCTGTCCGCATTATTCCCTGTCTCGATGTGCATGACGGACGTGTTGTGAAAGGCGTAAAGTTTCAAGAATTGCGGGACGCTGGCGATCCGGTGGTGGTGGCGGCGGCTTATGAGGCACAGGGGGCAGACGAATTGGTTTTTCTTGATATCACCGCTTCGAGCGATGGACGAAAAACCATGGTGGATGTTGTTGAACGTACCGCGGACCAAGTCTTCATGCCTCTGACCGTCGGTGGCGGTTTACGATCGATTGAAGATATTCGAACGATGCTAAATGCTGGAGCTGATAAAGTTTCGCTGAATACTTCGGCCGTGAAGAATCCCGAATTAGTTTTAGAAGCGGCTCGTAAATTTGGCAGTCAATGTATTGTTGTTGCCATCGATGCAAAGCGTGTGGCTCCAGGTAAGTGGGAAGTTTTTACCCACGGCGGACGTAATCCAACGGGCTTGGATGTTGTTGCTTGGGCTCGCCAAATGCAGAATTACGGAGCAGGCGAAATCTTACTGACCAGTATGGATTGCGATGGCACTGCTTCTGGCTATGACGTGCCTCTTTGTCGAGCTGTCTCTGAGGCAGTCGAATTGCCTGTTATAGCTTCGGGCGGTGCAGGTAAACTTGAACACCTTGCTGAGGTTTTAAAGGATGGCTTAGCCAGTGCGGTCTTGGCAGCGAGCATCTTTCACTTTGGTACTTTTACCGTTCGCCAAGCCAAGGAACATCTCAAGTCCGCTGGCTTACCCGTGAGACTTTAAAGAGTCGCAGTGCTCTGATTTGCTTTGGGCATGACAAGGACTTTGTCCAAGCGGTGACCATCCATGTCTGCGACTTCGAAGACGTATCCGAGAGCCTCAACACTATCCCCTTCGTAGGGAATGCGTCCTAATGCACGCATCATAAATCCTGAGATTGTGGTAAAACGTCCTGTGCCCTCGCCGGGGAACTTACCAGCGATACCTGTCGCCTCACGAAAATCATCTAAAGTGATAATCGCATCGACCATCCAACTTCCATCGTCACGTCGACGGACTGGCTTTGGTTGAGCAATAGGCGAGCCTTCATTCGGCAGTTCACCGACCACGGCTTCGAGTACATCATTGAGAGAAACCACTCCACGAACATGACCAAATTCGTCGAGCACGAGTGCCAGATGAATTTTTTCTTTGCGGAAACGTTCGAGTAACTGCGTGCCAGTGGTTTGACGAGTGACGGTGGGCGACTCGGTAATCAAATCTTTGATTTGAGCTGTACCTGTCAGGGAAAGATTCGCCCAGAGACGCTTCACGGAGACAACTCCGAGAGGGCGATCCGGGGTGCCACGAAAAACGGGAAACCAGGTGTGACCTGAGGCGACGATTTTTCGCCAATTGATTTCTTCAGGATCATCTAGGTTTAGCCAAACCACCCGATTGCTAGGAGTCATCAGTTGCTCAGCCGTGATTTGATCCATCGATAGTGCTCCGTGAACCATGCGGTGTTCTGAAGCATGTAGAACTCCTGAGGCCATTCCTTGGTCGACCATCATTCGGATTTCATCTTCCGAAGTAATATCTTCTCGAGTTCGTGTAATACCGAAAATTTTGAGAACGAGATTCGCTGCTCCACTAAGTGCTCCCACTAAAGGAGAAGCAATCCATGCCACAAAGGCCATCGGACGAGAAAGAACGACGGCGATAGCTTCGGGATTGGATAGACCAATCTTTTTCGGAACGATTTCGGCGCAAATAATAGTAAGAGAGCCAATAAAGAAAGAAACGAAAGCACGGGCGACACCCTCGGCGTTTTGCGAGATAAAATCGCTGGGCAATTTATGTAGATAGGGAGCGAGTGCTTCGGCCAAAGGTTGGCCACCGAACGTTGCGGCGAGGATTGCTCCAAAGGTCAACCCCACCTGAACGGTGGAAAGAAACTTCGTTGGGTTGGCGAGAAGTTCTAAAGCTTTCTGTGCCCCTTTGCTGCCATTTTCGGCTAACTTATGGAGGCGTCGCCGATTGGAGGAGACTAATGACATCTCCGAGAGTTCGAAGAATCCAATCGTTAACCAGCAGGAGATAATGATAACAATTTCCACGTCAGAGAATTGAAAAGGACCTCATTCTTTCAGTCAAATCCGCTTGTTGCCAAGCCAGCACTTCTCTAAGGTTACTTGGAATGGCGACGCATTTTGACGCAATCATTGTGGGAAGTGGCATTGGTGGGCTTAGTTTTGCCCTCAATTTGGCCAATCGCGGTCATTCCGTCGCCATTGTCACCAAGAAGACGAGCACCGAATCGAACACCAACTGGGCTCAAGGTGGCATCGCTTGTGTCACCAGTGGTACAGATAATTTTCAGAGTCACATCCAAGATACCTTAAATTCTGGTGACGGACTTTGTGATATCGAAGCAGTGAAGCATATTGTTGAATCCGGTCCGGCTCGAGTGGCGGAACTGATTCAATGGGGAGTTAAATTTGAAAATGGTCCTGATGGAAAACCCGATCTCGGACGTGAGGGCGGTCACTCACAACGACGAATCTTGCATGCCCGCGATATGACAGGTCGAGCCATTGAATCGGCTCTCATTCGGGCTGTCAGTGCGCAACCTAAAGTCAAAATTCTCGAGTATCATTTTGCGATTGATTTGATTACTCGGGCAAAATTAGGAGCCTGTGCAGTTCATTCACCTGACAACCACGTGATGGGTATTCACGTCTTAAATATTAAGGCTGGTCGTGTGGAAACTTTTTCTACCTCGACAGTGGTGTTGGCGACCGGAGGTATGGGACAGGTTTATCAGTTTACGACGAATCCAGATATTGCTACGGGTGATGGCATTGCGATGGCCTATCGCGCAGGGGCGGAAGTAAGAGATATGGAAATGGTACAGTTTCATCCCACGGCCCTCAAATCTCCCGATGGTGGCCGAGCGCTTATCTCTGAAGCCGTACGCGGTGAAGGGGCGATTTTAAAAGACATGAATGGTCGACCATTCATGAAAGATTTTCATCCCTTGGGTGATCTCGCGCCACGGGACATTGTCGCTCGGGCGATTGATTCGGTGATGAAACGCGATGGATCACCCCATGTTTTATTAGATGCGACTCAAGTTGCCAAAGGGCATTTGGCCGAGCGCTTCCCTCATATTTATCAAACCTGCATGCAGGCTGGATTTGATTTGGCCAAGGAGCCGATTCCGGTTGTTCCTGCGGCGCATTACCTCTGTGGTGGAGTGAAGACCGACTTGAACGGTCAGACCAGTCTACCAGGCCTTTTTGCGGTCGGCGAAGTGGCTAGCACTGGCTTGCATGGAGCTAATCGTTTAGCCTCCAATTCCCTTCTCGAAGCCGTTGTTTTAGCTCACGATGGTGCGCAGGCTGCTAACACCTGGATTCATCAACATGCTGGCCCCAATGGTCAGCTTCCCTCGTGGATTGATGGTTCCGTCGGCGATCCTGATGAGCGAGTGGTGCTCACTCACAACTGGGATGAACTTCGTCGAACCATGTGGGACTATGTAGGAATAGTACGTTCTACCAAACGCCTCCGTCGTGCGAAGACCCGTATTAAAACCCTCGCTGATGAGGTCAGTGAGTACTACTGGAATTTCCGAGTCGAACCAAGACTGCTTGAATTGCGGAATCTCATTCAGGTTGCTGAACTCATTATCGAGTGTGCTCTCCAAAGACAAGAGAGTCGTGGTCTCCATTATACTTTAGATTACCCACAAAAAAATCCAGCGGCTTCACACACCTCGGTGATGAGCCCAGTCGGAAAGTAAGTGAATGAAAATCATTGTTATCGGCACAGGGGCAGTCGGTGGTTGGTATGCAGGTCTTCTGGCACTGGCTGGTCATGAAGTTCATGCCGTTACGCCCAGTGATTATCGTGTGATTCAAGATCGTGGTTTAATCTTACGAGACCGACATTCTGAGCGTATCGTCAAACTCTCCTCTGCCACGGCGCAGCCACAACCCGTCAGGGGCTGTGATTTGATTGTGATAGCAGCCAAATCGACCGCCAATGACACCCTGCCCTCTTTGATTAAACCACTAATTGAGCCACATACCATTCTCCTAACCCTACAAAACGGCATGGGAAATGTTGAAGCCTTTCTTCCGATTATCCCCGCAGATCGCTTGGTCGCTGGACTGTGTTTCGTCTGCATCAACCGTATCGCACCTGGAGTGATTGAAAATACTTTGTCAGGATACATTCGTATGGCCGCAGCTCAAGGTTCGCAAAATCAAGCCGTGAAAACCGTGGTGGATTTATTTTCGAAAGCGGGAGTTGAAGTGAAAGCCGAGGATTCACTTAAAGGGATTTTGTGGAAAAAACTTTGTTGGAATATTCCGTTTAATGGACTGGCGATTGCAGCTGGAGGATTAACAACTGATAAAATCTTGGCTGACCCTGAGTTAAGGTCTCGAGCGAGAAAATTAATGCTCGAAATACAGAGTGCTGCGAAACTTGATGGGGTTCCTTTCAGTGATGAGCACCTCGAACGTCAATTTACTGTCACTGAAGGAATGGGGCCTTATCGTCCATCAAGCCTAATTGATTATGAGCAAGGTCGTGCCGTTGAAGTAGCAGCCCTGTGGGGCGAGCCTTGGCGACGAGGTCAAGCCGTGGGTGCTATGATGCCTGAACTCGCAAAACTCAAAGCGGAGATTGAACTTCGACTAAAATCGCGAGGTTGAACCTCGATTATTTTCCAATCTTACCAGCTGTGGGTAAGCGATGCAAAATCGCTACGACCTCGGCATTGGTTCGAGTAATCGTCCAGAATGAGGCGGGAATGGGTGGACCTGAACTTCCTGAAAAAACCTTTTTTCCGTTGGCATCAAACACACTAATGGAAAGCGACATAATTGTTTCTGACCCGTTCGGTGGCTGAATTTGCCAAGTGGGACGAACCAATCCTTGTGCTTTGGCTTTGTCGGAAACGACGACGAAACCATGGATCGCAAACTCCTCAGAAACGGATTGAGAGAGACTGGGTGAAAGAAGATTAGCCGTGGCACAATCGGTTTGCCGGGGATTCTCGATGTAGACTTTTTTAAAGGTCAAAGCTGTCGAATGATCCGACCCACTTTCACATCCAAAAAGGGCAAACGACAGTAGTAAAAGTCGCCAAGCGTGGCTGACGTTTTGTTTAACCATAAAGTCTTTAGGGGTACTTTTAAATTAACGACAAATACCCTGACATAAAGCCTAAAACTCAAATGTGAATAGCTTGGATTTGGATAAAAACTGAGCTTTTTAGTCGGCTTGCAGGTTTAGTCCGGTCGTATCTAATTGCTGAGATGCCCGTCATTCAAGCAGTCACCTTCGATTTGGCCGGGACGATTCTTTTTCCTCACCCCTCGGTGGGCGAGGTTTACACCCAGTGCGCGGCGAAGGTAGGAATTCGGGTTGATGCAAGAACCCTCAATCAGAATTTCCTCACGGCTTATTCGGGAACAAAAAAACAGAAATCTGCAGAACAGTTTTGGCGTGAGGTCGTTTACCGCACCTTTGGAGCGGATTTGCCGAGCGACAAAGCCGAGGTGGTATTTAAGGAGTGTTGGAATGCTTTTGCCGACGAAAAAGCTTGGCGATTGGCTCCAGGTTTTAAGCAAACCCTAGCTGCATTAAAATTTTTGGGATTAAAAGTAGCCGTTCTTTCTAATGCGGATTTGCGAATGCACTCGGTCTTACGAGGCAAAGGTCTCGATTCGTTATTTGACGGCGTTTATCTCTCTTCTGAAATCGGTTTTGATAAACCTGATGCGAAAATTTTTCATGTGGCAGCTAAAGCACTGCATATTCCCATTAACTCTTTGGTTCATGTAGGAGACAGTCCACGAGAAGACGGTGAAGGAGCAAGGGATGCTGGGGCGATGGGCCTGATTGTAGGCGGAAGGCACGCACCTGAGCGCTGCCTAAGAGCCGAAAAACTTTGGGAAGTTCCCTATGTATTGAGAGCCGTGATGACCGATGGAATGCGTCAGGGTAAATTCTCTCGCACCGTGCAAAATCTCTTAGCCAACTTGAGAGGGCTACCAGAAGATCGACGTCGATCAACCGAGCGACAACTCAAGTCGATGGATGAAGCCGTTAGCGATGCTTTACTAAAATGGCGTATCGATAAGCCCGTACCCGAGGATGCGATTGTGGCGCATTGGCATCAATTGCTACCGAGCAAGCTCGCCAAACTCTGTGCTCCCCTGCGACTCAAGGAGGACGGGCGTTTAATGATTCAGTGTGAAAACAATATCGTAAAGTCCGAGGTTCGTTTTCACGAAAAAGCTCTTTTAGCAAAGATTCGCCAACTTCCGGGCTGTCAGGTTGTCAAAGGACTTCTCTTTACGGGTGCTTAACCTTGGAAGATGGCTCGAACGGACGAAGGAAAGCCTCTTTGAAATCATAAAGGTTTTCGAAATCAGATAAATCATCGTCCTCTGATTGTCCAAAAAGCCCTTTTTCAATCAGACCAAAAACGATGTGCCCAACGTCAACCGTCTTTTTTAATCCCCAGTTTTGCAAAAGATGATAGGACATGGGTCCATAAGTATTAAGTACGTACTCTCGAAAGCCGTCTAAAAGTTGTTCACCCGTGACATGGCGATTGTGGGCATGGGAGCTGTCTTTGCTTTTCTTCGCTTCGCCGTGCACTTTCTTTTGTGCATAATCGAGCGCAAGTCTTACTAAATGATAAGCTTGTGGGGTGTAGCGCTTGTCTTTTTGGCAAAGGGCGCGAGTGGCTTCATCGAAATCCATTTAATGTTTAGCTAATTCGTTGAGCAGACGTTGATTTTGTTCAGGGGTTCCCACGGTGAGGCGAAGCCAACCTGTCATACCATAACTTTTTAACGGTCTTACAATGATGCCCACTTTTTGCAGTCGTAGGAAAACATCTTCGGCTTGAGGAATTTGGGCGGCGAGGAAATTAGCTTTACCATCAATGAAATGGAAACCGAGTTGCTTGAGTCCTTTCCCCAGCTGAGCAATTCCTTGGGCGTTAATGCGCTTTGTGTTTTGAACGAACTCATGATCGTCCAAGGCTGCTTCAGCTGCAGCCAATGCGGGAAGATTAACATTGAAGGGTTGCCGTACGCGATTGAGTAATCCGCAGACCTCGGCTGAACCCATCAGATAACCCACACGTAGACCCGCCAAACCGTAGGCTTTGGAAAAGGTACGGGTAACCACTACTTTTCGACCTGACTGAATGAGAGGACGCAAATCAGCGGATGCGTCGAGGTATTCAGCGTAAGCTTCGTCGAGACAAAAAATAACATGGTCGGGAAGTGAACGTGCTAAATCGAGAATGGCTGCGGGCTCATCGGTGCCTCCCGTAGGATTGTTGGGACTCGCTAAGAAAACAATCTTGGTACGTGGCGTGATGGCTTTTTTAAATGCTGGCAAATCGTGCTGGAAGTTTGGCATGGGTACTTCCACGGGCGTAGCCCCTTGCATGAGTGTCGCCAATTTATAGACCACGAAAGCTTGTGAGCCAAAGACGACTTCATCACCGGGACGGAGGAAAGTTTGCGCCAATAAAATCATCACCTCATTCGAACCATTACCAATGACAAATTGATTCGGTTGCACTTGCCAATATTGAGCAAGTTTTTCCCGTAAAAACGTGCAGCCACCATCGGGATAGAGATGAATTGAATTTAATGCACGTTGGGCGGCTTGGAGGCCTAAAGGCGATGGACCGAGAGGATTTTCATTGGAGGCCAGTTTGATGACTTGAGTTGGATCCAACCCAAATTCACGCGCCACGACCTCAATGGGCCGACCTGCTTCATAGATAGGCTGAGATAAGACAGGCTGATTAGCCAACTCGGTGAAACTCGGCATAACGAAGATATGAGTGCAGGAATTGTCTATTGGCAAGTCAAGCGAACCCTACCCGCTTGCCTATTCTAAACCTTTTATTCACAGTTATCTGTGATGCGAATCATTGTGACAGGTGCCTCAGGCTTTGCTGGACGTGAAGTGGTGATGGCAGCTTTGCGCCGTGGTCATGATGTATTGGCTATCGGCGGAACCCAACTTCCGCTGATTCCCGATTTAAAAAGAGCGGAGTGTCTCGATTGCACCGACGAAGTTAAACTACAAACATTACTCCTCGAAGAGTTTCCTCAAGCCGTCATTAATTGTGCAGCTTTAAGCACAGTCGAGGCGTGTGAACAAAATCCAAGTTTAGCAAAAAAACTCAATATCGATTTGCCTCGGCAACTAGCGCAGCTCGCTTTTCACGTTGGAGCTAAGCTGATTCATTTTTCAACCGATATGGTTTTTGATGGTCAGAAAGGACGGTATGAACACACCGATTTTCCCCGCCCACTCAATCACTATGCAGAAACCAAAGCTGAGGGGGAAAAAGAAGTTTTACAATATGGTCGAGAGCATGCGGCGGTGATTCGTACGGCGTTACTGAATGGAAATTCTTTTGCAGGAACAAGAAGCCTGCATGAACGTCTTTTTCATGAATGGTCGAAAGGACGTAAAACGAATCTTTTTACTGATGAAATCCGACAACCTGTTTCTGTTAGTAATTTGGCTGATGTGGCTGTCGAACTTTGTGAACGTCCAAATCTGTCTGGGGTCTACCATTGGGCCGGTGCGGAACCTTTAAGCCGTTACTCCATCGGCCTCAAGATTGCTGAGCATTTTGGACTCAACACTCCAAAATTCATTCAACCCTTCGAGCGCAGTGAAATGGGCAAACACGAAATTCGGCCCAAAGATTTGAGTATGCTTTTACATCCTCTCGCTGGGAAATTACGAACTCCCGCTCAATCCTTTACTGAACAATTAAGCGAATTACGCATTCCAAGAGGTTGTGAGGACTGGTTCGAGCAAGAAACTGGTCAAAAGGTCGTGCGTTTACTGCAAAAAGGGATAGACTTCTAATATGGATGTTTTGCCACGAGAAGCCAACACGGCGGTCGCTAACATGGCGGCAAACTATCTTTTATTGGAACATTATCCGCACCCAACTCACCTACGTTTTCGTCCCTTTGCCTGGTCGGAGTTAGCCTACACTTTTGGAATTTCACAAAAGTGGGAAAAATATCGTTCGGTTATTCCCTCTCACATTCCATTGATTCGTCGTTGTACGGGTGGTGGTCTGGTTTCACATTTAGACGATTGGACTTTTGCCTTAGTTATTCCGCCAGAGCATGAATTATTTAAAGCCGATGCATTGGAAAGTTATGCAGCGGTTCACCAAGCTTTGATGACGAGTTTACTGGCTCAAAATATGCCCGTAAAGCTTGCCCCCCTTCCCCAAGGCGAAAGAGTTTTTCAAGCCCCGGATCATTGTGCTCATCGCGCTGAACCTCATGATGTCGTACTCAAAGAGGATGGAAGAAAAGTGGCTGGAGCCTCACAGAAACGTTCGCGTAAAGGGCTGTTAATTGAAGGCTACATTAGCCGTACCCTCTTACCGGGTTGTGATTGGTTACGTTTCGAAAAAGATTTTGCAGAACAACTGGGTAAAGTTCTAAAAAGTAAGCCCGTCAAAGTTCCCTACCCTATTTATGATCAATCCGACCACGAGGGAACTTGGGCGAAGTTTAATTCAGCGACGTGGAATCAACGTCTCTAGCCGAATAAGTCCATTTGCGAGCGATTAGTCGGGGTCGATTTTACCGAGGCTTTAGGCGTAGTATTCTTATCGGTGTGCGTGGTTGGCACCGATGGCAAATTTTTGCCCATTTCAAGCCCCTGCAAAATTTCCTTTGCTCGTGAAACCACTGACGGTGGCATTCCAGCTAAACGAGCGACTTGGATGCCATAAGAACGATCAGCAGCTCCAGGAACGACTTGGCGAACAAATAGTATCTCATCTTTCCATTCTTTAACGGCTACGGACCAATTCTGTAAGCGTGGAAGAGAGTGAGCCAGTTGGGTCAATTCATGATAATGCGTGGCAAATAAAGTACGAGGGCCTTCTTTTTCGCCATGCAGGTGCTCGGCCACAGCCCAAGCGATGCTGATACCATCGTAAGTGCTCGTTCCGCGACCAATCTCATCGAGAATAACCAACGAGCGTCCGGTGGCATTGTTCAGAATATTGGCAGTCTCATTCATTTCCACCATGAAGGTCGAATTACCGCGAGCGAGTTCATCCGAGGCACCTACCCGACAGAAAATTCGGTCTACCAAACCAATACGTGCTGACTGTGCAGGAACCCAACAGCCCAAATGTGCCATCAAAACAATCAGCGCCACTTGTCGAATATAGGTCGATTTTCCAGCCATGTTAGGACCAGTAATCAACGCAATTTGCTGACCACGACTACTTAAGATCGTGTCATTAGGCACAAAAGCACCAGCGCCCGCGCGATTTAGCAGCATGCGTTCGACGACGGTATGACGACCTTGTTTGATTTCGATGACATCGGAATCATCCACCGTGGGGCAAACCCAATGAGCGTGGACAGCACATTCCGCCCATCCTCGTAGAACATCAATCTCCGCCAATGCTTGGGCGGTACTAAGCAGTGAAGCGGTTTTTGTCATAACCCCTTCTAAAATTTGTTGAAAGAGCTCAACCTCACGGGCGAGGGCCTGTTCATCGGCACGTAAAACCTCTTTTTCTTTCGTACGTAATTCTTCAGTAGTGAAGCGTTCCGCATTCACCATCGTTTGCTTTCGTATGTAATCGGCGGGCACTAAACCAAGATTCGATTTCGTGACCTCAATGGCGTAACCAAAAGCTCCATTATATTTAACTTTAAGATTTTTAATTCCAGTACGGGCTTGTTCTTGCCGTTCGAAATCGGCAATCCAGGTTTTGCTCGTGGAAGCCAGTGCACGCAATCGGTCTAATTCGACATCGTAACCCGCACGAAGTGCTCCCCCCTCGGATAAGTCGATGGGTAGCTCATCAGCCAATGCTTTATCTAAAAGCTGAAGTAAGTCCGTCTCACATTCGATTCTTCGAGCATACTCTTTTCCTTCTGTTCCAGGCAAGCTTGCACACTCTTCCTGCAAAGTAGGAAGCACCTTTAAGGTATCACGAATTCCGCCAAGTTCACGCGGATTACGTAAACGATTTTGTAAACGAGTTAGGATTCGAGGAATGTCGCGGACTAGTTGCAATGATTCGCCTAAACGAGTCGATGCACCACGGTGTTTATGCAAAACACCGACCATTGCTTGGCGCTGATGAATGACCTCGAGATTGGTGGATGGTTCGGCTAACCAAAGTGCAAGCAATCGGGCCCCACCCGCAGTCACCGTACCATCGATGGTTTGTAAAAGCGATGTCTCACGCGTGCCATGACTCGAGGCAAAAAGTTCTAGGTTTTTGGCGGAAGCCGCATCCAATAAAACAGCGGAACCGAGTTTTGTTTCAATGAGACGGAAAATATTTTTCGGGCGTTCACAGAGAGTGTCGGTGACGTATCCTAAGACGGCTCCCGCACAGCCAAGAGCAGTATTTTGTTCTGAAATACCGAATCCAGCGAGACTGTGAACAGAAAGCGTTTGTGCCACTAGGCGAGCGCCACTTGAGACATCAAAATTCCATCCCGGTAAACGTGTGCAGGGTCGTCCTTCCAGAAAAAGGCGCAAGGCCTCTTGTCCCTCAGAAGGCTCTTCGGCTCCTTCAGCAAGAAGGATTTCTTTGGGATCGAGAGCCTGGAGAAGAGGTAGTAGCCGTTGTGGAGAACGATCCGTACTAAGACGGAAATCGGCCGTCGACACATCGAGCCAAGCGGCATGCCAGCCTTGTTTATCCCAGTGCAGAGCTACGAGGTAATTACCCCGTCGAGAATCCAATTGAGAGTCCTCAATGGCTGTTCCTGGAGTGAGAATTCGAGTGATTCCACGTCGGACGAGTTTACCCGTTACGGCTGCTTCGAGTTGTTCGCAGATTGCCACTTTCCACCCAGCGGCAAGTAGCCGATTGATATAAGCGGGAGCTGCATGATAAGGCAGCCCAGCCATCGGAGTCTCGTGACGTTTCGTCAAGGTGAGTCCTAAAACTTTAGAAGCAACGACAGCATCTTCGCTGAATACTTCATAGAAATCTCCCAGGCGAAACAGTAGCAAAGTACCAGGAGCAAGTTTCTCGCGAAACTCACGGTACTGTCGTTGCATGGGGGTTTCTTTATCCACCAAAGAAAAGCCAAAGCCCTGCTGAGAATGGGGCAAGAATGGAGTGACGACGGAAGGCTAAGCGAAGCCCAAAGTTGCTCACATCACCTGTGCCGCGAGTTCGGAAAGGGCGCTTCGAACACCATGCAGGAGACGGACATTGGCCGTAATACTATGCCCTTTCATCCGTTCGTAAGTGTGAATGAGTCCGTTTGATTTTCCGTCAAGGTAAGGGGTATCAACCTGATCCAAGTCGCCAATAAGTACCACTTTGGAACCTTCACCGATTCGGGTAATCACGGTTTTCGCCTCGTGCGGAGTCATATTCTGCGCTTCATCGACAATCATGAAGGCATGACCAATCGAACGACCGCGAATAAAAGTCATCGCTTCAATTTCAATCAATCCAGAATCAATCAACCATTGATAGGGTTTACGGGGTTGACCGACCTGCTGGAACTGTGAACCAAAAATGGGTTGGGCTGATTTCATCGCCTGCGCCTTCTTTTGTTTACGTTGTGAGTCTGTCGCAATCAATTGTTTGGAATTCGGTGTAACTTGCGCTGAGGCGGGAGCTCCACTACGCGAGAAAAGAACCTCCAAGTTATCAAAGTAGGGCTGAATATACGGCGAGAGTTTTTCTTCTTTGGTACCTGGAAGTGCGCCGATATCTTTGCCGATTTGGACGACGGGACGGGAGACGTAGAGTTTTTTGTATGGGGCAAAGTCGCTTAAAACCTGCGATAGTGCAGCTGCGATGGAGAGAAATGTTTTTCCCGTTCCGGCGCGACCAAAACAGGTGACGAGTTTAATTTCGGGATTAAGCAAAGCATCGAGGAAAATCCATTGTTCATAATTCTTGGGAATCACTCGCATACCACGAGGCATTTGCAGACCCTTGCGTGCACCACTTTCGTTAGAAAGAAATTCTCGGTACAATGATAGCGGGACAAATGCACCCTCTCCAACGTGTCTGGCTGGCTCACTCCACGAGTCGGAAACCAGCATGACATATTCATTAACCACTGGAACAGGTTCAGACTTAAAGTTAACGGCCACTTGAGCGAGTTCGCGAAAATCGCGCATCGCGGCGGCTGAAATGGAAATGGAACGATAATCACCAATGTCCGTACTTTCGATGCGATCGTTGCGGTAATCTTGCACTTCTAGGCCCAAAGCTTGGGCTTTCAGAGCCATACATGAGTCTTTCGTGACTAAAATGACGGGATGATTCGATGTATCACGAAGGTAGAGGGCGGAGGCGATGATGCGATGGTCTGGCGCATCTACTTGCATAAAGACGCTGCGAAGCCTCTCCGCCTTGGGTCCGCTAAAGTGGTCACGAATTAAACTTTCGTTAACGACCACTCGTAATTCGCCACCGTCTTTTAAGTCAGCCCGGAGAGCACTGGGCTTGGAAGCGTCGCCCTCGGCAATTTCTTTGAGCTTACGATTCTCGAAAAGAGCTCGAATCGAACGATTAACTCGGCGAGCACTCGCACCCAATTGCCCCTGATGAGTTTTTAACCGATCGAGTTCGGATAAAACCTCCACTGGGATTGCGACCGTGTGCTCATCAAACTTAAAGAGCGATTCCGGATCATGAATTAAAACGTTCGTGTCCAGTACGTAGGTTTTTTTCACACTTCATTTATCGACTATTCCGCACCGTGCGCAATACGGAAAATCGACTATCTTTTT
>CANHRV010000012.1 GCA_947463395.1 Opitutia bacterium | reverse complement strand
TAATGCCCACCCCGCCATTGTGGATCGGATTCCACGCAAGCACGAGAAACAGCATTAAGAGCAATCGCCATCGGTGATTGACTTAATCCAGCCGCCAGAACGGCAATACGACCGACTTCATCAGGATAATCGGTCGACCAAAGTAAGGCCTGCATTCCGCCCATCGATCCGCCAACGACAGCATGCAATCGTGAAATGCCTAAGTGACGGATGACAAGACGTTGAGCACGCACAATATCTCCCAAAGTAATTTCAGGGAAAAAACCCCCGTAAGGCTTACCAGTGCGTGGGTCGATGGACAAAGGTCCAGTGGAACCGCGACAACCACCGATACAATTAATGCCGATCACAAAAAAACGGTCGGTATCAATGGCTTTACCAGGGCCAACAAAACCATCCCACCAACCCGGTTTGGGATCATCGGATTGATAGCGACCAGCCACATGATGATCACCGCTTAAAGCGTGAGGTATCAAAATAGCATTCGATTTATCCGGAAGCAAAGTTCCGTAAGTTTCATAACGAAGGTTTAGCTGTGGCAGTTCACCTCCTAACTCCAAGGCAAAGGAAGCGGATGAGGTATAGTCATGATACTGGGTAGGTCCCAGTGAGCGTGAAGATGACTTGGTCGGGCTTTCGAACATGTAAAGACAAGGGAAACCAGTCATTGGCCGGAGGCAAGTAGCCATTCGGTGTTGCCACGTCATAAATGACAGCAAATTTAGTGCCGTGCCACCTGAACCGAACCACCATGAAGACTGCTGTGGGGAGGGCGTCGCTCCCCGCGTAGCCGAGGCCTTGGCACGCATGAAAGAAAAAGCTCTGCGTATCACCAGTCCACGTCTGACCATGCTACAAATCTTAGCCGAATCTAAGATACCGCTGAGTGCAGAACAAATTCATGCACAAGCGGGGGATGGTAATCTGGACTTAGTGACGGTTTACCGGAGTCTCGGTGCACTCGACGAGGCGGGTATCGTGCAAAGACACCCCCTAGAGAGAGGACGCAGTCTTTACGCTCTAGTCTCCCAGGGGCATCACCACCATCATGTCATTTGTCGTCGCTGCGGTAGTATCGAGCGCCTGCCAGGTTGCGACACCTCGCGACTGGAAGCCGCTGCACGCAATAAAGGTTATGCAGATTTAACTCATATCATGGAAATTTACGGAATCTGCCCTACCTGCTCAGCCAAAACTCATGACTAAATTTCCGCGCACTGCGTTTATCCTCGGAGCTGGTCTAGGCACCCGTCTGCGCCCTCTCACCGAAAACTGCCCCAAACCACTTCTGCCTTTACAGGGAAAGCCAATGGTCTTTCAGGCTTTAGAGAAGCTGGAGAAAGCAGGAGTTCGTCGATTCATCATCAACACTCACCACTGTGCCGAAAAGTGGGAGCAAGTTTTCCCCGAGAGGAAATTTCGCGAGGCGACGATTGAACTGGTTTATGAACCCACCCTTCTCGATACTGGGGGCGGACTGGCGAATATCGCGCGCCTACTCCAGCCTGAAGATGAATCTCTTATCATTTGGAATGGAGATATTCTCAGTGACTGTGACGTACAAAAGGCCGCGATTCACCATTACGACAATCAAGCCGATGTTACTTTAATTGTTCGCGAAGAAGGACCAAATAAAAATGTCTGCATCACCGACGATGGATTGGTCACGGATTTACGGCATCGATTAGGCAAAAAAGACCCTCTCTATCAGTATACTGGCATCTGTATCGTAAGTCAAAAATTTGTCCAACAGGTGCCAACTACCATTGAATCTTTGGTCGAATCTTTCCTTCGCGCTCTCGAAAAATCTCCAGAATCCGTTCAAGGATTTTTAGATACAAGCCCCCTCTGGCATGACCTTGGAACCATCGAAGAATATCAGGCATTAAAAACCGAATGGGAGAAACCAGTGCGCGGAGCCATCGCTGCGGAGCAAGCCGCGTCTCTCTTGGGGTATCATTTACTCGAGGGATCTGTTCAGCCTAAAGGAGGTTCAGGTCGACTGTATCATCGCTTACAAAAAAATTCGGGCGAAACCGCCATTCTCTGCCTCTATGACGACAGTCGACCCGAGAACCTGCTCTACGGAAAATTAGCCCAAACCTTAAAGCGTGCTGGAATCGCTGTGCCCAACGTCCTAGCCGAGGATGAACCTCAGGGGATTTTAATTTTAGAAGATCTCGGAACAACCGATCTTTGGACTCTCGCTCAGCAACCTACTTTCCCTTGGCCTGAATATGCTTCCGCAATCACGGAGATTACCAAACTCCATCAAGTAAAACCTGAACTGATTCATACAGCGGGGATTAGGTTAATGGATTCTTTTGATGAAAAACTTTATGCCTGGGAACACCAATATTTTACAGATAATGTTTTAGTAGGTCGTAAACACGATCGAGAATTACAAAAAGAAATGTCGAGTTTGACCAAGGTGCTTCTTGCTCAACCCACCGTACTGATTCATCGCGACTTCCAATCACAAAACATTTTAATTCGAAACCAACAAGCTTGGTTGATTGATTTTCAAGGAGCACGTTGGGGCTGTGCTTTTTACGATTACGCATCGCTAGCCTTCGACCCCTATCTCCAACGTCCCGATATCGATTCTTGGCGTATTGAAATGGAGGATCAGGCACGCGAGACTTCAGGTTGGAAAGGTTCCCTCGATGAATTCAGTCAACTTTTGTATACCGCCGCTACTCAGCGACTACTACAAGCTTGTGGAGCCTATGCTTTCCTCGGACGTAAAAAAGGCCGGGCTGATTTTCTTGCTCACCTCCCCCGCGGACTACGCAACCTTCAGCAAGCCGCCAGTTTTTGTGGAAAGCGACGAATCGCTGACTGCGCAGAGGAAATGTTAACGAACCTTAAACGAGACCGTTAACTTTTTCGTCAAGGAAACGAACGACCTCATCCTCGGTCATACGCACTTGTTCCAAGGTGTCGCGATGACGGACGGTAACGCCAGCACCTTTTTCAATCGTTTCAAAATCGATGGTGATTCCGTAGGGTGTACCGATTTCATCTTGGCGACGATAACGTCGGCCGATAGCTCCCGAAGCATCATAGAAGACGTTGAATCGTTTCTTTAAGCGACGGTAAAGAGCCTCGGCACGCTCAACAATTTCGGGCTTATTTTTCACTAACGGGAAAACAGCGGCTTTGTAAGGTGCTACTCGAGCAGGCAAGCGCAGGACAATGCGTTTCTCACCTTCGACTTCGTCTTCATGATAAGCCGTGGTCAGCAGAGCCAAGAACACGCGATCAACGCCCACCGAGGGTTCAATGACATGGGGAATAAAACGCGCCTTGGTTGATTCATCAAACCAATCCATTTTTTGACCCGATACTTGACTGTGTTGAGTTAAATCAAAATCACCTCGAGCGGCGACACCTTGCAATTCCTGAACACCAAAGGGAAACTCAAACATAATATCGGTGGTGCCCTTGGAGTAGTGTGCCAACTTTTCTTGAGGGTGAGGATAGAGAGAAAGTTTATCGCGAGGAATGCCGATGGACTCGAACCAATTTAAGCAACCTTCAATCCATTCGCGATGAGCCGTTTTCCAGTCAGCAGCAGGAGAAATAAAATATTCAATCTCCATTTGCTCGAATTCACGCGAACGGAAAATGAAGTTACGGGGATTAATTTCATTACGGAACGCCTTACCCATTTGTGCGATACCGAAGGGTAATTTCACCCGTCCTGTATCGACCACATTTTTAAAATTAATGAAGATTCCTTGAGCCGTCTCAGGGCGGAGATAGGCCACCGCTGAAGCATCCTGCATCGCACCGACATAAGTCTGGAACATCATGTTAAACGAACGGGGAGGAGTCAGTGAACCAGGCTTACCCGTGGCAGGTGAAGGAATCAAAGCGTGCTGTGCTTCAGTCGCTTGAGTATAATCCTTAAGCAGAATAGGCTCGAGTGTACCCTGCTTGGCCAACTTACGCTTCAATTCTTGAGCCAATTCTTCGGCTTTCGTCTGCATCGACTCATCTTCCAAAACAGAAACGTAACCAATGGTCTCGCCAGACACAACGACTGGAGCAAAGAAAAGCTGGTCGGCACGATACCGCATTTTCGATTCTTTACAGTCAACCAAAGGGTCGGTGAAATTATCAATGTGACCTGAGGCCTTCCAGGTCATTGGGTGATGAATAATGGTGGAGTCTAAACCGACGATGTCATCCCGACGATGAACAAAGTCCTGCCACCAGGCTTGTTTAATATTATTTTTAAGTTCTGCCCCTAAAGGACCATAATCAAAAAACCCATTGAGACCGCCGTAGATTTCAGAAGAGGAAAAAACAAACCCGCGACGTTTACACAGGTTAATAATCGATTCCATTTTATCGGTAGGAGCAGCCATAAAATTAAGTAGTTACTCCAATACGATTGCACAGGGTTAAGGTGCAAGCCTGTTCCCTATTGCTACTGGGGTTCCGTCGTGAGACTACGGGTTTTGGCCTTCCATTCCTTAGCTACCTTCGAAACCGCCTGGAGAATTTGGCTAACCTCCGAGACCGACTCGGATAACTTTACCTGCGAACTTTCTAAGCTCATCGCCAAACCTTCCAAGGAAGTCTGTGCTTCTTGAACCGACTGATGTAAGTCGACCAAAGCCTGCGGATCCCAATGCTGATTTGCTCGATCGCAAGCACGACGCAAGTCGGCACAAGCTGAAGCTAAACGGTGCATCTTTTCTTCAAGTCGAGATTCCTCGGTTGCTCGTAAAATCTGATTGGTTTTCAAAACCATCTTATGCGAAAATTCAGCCGCCATCGCTGGATCTGTTTTTTCAAAAATAGTCGATAAACTTTGATCCAAATCGCGAGCGACGAGACCCAAGTCACGTTGATTCAATCGCCCCAGCTCTTTAACAATTCGTTCGGTGGCTCTTTGCAAAGTGACCCCTGTAGCAGGAATTTCATTTGGCTTCAACGAGGGAGGTAAGGGATCTGTCTCATCCCAATAGAGTTCAACCTGCAATAAACCCGAAGCAGGACTGACCGCTACCAACTGCGCTCTTAATCCAGCAGCTACTTCATCTTTTAAATTCTTTTGCTGCAAGCGAAGAACCAATTCGTGATCAACCATACTCTCAAGATTCAAGGATAACGTTACTTCAGGACGGGCCTCACCTTGTTCATCTAAAGACAATCCTATCGTAGAAACCTGTCCTACCAAAATACCCTTTAAACGGACTGGTGACCCTTCGGCAATTCCATGGATAGAAAAAGGCGGACGGAAAACGACTTCCACTAGGGGAGCCGACCAAGTTCTCCACCACCACCATGCGGAAACACTCAAAGTCCCAAGCAAGAGGACTAAAAGTGAGATTCCAACACGACGTTGATTCATCCGGCAGATTGAGGATAACTACCAAGCCATTTGACGACTTCACAGCGCCCTTTCAAAGCGGCCACCGCTTCTTGTACGGCTGGCGTTTCCCAGTGACCAGGGAAGTCGATGAAGAATAAATATTCCCAAGCCCGTCGACGACTGGGACGCGATTCAATACGAATTAAATTAATACCACGCTCGGAGAATGAACTGAGTGCTGATTGCAGTGCTCCGGGCTCATGCTTGAGAGTTAAAACAACGCTAGTGACCTCCTCCTTCGCTCCAGGAGGATTAGCCGTTGAACCGATAACAAAGAAGCGCGTTGCATTGTCGCGACGATCCTGAATACCCCGAGCCAGAATCGGCACACCGCGTGACTCAGCGGCAGAGGCTGAGGCTACGGCCGCACTTCCTTTTGGCTCGCGCAGTACTTGCTCCACCGCTGCTGCTGTGCTTTCGGTTTCCACCAAAGTTGCCTGCGGTAAATGACGGGACAACCACCCACGACATTGAGCGAGTGCGATATCCTTCGATAAAACTCTTTTCACTTCCTGCAAAGCTCCAGCACCCACTAAACATTGCTCCACGGAAAGCGTTACTTGGGCAACGACTTTCAATTCAGACTCGGCCAACAAATCCAGAGAGTGGCTAACCACCCCTTCCGTAGAATTCTCGACAGGGACAACACCATAGGAAGCTTCCCCAGATTCAACCGCAGCAAAAATATCGGCAATGGTTCGCATCGGTAATGCCGGTACGCTGGAACCAAAAGCACGAATCTCCGCCTGTTGTGTGAAAGAACCCTCGGGTCCAAGATAAGCAACAGGCTTGGCCATTTGTGCACCAATCGAGAGAGAAATAATCTCGCGGAAAATAGAACGAATACCTGAAGCGGGTAAACTTGGAGCCGCTTCAACCAAAGCTCGAAGGACCTGTTCTTCGCGTTGGGGTGCGTAAACAGGGGCTCCCGCTTTTAACTTGGCCTCTCCGATGGCACGTGCCACTTGCAAACGTTCACCGAGGAGACGGAGAATTTCTCGATCAATACGGTCAACCGTGCGGCGATGTTCGTCTAAGCTCATGCAGAAGGTGATTCAGGTTGTGAGGCAGTGGCAGAGGATTGATCTTCTAAAGGCAGCCCGACCTCGGCGTCACCCACCGTGACGGGAGTTGTGGCTCGAGTAATCCATTCGGTGATTTGTGCCGGTGAAAGAACATCTGAAGCGGGTAATTCACCCAGCGAACGCAGCCCCGTGAAATCGAGAAATTTATCAGTGGTACCATATTGAATGGGACGCCCAGGGAGATCAGCTCGACCCGTCACAGCAACCAACTCCAGTTCCATCAATCGATTCAAGGCACTATCAATCGACACACCACGAATCGCTTCCATTTCTGCCCGTGTCACTGGTTGACGGTAAGCGACAATGGAAAGTGTTTCGAGAGCAGCCGCACTCAGACGCTGAGGACGTGGTTCACCGCGAAGAAGACGAACCCAATCGGCATAAGCAGGAGAAATAACTAAACGAAAACCTTCTGGGCCTTGAAGGATTCGACAGGCATCATTGGATTCGCGCATTTCCGATTCGAGAGCATCAACCGCCTCGCGAATTTGCGTCGCCGTAAGCAAAGTAGGAACCTGATCAATGATGTCTTGAATGACCTCTTGAACGGGTTGCGGAGAAGGCAGCGTAACATCGGCAGGGTTAACCGACGGACGTTCCTCGGCATTTTCCGATGTCGCTTGCGCATGGTATCGTTGCACAACTTTTTGTATGTCCTTGATAGACACCGCTTCCGAAGTGGAAAAAAGGAGTGCTTTTATAATCTTCTTGAGGTTGAATTCCACGGAAAATAGGTCTTAAAGGAGGGAGTTTGGGTAGGGTCGATAGCAATACCGATTTACCTTCCTTATTAGGAGTCTACCCCTCACTGACAACCGCAGACTTTTCACATCATGACCCAACAAAAATCTTCTCGCCAATTCTCGAGCCTCGTCGTGGACGGAGCCAGTCGAGCACCCAGTCGGGCCATGCTACGTGCGGTAGGCTTTACGGATGCTGATTTTTCTAAGCCCGTGGTTGGAATAGCCTCTACCTGGTCGATGGTGACCCCCTGCAATATGCACATCGATCGACTAGCCAATCAAGCAGCCAAAGGAGCCGATGAAGCTGGCGGTAAATCGATTATTTTTGGAACCATGACCGTGTCCGATGGCATTTCCATGGGAACACCTGGCATGCGTTATTCGCTGGTTTCTCGAGAAATTATTGCTGACTCCATTGAAGCGGTTGCTGGTGCCGAGGGGTTTGATGGCCTCGTAACCATCGGCGGATGCGATAAAAACATGCCCGCATGCGTCATTGCCATGGCTCGACTAAATCGCCCTTCAGTCTTTGTCTACGGTGGCACAATCGTCCCAGGCCTGCATCGCGGTCAACCAGCTGATATCGTAACCGTTTTCGAGGCCGTTGGAAAACATGCTGCCAAACAAATTGACGATAAAGAATTAAAAGAAATCGAAACCTGCTCTATCCCTGGAGAAGGTTCCTGTGGTGGCATGTACACCGCCAATACTATGGCCTCGGCCATTGAAGCTTTAGGTCTTAGTCTTCCCGACAGTTCTGCACAATTAGCCAATTCAAAAGATAAGATGGCCGACTGCGATCGTGCCGGTAAAGCCGTAATGGAATTGTTGAAACGAAACATTCGTCCTTCGGATATCTTAACCAAAGAAGCTTTTGAAAATGCAATTACCGTGGTCATTGCCCTCGGCGGTTCAACCAATGCCGTGATGCACTTGATTGCGATGGGTCACTCGGCGGGAGTAAAAGTGACCCTCGAAGACTTTGAGCGCATCGGTAAAAAGGTACCTGTCCTTTGTGACCTTAAACCCAGTGGTAAATACAACATGGCACACTTTGTTCGGATTGGTGGTCTTCAACCTCTGCTCAAGATGTTGCTCGACGCTGGTTTGTTGCACGGACAATGCCTGACCGTCACCGGTAAAACTGTCGCCGAAAATTTAGCCACCGTAAAACCCTACAGTCAGGATCAAGATGTCGTTCGTCCTTTCTCCAATCCTGTTAAAGCCGACAGTCACCTGCGTATCTTGCGTGGCAACCTAGCACCCGAAGGTGCTGTCGCCAAAATTTCAGGAAAAGAAGGCAATAGCTTTACGGGTAAAGCCATTGTTTACGAGTCCGAGGAAGAATCCCTACAAGGCATTCTCAATGGAGAAGTCAAAGACGGTAATGTGATTGTGATTCGCAATGAAGGTCCTCGAGGTGGACCTGGTATGCGCGAAATGCTTGGACCTACGAGTGCCGTAATGGGCAAAGGCATTGGTAAAACCGTTGCTTTGATTACCGACGGAAGATTTTCGGGAGGTAGTCACGGATTCGTCGTTGGACACATTACACCTGAAGCGGCCGTGGGCGGACCAATTGCCATTATCAAAAATGGCGACGTCATCACCATCGATGCGGTCAAAAACGAAATTAATCTAGGGGTGTCTGCCGAAGAAATCAGCGAACGTCTAAAGTCCTGGAAGGCTAAGCCCTGCAAGGAGAAGCGCGGGGTTCTTGCGAAATACGCCAAGTGCGTATCCTCGGCTTCTAAGGGTGCGATTACCGACGGCGACTAAAGTATTACCACGACCGATTTGAAGAGGGTTGCCAAAAGAGGTGTTCACGACTGAATTCATCGGTCGTGGATAACTCCTTCTCCAACTTTCGCCGGCATCTTCTCCAATTCCCTGACCAAGGATTTTCCTTGGATTTAAGTCGTGCGATTGCCCCCGCGGGATTTATCGAAAAGATTTCACCTGCCCTCGAGAAAGCTTTTGCGGAGATGGAGGCACTGGAAAAAGGGGCCATCGCCAACCCCGATGAAAACCGTCGCGTCGGTCACTACTGGCTTCGCAACCCTGAAATTGCTCCCACTCCTGAAATTGCAGCGGAGATAAAAAATTGCCTTCGCGACATTCAAGAATTTACCAAAAAAATTCACCAAGGGAAAATTCGTGGCGCCAAGGGTCAGTTCACCGATTTACTTTGTATCGGAATTGGAGGTTCAGCACTCGGTCCTCAATTTGTCTCTGACGCACTCGGTCAAACCAACGATTCCTTGCGTGTCCATTTTATCGACAACACAGATCCTGATGGAATGGACCGAGTCTTGGCAACACTTCGAGAAAAACTTGGAACGACTCTCGTCATTGTAACCTCAAAATCAGGAAGTACACCTGAGCCCCGCAATGGCCTTATCGAGGCTGCTCTCGTTTGGGAAAAAGCGGGTTTAAATTTTGCCTCCCATGCGGTAGCCATCACCGGTGAAGGCAGTCAGCTCGATTTAACCGCTAAGAAAGAAAAGTGGTTAGCGCGCTTTCCGATGTGGGACTGGGTGGGTGGACGTACCAGCGAACTTGGTCCAGTCGGACTTTTACCCGCTGCTCTTCAAGGTATTGCCATCGAAGAAATGTTAGCGGGTGCAAAAGCCATGGATGCCCTCACTCGCTCACGCGAACAAACGAAAAACCCCGCTGCGCAACTCGCCCTAAGTTGGTATCACCTCACGGGTGGTCACGGTGAAAAAGCGATGGTCGTCCTTCCATACAAAGATCGTCTCCTTCTCTTCTCGCGCTACCTGCAACAACTCGTGATGGAGTCCTTGGGCAAAAAACATGACCTTCAAGGCAGAGAAGTCTATCAAGGTCTTACCGTTTATGGGAATAAAGGTTCCACTGACCAACATGCTTACATTCAACAGTTGAGAGATGGATTGAATAATTTTTTCGCGGTGTTCATCGAAGTTCTTAAAGATCGTCACGGTCACTCGCCCGAGGTTGAACATCAAACGACCTCAGGAGATTACCTACACGCTTTCTTCTTGGGAACTCGTGAAGCCCTGAGCGAGAGCAACCGAGCCAGCCTAACCATCACCCTCAAACAGGTGGACGCCTACTCCGTCGGACTGCTCATTGCCCTGTTCGAACGGGCCGTTGGTCTCTATGCTAGCCTCTTGGGCATTAATGCCTACCACCAACCTGGGGTAGAGGCAGGCAAGAAAGCCGCCACGCAAACCCTGAAAATCAAGCTTCTAGCCCTCTCCGGCTTGAAAAAACGACAAGGTCAGTGGGTCACCGTGAGCCAGTTGTGCGAGGAAATTGGACTTGTCGGGTCGGAGGAAGTGGTGTTCAAAGTATTACTTCATTTATCGTCCAACCCTGGGTCAGTCGAAAGACAAGACCACCAAGATCCAGGCCAGACACTTTATAGACACCTTTAATTTTTCACTATCACTCAACAATGAATAAGTCTCTTAACTTAGCCCTGCGAATCCTCGGGTTGCTCGTCGCCATCGCAGCGTGTGCTTTTGCATACTTACTGAAAGGAAAGATTGATGCAGGGATGAGTGCTACTTCTTGGACGACCACGGACCCCGAAATCATGGCCAATAAAGAGTATGATCAGCGAATGAAGGATATTGGCAATAAAGTCAAAGTCCTGCTCGAAGCAAAGCGTACACAAATTTCTGGACTCGAAGGCACCGTCAAAGATCGCGATGCCGAAATCGCCGACAAGAAAAACAAAATCGAGGCTCTCAATGCTAACGTCGCTTCCCTCGAAGGCGAAAAAGCCGAACTCACTCGTAAGCGTGATGAACTCACCACTGAATTGAGTGATGCGAATAGCAAGAAAGAGTCGCTCACGGCCGAGTTGAGTTCTGCCAAAGAAGAACTCGTGAAGGAAAAAGAAAAGTCAGCTTCGATGTTCAGCAAGGAGCAATTAGATTCAGAGATTCAAAAGACGACCAAGGCCGAAGAATCTCGCCTCTCCGTTACTCAGAAATACGCCCAACTTTATAACTACACCGTCAATGCGACGGGCACCAAACCTCCTTATCCTCGGGACCCACTTACCGACACCGCCGCTGAATCCCTTCAAGTTGAATTCGCCCCCGAAACCATCAAAACCCGCATCGTCCTTGTTGATATTGAATCTGGTTTGGTGAGTTTCTCCGTTGGAGACTCGAGTGGCATCAAAAATCAGGCGCTCTTCAAAGTTATGCGCAACGGAAAAGACATCGGCAAAGTCCGTATCGAATCCGTTCAAGACAACCTTTCCACAGCTCAAATTTTGGTTGATTCCAGCCTGAACGATTTTGCCAACGGCGAAGTTGTTACCCTTGAGCCTGTATCAGGAAAGTTAGCCAATAACTAATCGTGCGACTTCTTTTTGCCATCGTCCTGACCCTAACCGTCATCGGTTTAACGGGCTGTGAGACGACGGAAAAGCCTGCTGATTCCACCCTACCTCAGTCGCAACCTGCCTCTTGGCAAGGTGGCATCCCAGGAATGAGTGGAATGCAATCTGGCCCTGGTTATCGCTAATGGATAAAAACGGTCCAGACGAACCCGGTAGGAACCGTGGTACGTCCGGTCGTTTAGTTATTGTTGCGAGCCCGATTGGCAATCTGGGTGATTTGACCGAGCGAGTGAAAAGGGAACTCGCAGAATGTGATTTAGTCGCTTGCGAGGACACCCGCGTTACGGGAGGGCTTTTACGTCACCTCGGGCTAACCAAGCCGATGGTGAATTATCACGAACATAATGAGAAGGAAGTAGCCATTGAATTAGCCGATAAGATTTCGGCGGGCTTGACTGTCGCCTTGGTCACCGACGCTGGTACGCCTGGCATCAGCGATCCAGGATTTCGCATTACCCGGGAATGTCAGAAAAGAAAATTAGCCCTGACTCCACTTCCAGGACCCTGTGCTATCGTCACATTGTTATCAGCTTCTGGACTACCCACCAATGCCTTTCGCTTCGTTGGCTTTTTGGCCCCCAAATCTGCCGCTCGACGACGATTTCTGGAATCAGCTCTTACCGCCGAGGAGACCATTGTGCTTCATGAATCCTGTCACCGTATCAGTGACTTTTTGGATGAAATGCTTGAAATTCTAGGGCCACAAAGGGTTGTTTGCCTTGGTCGAGAATTAACTAAACTCCATGAGACGATTCGCACAGGACCACTCGGAGAACTTGTGCCGGCCTTTAAAAAGGGGTCATTGAAAGGTGAATTCACCGTGGCGATTGCCCCTGCCGATTTTACGCTCTAAGGCATACAGGTTGACGATGTGGCGAGTTCAGTGACAGAGTAAAGCGATGGCAGGATTCGACGACAGTCTAGTCCGCGAATATTTTGAAGTGAGTGGCTTTTTCGTCCGCCAATCTCGCAAGTACGCTGTGCAGTCTCGTCGCAAGCGAGCCGACGAAGAGGGTGACTTGCTGGTCATTAATCCCTCTCCCCGAAGAGAGATGGTCCTACCCTTTCAACTTTTTGGTTCCGATCTTCCTGGCCTGACCGCAGCGGTCGTCGCAGTAAAAGGATGGCACACCACCAAAGCCATTACCCCAACCATGATTCGCAAGGGTGACCTTTTAGAATTCGTTCGCAAAGAAGCAGTGGACGCGGCGAAAGGGGCGTTTGCAGAACTTACTCCCGCCGAGGGCTTGGTTTTATCAAAAATATTAGTTCTTCCTGGCATCCCTTCCCAAGAACCACAGCGAGCAGAGAGCATTGCCCTCCTGAAAAACAGTGGCGTGGATCACGTCATCACTTTTCGCACCATTTTAGAAAACCTTCTCCAAAATGTGGAGTCCAACCAGAGTTATGCCCGCTCGGACACCCTTCAATTACTTCGCTTGTTACGCGTTTACGATATGGTCAAACCAGCTCAATTAGAATTATTTGGTGGCCCTAACCCCTCTTCCCGGTGATTCACGCACAAGCACAAGTCGATTCTTCTGCGCAATTGGCAAATGATGTCAATGTGGGGGCCTATGCTATTATTGAAGCAGGCGTAAAAATTGGGCGAGGCTCACAAATTGCTGCACACGCCATCATCAAAAAGAATACTACTTTAGGTGAAAAAGTTACCGTCGATCACTTCGCTGTCGTGGGTGGTGATCCTCAAGATTTATCTTTTCAATCCTCCACCCTCTCCGCTGTCACCATCGGTGATGGCACCATCATTCGAGAGCACGTCACCATCCATCGCGCCACTCAACCCAACACCGTGACCGCGGTTGGAAAAAATAATTTAATTATGGCTGGTGCGCATATTGCCCATGACTGCCAACTCGGAGACCATGTTATTTTGGCCAATGGCTGTATGCTCGGGGGACATGTTCATGTAGGTGATTATGCCTTCATCAGCGGTGGCGTTGCGGTTCACCAATTTTGTCGCGTAGGTGGTGGTTCAATGACTTCGGGCAACGCTGTCATTACCGAAGATATTCCTCCGCATGGATTGGCCTATGATCGCAATCGCTTGGCAGGATTAAATCTGATTGGTCTTCGTCGCCGAGGGATGCCAGTAGAGTCAGTCGCCGAACTCAAAAAGGCTTACCACTTGGTTTATGCAGCTGGTGGGAATTGCGCCAAACTGGCCGAAGAATCTATCCAGACGGGAAACTTCAAGACCCCAGAAGCTTTAGAGTTTCTACATTTCTTTTTGGGCGGTAAAAGAGGGAGGTTTGTTCAGCCCACATGAGTTCTCTACCGATTGCTGTTACCTGTGGCGACCCAGCAGGAGTCGGACCCGAGCTCATTGAAAAATGGCTACAGTCCAACCCATCGCTTGCTTCCGAGGTTGTTATCATCGGCCCAAACTCATGGTTAGAAAAACTGCCTTTATCTGCTAAACAAAAATACGCAGTGGGAGATTCTTCCTACCAAATACAACCAGGAAAGCCTGATAAACAAGGTAGTGCTATTGCACTTGCGGCGATGGAAACAGCCGCCAAAGGCGCACGAGAAGGGCAATTTAGAGCTGTGGTGACGGGTCCGATTAACAAAAAAGCTTTCGCAGAAATCGGCTATCCTTTCCCTGGCCAAACCGAATTTTTTGCTGACCGCTGGAAGGGCGAAGCGGTGATGGCTTTTGCGGGTGGAAAATTGACCGTCGGGTTAGTCACTCGCCATCTTCCACTCAAAGAGGTTCCCGCCAAATTGAATAGTGAGGAAATTCGTCGAACCGTTTTAGCCCTCATCCACTTACGAAAAAAGATGGGGGATCAGCAACCTCGCATCGCGGTTTGTGGACTCAATCCACATGCTGGAGAAAATGGACTACTCGGCGAAGAGGATGAAAAAATTATTCGTCCAGCCATTGATCGTCTACAACGAGAAGGGCATTCCGTCACAGGCCCTCTTTCGGCTGATACCGTGTTTTATCGTCATCTTCAGGGAGAATTTGATGCGGTCGTCGCTATGTATCATGACCAAGGATTAACCGCCCTTAAGACCATCGATTTTTCAACAGCGGCCAATTTAAGCCTAGGATTAAAGTTAATCCGAACAAGCCCCGACCATGGCACTGGTTACGAAATCGCTGGTCGTGGAAAGGCTGACGTTGGAAGTTTAACTTCGGCGATTAAACTCGCACACCTACTTTCTCTTTAATGCTTCGCCTGCTCTGCCTCATTTTAGCGACCAGCCTTAATGTTTGCTCGGCCGAGAAAATAAGAGTGGCGAGTTTTAGCCCAGGAGCGACGCAAACACTCATCGATTTAGGGCTGAGTGACAACATCGTCGCCGCCACACCTTGGTGTCCATTGCCCACTTCTCATCCCGCCTCACGCGATTGTGATATCTTTAACCCCGATCTCGAAAAACTCTTAAAAATAAAACCCGATTTATGTATCTTACCCCGATTAGCCAATCCTCTCTGGGCGAATCGCTGTCGGTCGGCAGGACTCAATGTTTTACTTTTGAGTCCTGAATCAGCTCACGCTGTACCTGACGACATTCGCTTAATCGGGAGGGCTCTACAAAAAGCACCTGAAGCAGAAAGCTTAGCTAATTATTTTTTAAGACAACCTAGACTCTTACAAAAAAAGATTCTGATTATCTGGGACGGCATGATGGCGGGGCGCGATTCCTACTTAGGCGATCCCTTGGCTCGTGCCGCTCACATTTCTCCGCTGGCACAAGCGACTTGGCAAAAACTCGATTGGGAAATGGTAGTGCAAGCGAATCCTGACTGCATTCTTTGGATTGAAAGCCGCCCCGACAATTCCCCTATCGTCTCCTCAGAGAAGCATCTGCAGGAATTGCGTAAGATTCCCGCTGTAAAAGACTTATCCTGCGTGAAAAACAGTCAAATTTATGAGACTACCAGTGGGAGCGACTGGCTTCCAGGCTCAGGACTAATCCGTGCTTCCGAAAAAGTTTTTGGTCTTTATCATAAATAAATCTGGTCGATTTGACTCTAACAAAAGATTGCTCAGTTTATAGTTAGTTTCGCACCTAACCTATGAAAAACTCATTCAAAAAAATCCTCCAACTCACTGGAAGTATCTTGGTTCTGACTGCAGCGGTAAGCTTTGCTCACGAGCCAGATAAAAAAGAGGGAGACAAATGTTGTCCGGTACCTCCTGCTCAAAGTTCCTGTGGTGATTGCTCCAATCACTGCGGAAAATGTGACAAAAAGGATGGCGACAAAGACAAGGATTGTCCCGCCTGCCCCAGTTGCCCAGACAAGAAATAATTGTCTCGAACGGCTAAGCCCAAGGACGAATCTTCTGATTCGTCCTTTTTCTTTTTTAAGACCAGTGCAGACCTAAGTCGACTCGAACAAACTCTGGGAAATTTTTGCGTACCACATAATTCATCGAACGAGCGTAATCAAAATCAGCTTCAACAGCGGCGCCACTTTGCACGGCACAGGAATGAATACCAGCGTTGCGACCTGCATCCCAATCGGTTCGCCGATCACCAACCATCCAACTGTGTTGTGGATCGATATCGTGCAATGTAATCATTTCTAAAATAAATCGTGGACTTGGCTTGCGATACAATGAGGGTTCATCGGGTCTTTCGGGCGCTGCTTTTATTTCCAAAATTCCTGGAGCGGGCAAATCGAGCAATTCCAACATGCGTTGGTTACAGGCGTGGTATTGTTCCCAGGTAAAGATACCTCGATTGAGACCGCTCTGATTGGTTAAAATAAACAACTTGTATCCCGCCATTAAGCAGGCCTCTAAAGCGGGCTTAACTTCGGCGATAAGGGTGATTTGCTCGATTTTAGAGGTATGGTGATGGTCCTCGATGAGATTCCCATCGCGATCGAGAAAAAGGGCTCGGCTTAACGGCATAAAAGGAGCCAAATCAGTTAGCCGAACGGGGCAAGCCATTGAAAGGGGGCTTGACCGTGGGGGCTGGCGGGCTACAACCGACCCTCAACCTAGCGTAGAACCATGGCAAATCCGAAACG
>CANHRV010000011.1 GCA_947463395.1 Opitutia bacterium | reverse complement strand
CAACGAAATGCTGGCTAGACTCGACCCACGTGAAGCCGAAGTGATTACCCTGCGTTTTGGCTTAAGCGGAGAGAGCCCACTGACCCTCGAAGAAATTGGAGAAAAATTTAAACTCACTCGTGAGCGTGTTCGCCAATTACAACAGAGCGCCTTGATGCAATTACGTCGCATTATGACAGAGCGGCAAAAATTACTAACCCCCGAGGATGTGCGGAAAAATAAATTGGCGGATGCCCGAGCCGAGGTTTTAAGCGAATTTTTCCGCTCCAAGGGTGTCAAGGTTCCCGAAAGACCTCATCGCGAAGGACTTTAGATTAATTGACCAGTTCTAGTCCTCGGTGCTCAAAGTTAGTGGGATAATCTGCCTTTTTTTAGACACACTGGTGACCTAGACTGGGTGGCAAGGTCTCTGCTCAGAAAAGAGCATGATTCTAAAGGACTATAAGCCTAATAAACTTTTCGATGAGTTAATCGATGAATCGGGAAATGTTAGACCCTACTATAAAACCATCGTCGATCGGCTCTCGGCTCTGTCCCAAGAAGAACTAAAGACCAAAATTCGAAGCCTAGAGCTACTTTTCCTTAAACAAGGAATCACTTTTACCGTTTATGGTGATGAAAAAGGGACCGAGCGAGTCTTCCCTTTTGATCCCTTTCCTCGGGTTATTCCAGCCCCTGAATGGGAAACGATTGAGGCAGGATTGGTTCAACGAATAACGGCTCTAAATCTTTTCTTGTACGATGTTTATCACGAACAACGCATCATCAAGGATGGCATCATCCCCAAAGAAGTCGTTTACAGCGCTGCCCACTTTCGACCTGAATTTATGGGCGTCTCGGTCCCTAAGGATGCTTACATTCATGTCTGTGGAACCGATTTAATTCGTGATACCGATGGGCGTTATCTCGTGCTTGAAGACAATGGTCGATGCCCTTCAGGGGTTTCTTACGTTTTAGAAAATCGCACCGCTATGAAACGAGTCTTCCCTCACCTTTTCGGTGGGGGTGTACGATCGGTGGACACTTACCCGGCCGATTTATTAGCGACCCTTCGACACATCGCCCCCCGCGAAAACCCAAATCCTAACATCGTTCTCCTAACCCCTGGCGTCCACAACAGTGCCTACTTCGAGCACTCGTTCCTCGCTCGGCAAATGAGCATCGAAATCGTCGAAGGCAGAGACCTGATTGCTCTCGATGGGTTCGTTTATATGCGTACCACACGCGGATTGCGCCAAGTGGACGTTATTTACCGTCGAATCGATGACGATTTTCTTGACCCACAAGTTTTTCGTAAGGACTCCTGCCTCGGTGTACCTGGATTGGTCGATGCTGTTCGCCGAGGCAACGTCGCTCTCGCCAATGCCATCGGTACAGGCGTTGCCGATGATAAGGTGACTTACGCTTATGTACCTGAGATGATAAAATATTATCTCTGCCAAGAGCCCATTCTCGATCAAGTACCGACCTACTTGGCCTGGCGTGATTCAGATAAAAAATATATTTTAGACAACTTACCTCAATTGGTCGTTAAAGCCGCCAATGAAAGCGGTGGTTATGGCATGCTCATTGGGCCAGCTTCTACTAAGGAGCAAATCGAGGAGTTCCGTCAAAAAATCATCGCCACTCCCAGAAATTACATCGCTCAACCGGTCGTTAATTTCTCTCAACATCCCACGTTGATTGAGGGAGGCATTGAAGGTCGTCACGTTGATCTTCGTCCCTTTGTCCTATGGGGTGACACGGTCAAAGTCCTTCCAGGGGGATTAACGAGAGTAGCTCTCAAACGTGGCTCCCTGGTGGTCAATTCCTCGCAAGGAGGAGGCAGCAAAGACACTTGGGTATTTGCCACCTAATTTTATGATGCTTTCACGTGTTGCCGATCACCAGTACTGGATGTCCCGTCAAATTGAACGGGCCGAAAACCTCGCTCGGCTCGTACGTATCAGCGAAGAGATGTTACTCGATGACGAGACCCTCGGTCGTGGCTCGGCTCAGGAGTATTGGACTCCTGTGCTCCAAGCCACGGCGATGGAAGAATCCTTTAAATCGCTTTATCCTCAACCGAGACAAGGCGATGCCGCTCGCTTTATCACTTCGGACTTACGCAACACTGACTCAATTATTTCCTGTATTCGCCAAGCTCGAGAGAATGCTCGTTCGGTGCGCGATAAAATTTCGGAGGAAATGTGGACAGAAATTAATGCCCTTAACATGCTGGTTACTTCTCCTGAAGGAATCGATTTACTGGAAGTTGCACCTCAGGCTTTTTATGAGAAAATTATTTCTTCCTCGTTGCTTTTTGACGGAATCACTGAGGCAACTCTCACGCGGGATGAAGGTTGGAACTTTTTGCAACTTGGGAGACTTTTAGAGCGTGCTGATATGACCAGTCGTTTCCTGGATATTTGGTCGCAATCAACCAGCCAAGACGCTGCGGAAGAGTCTCTGAAATGGGGCGCGGTCTTGCGTGCGTGTGGTGCTCACGCTGGATATCGCAAAGCGTATGGGGGTGAAATAACCATCGAAAAAGTCGTGGATTTACTGTTGTTTTCTAATGAATTCCCGCGTTCCATCCGACACTGCTTAAGACGAGCCGATGAAGTGCTTCATGATATTTCAGGCACTCCCACTGGTGGCTACAGCAATCAGTGCGAGAAACTGACGGGAGCGTTGCTAGCCCGACTCAGTTTTTCGGGGCCTACCGAAGTCATGGCCAAGGGTCTGCATTACTATATTGATGATCTACAGAAACATCTCAACAGCGCTAGCCAAGCCGTCTTCGAGAGTTTCGTCTTACTGCCATCGGAAGTAGGCCGTCACTTCACGCGCCACAATCGCCCTGAATCGATGTCCGATTGGCAGCGGGAACAACAGCAGCAACAGCAACAATAATTATTTGCATTCGACGCTATGAAGCTACGCATTCTTCACCGCACCGAATATCGCTACGCCCTACCCGTTCGAAACAATAACAACGAACTACGAGTTACCCCGCTCGATAATCAACGACAGCGAACGATTCTGCATCTCGTTCGGGTACTACCCGTTGTAAAAATGCGCAGGTACCATGATTTGCATCGTAATACCGTTTCCTTTTTCGAGGTCGAAGAATCTCACAAAGAACTCATTATCGATGTGTCTAGCATGGTGGAAACCAAGCCCACCCCCCTAAAGGCCATTCCCGCCGACAGTCCGATTAGTGCTTTATCTCTACCTGAGGTCACGGAGAGCTTTCAGCCGTATCTCCAATCAGATGGGCCGATTCAGATTACGCCTCAAATTTGGCGAACCGCCGTCGATGCACGAGGCGATAAAAAAGAAGTCTTTGGCGTAGTGATGTCCTTAATGGAGACGGTTCATAAAATCTGCCAATACGTCCCTGGGGTGACCAACGTAAACACCACCACCGAACAGTTTTTCAAAAACCCGCAAGGAGTGTGCCAAGACTTTGCCCATCTCTTACTCGCGATGTGCCGGTCCCTAGGTATCCCAGCCCGTTACATCTGTGGTTATGTTTACGACCCCAAGCGAGGCGAAGTCCTAGGTAGCCACGCCTCTCATGCTTGGTGCGAGGTATGGATACCTGGGTATGGATGGTTAGGCTTAGATCCGACCAATAAACGCATCGTGAATGAATCCTATGTGGCCTCTGCTCTCGGTAGAGATTATCGCGATGCCACGCCCATTCGAGGTAGTTATTGGGGCACCGGAGACAGAGAAATGAGGGTCACCGTACACGTTGAAGCGAAATAAACAAAAAGGGCTCCGTTTCCGGAGCCCTTAATGTTAAGCACTAATCCGAAGATTAGAAGTTATAGCGGAGGCTAACTTGGTTAACGCTTTGAGCAGTGCCGTTAGGATCGGTCACGCTGTAAGCGATAGAGTACTGCTTATTGAAGTTGTACGAGAGCTCGTAAACCCATTGGGAATCATAATTGGTACCAATGGTACGGTTGTAACCAACGGCTACTTCGAGACCTGAAACGATTTCGTTGAGGGCACGACGGAGGTTGATTCCGTAGGTGTCGTTGGAACCGATGGACACGGTAGCGTCAATGCCAGCAGCAACGTTCTTAAAAACGTAGCCAAGGGAGACGGAGTCGTCACCAGCAGCGGTGAGGTCAGCAGTGCCAGAAACGAGAACATTGGAAGAACCAATGAAAGCAGAGGCGCTGATGGAGGTAGGGTTCTCGCTACCATTGGTTTGGTAGTTCAAACCTACGCGATTGTAGGAAAGACCAGCAGGGGCGGCAGCAGCCGTTTGAGCGAAAGCAGCAGCGCTGAGGGTCGTTACGGTTAGGATAGGGAGGATATGCTTCATAGCGAGGGCAGTATTGTTACAGTAAGGTTTCAAAATCAAGCACAAAGTGCCATTTTTAAGCATTTAAGGGCTTTATTGAACGTTATAAACACTCTGTTAACACCCTCTGTTAATAAACCATAAATATCATTAAAGCCCCATTAAAATAGGGTTTTTTGATGTGTTTGATCACAACAAAGTTCTATTTCATTAACATTTTAAAAATTAAATAAAAAATCGCTCTTTTTTCCCTTTTTAAAGCCAAAGAACTCTGACGAACCATCAGTCCAAGCCACTAATTACTGATGAAACAAAAAACCCGCTAAGTTGCCTAGCGGGTTTAGAATCCAATTAAGCCGAGGAGTTATTTCCGGCGGAACTTGGTATTAAACTTCTCAACTCGACCCGCGGAGTCGACGAAACGCTTCTCACCAGTGTAAGCTGGATGGGAGTCCATGGTGACTTCACGGCGAATGACAAAATGCTCAACACCACCAATGGTCTTCGTTTCCTTGGACTTCATGGTAGAACGGGTGGGGAATTCACGGCCCGTTGACACATCAACAAAGACCACAGGATGGTATTCAGGATGACCTTCTTTCTTCATAAAAACAGGGGTTTTTGAGGGATTAACCTTGGCGTGCCTTGTAGCGTGGGTGTGTCTTGTTGATCACGTAGACGCGACCTTTGCGACGAACGACTTGGCAATTGGGATGACGCTTCTTGAGCGATTTGAGTGAGGATGAAACTTTCATGGTCTTAGGCCGTAAATAAAGGCAGGTCGGCCAACAAAGGCCTCTCTGCCTTAACTGTCAACGGGATTTCCTATTCTTGTCCTAAGTAAAAGCCGTGTCTAATTTTACCCCCGCCATGGATACCCGTATCCGCCTAGCCACCGAGGCCGATGCCGATGCCATCAACGGCATTTACAATTTCTATGTTAGGAAAAGCACCTGCACTTGGCATTTAACCGAAGAAACCTTGGAAGGACGCAAAAAATGGTTCAGAAACCGAAAATCTTGCCACCCTGTTTTTGTCATAGAATTAGAGGGTAAGGTTATCGGCTGGGGATCGCTTTCCCTTTACAACAGCCGCGAAGGCTGGTCAAAAACCGTCGAAGACTCGATTTTCATCAGTCACCTTCACCATCGAAAGGGCTACGGAAAACAACTCCTTGAAGCCCTGCTCAAACGAGCTGAGGCATTAGGACATCTGGCAGTGATTGCTCGAATCTCTGGAGAACAGACGGCGAGCATTAAACTTCATGAAAGTGTGGGCTTTAAACAAGCTGGGGTATTACGCGGAGTCGGTCAGAAATTTGGACAAGATCTCGACTGCGTCTATTTGCTCAAGTCTCTTCACAAGCCCTAACCTTGACACTCTCACCTCACCCTCTTTGCTCAAACGTTCGTCAGTGAAAGCTCAGGTGGTGGAATGGCAGACACGCTAGATTCAGGTTCTAGTGCCCCTAAAGCGTAAGGGTTCAAGTCCCTTCCTGAGCACCCCTTTATTTATTTAATCACCGATCCGCACCATCGCCCAAATGCAAGCGGTGAAGGATACGGTGCAAGACGGGGGCGACTAAAATCGAAAAGGTTGTCAAAAAGGCGACTCCACTGAAAACGGCATAAAAGGAGGCAAAGAGTTTCGCCTTATCTGTCGTCAAAGTCGAAACCGGACCCATGCCTGCCAAAATCATGCAGGCATCAAGTAAGGCATCAATCCAGGGAAGCCCCGCAATCCAGTGATAACCAACCACTCCAATCAAAAGCGAAAAGGCTAAAAAGGCCAAAGCATAAAGAGCGAATCGCCCAAGGCGACGGAGAAACTTTTCGCGCGAGGCGAGAGGCTGACGATGGTGCTCAAAATGCATGGACTTGATGAGAATCTAACCCCATTCGCCTAAAAGTGAACATTTATTATTAGAGAAGTTCAATAAAGGAAATACCTCAGTAAGATTTTTGTATCCAAAAAACGATTCACTACTTAAAGGAGAGGCTCTGCTATGGCGGAACTCAGTACAGTCTATTTCAGCTCTCAAGCATTTGCTGAGGATGAAAATGATTTAATGAGCCAAAAATCTAACTCTTTTTTATAAAAATATGTCGAAAGAAAATTCTGATTTCTTAATCGCAGCCAACTTGGCTCACGAAATTCAAAATCCTGTGCAAGCGATTTTGGGTTTATGTGAAATGGGTATAATCGAAAAAGAAACACTGGGCTCTGATCAAGTTTTACAAAAAATCAAAAGCTGTGCGGAAGAGTTATCGGAACTTGTAAAAGACGTTCTTGAATTTTCACAATACCAACAAGCACCTCTTCCACTGAAAAAAGAGTCTTTTGATTTAGTCGGCGCATTCCATGAAACGCTTTCGTCGCATTATCCCAAAGCACGATCGAAAGGAATCGAACTTATCGGATTCACCCCAGCTGATGCCCCTGAACAAGTCCTGGGTGATAAAATAAAATTCAAAAGAATCCTGCACAACCTCCTACAGAATGCGGTGAAGTTTACTCCCGAGGGATTGATTCACGCTTCCTTAAATTTACAAAAATCTCCCTCGGGCTATCCTATTGAAATTAAAGTGCAGGACACGGGTATCGGCATCCCTCAAGAGCGATTGGATTCCATTTTTCAACCGTTCGTCCAAGCCGAGGCCAGTACCATGGAACGATTCGGAGGGACGGGGCTGGGCTTAACCATAGTAAAGGCTCTTGCCCAAGCGATGGGTGGAGATGTCCAAGTGAAAAGCGAAGTCGGTAAAGGCACCTGTTTTACGGTCAAATTGGATTGTGCCATGATCGATTCAGCTTCGATCACTGCCCCCAGTCTGCTAAAAAAGAAGAGAGTACTTTTACAAGGAGGCAGTCCGCATCTGCAGTCATGGCTGAGTCAAAGCCTGCAACTCTGGGGTGCCGAAGTGATTGGCGTCAATAGCCCCCTGGAAGCTGAAAATCTGATACAAGAGGAGAAATTTGACTACCTCATTATCGACATTCCCCAAGACACCTCCCCTCAATTACCAAAACTCGATTCCATTACGACCATTTTACTGACTGATTTCGATTATTCATTTCAAGGCTACCGAGTTGTACCCAAACCCGTTAACCTGCAGAACTTGCGCAAACACTTCGAAAATCAGAAGACGCAGAGTGAATCATCGCCACAAATATTGCCTCAAAAAGTAGAGCTTCCGCTGCGAATTTTGATGGCTGAAGATAATGAGGTGAACCGTGAAGTGATTTCACGCCAATTAAAAAGAGCTGGATATGAAGTAAGTGCTACGGTTGATGGAATAGCCGCTTTAGAACTCTGGCGTGCTAAAGAATTCGACATAGTGATTCTCGATTTACACATGCCCCTTATGGGAGGCATCGAGGTGGCCAACTTCATTCGCAAGGAGGAAAAACGATTAAAGCGAAAACCTGTTCCGCTAGTCGCCTTGACAGGCACGATTGAACCAGGGCAACGAACAGAGAGCAAAAGGGCTGGTTTCGATACCTACTTAGTCAAACCGCTACGAAGTGCCGATTTGGTCGAAAAAATGAGAATCATCAGCCAAGTGAATCAATCCACCGAGGAAATCGACGAATTTACGAAGAATCTGCAATTGGCCGATGAGCAGGAAGCCGAGGACTTGAAGTGTGCGGGTCGAGTTTTTCTCAAATACTCCCAATCCTTTATCGAAAAACTGCAAACGGCATTGAATAATAATGACCCCAAAGACATTCGATTCCAGGCCCATGCGGTTTGCGGTATGCTGGGTATGATGGGTTGCTCAGAATTAGTCCGACTTGCAGGTCAAATCGATCGCAAGCCCCGAGACCCCCAAACAGTAAAAAGAGTGAAACAACTCATCGATGGCTTGCGGAGGCTTCAAGAATTGCTACGCTCCTTGGGAGATTTGACTGCCGATGGCCAAACCTAAAATTAAGCCAGAGATTGGAACAGAAAAAGTCGTCTCAGCTAGTCCGCAGTGGAATGTCGTCGTACTGAATGATCCCGTTAACTTTCAGGGTTATGTCATTGTTGTTTTCGTTAATGTTCTAGGCATCAGTCATACCCAAGCGGAAAAATTCATGTTGAAAGTTCACAGTGAAGGAAGAGCCACGGTGTGGACGGGTGAACGCGAAAGAGCAGAAATGATTGTCCTAGAACTTCAACAATGGCACCTCAGTGCAAAATTAGAAAAAAATGGCTGAACTTCGATTAACCATGACGGCTGAAGCACGTAATGTGCTGACTGACTTATTGCGCTTAATTGCACCAGCCGCTGCACGGGTTTCGGTTAATCGAGCCCAGATTCCCGATACCGATAAAGAAGTCGCCTCCTTCTGGACCGAGAGCCTTTCTGCTCAAGCGGGAGAAGAAGCTCGCCTCTTGGCCGCTGCCTTTGCCAATGCCAAAGGTGAACCCGCGGTGATTATCCTCAAGAATGAAGCACAGTCGCTCGCCTTTCTTCGTGCTCTTTCAGCCGTTCGTTTTGCCCTTCGTGAATTGGTTTTTTCAGATATTCCCGATGATCAACTCGAAAGGGCCGAGGATTTAGACGACGAGAATTTACCCAATGAAAAACGACATGCCCTGGCGTGCTACTCCTGCTTTGGTCTTTTACAGCAATCGCTGATTAGTCAGATTGATTCTGAGGCTTTCGATTAATTCAAAAAAAGCATTTGAGTGATTTCGTGGCTTCAGCAAAACAAATGGGGTGAGTTATAGCCCTGCTACTTTCTTTTCTCGTGTTCGCCAAGTTATCCAAAAAATAGGCCGAATTCCTCGCCCACGATTTTTCCCTATTAGTCGAGCGTTTGTTGAAACCAATCAAGCCTCCCTGAAGGCGGATATAATCGCCGGATTAAATGTGGCACTTCTCGCTTTCCCGATGTCGATGGCCTTTGCGATGAAGGCAGGTTTACCTGTGTGGTGCGGACTGGTTGGTTGCGGAGTTGCCGCTCTCGTTTCAGCCATCTTTACGGGATCCATCAATCTCTCTGCAGGCCCAACTAATGCTTCGGCGGCCATGCTTTTAGGAACCTTTGCCACATTGGGCGTGCTCTCACCTGATCAACGTGTCGCCGCCTTACCGACACTCGTCTTGATGACAGGAATTTTTCTGCTCATTGCTTCGTGGCTTCGATTAAGTGGATTTGTCGATTTCGTCCCTCGTACTGTTATCTCGGCTTACATTGCCGCCGCTGCTCTAAGAGTCATTGCTCTACAACTTCCCTATGTGGCAGGTATGACCGGAGAACACGCTGGAGAAAGCTTACCCGAAGTTTTTTGGTATTTCATTAAAATGGGGCGACAGTTAATCAACCCTGAGCTGGGCTTTGCCATCATCACAGGAATCGCCTACTATCTTTTACGAAAAAATTACGGCACAGGTAAGGCCATCCTTGGTTCGGTCGCCATCACAACGTTCGGTGCGATGTTGGCTCAGAATGTTGCAAACAACCAAGGCAGTACACATGCCCTCGTTCAATATGTTGGCGATGCCGCTCGCTCTGCGACAACGTTATATCAACCAGACTTCTCTTTACGGACGCTTTCAGTTCTTTTCTCACCTGCTTTAGCTTTAGCCGTTCTCATTATTATCGAAGGAACGGCTAACGCACGAGCCTCAGCACTTAAAACAGGTCATCCCTCGGACCTTCATCAAGAGGTTTTTGGACTTGGTATGGCTAACCTCGTTTGCGCTTTCACGGGCGGAATGGCAGCTTCTGGCTCAATCAGTCGCTCCGCACTTAACATCTCCAGCGGTGCTCGTACCGCACTCGCCTCTCTCTTCTGCGGAGGATTTATTTTGGCCGGTGCCTATTTGGCGAGCAACTGGGTGGCCGTGGTTCCTTTAGCGTCTTTGGCAATTATCGTAATTTTAGTTGAAATCGAATTAGCTAATCTTCCCACCATTAAACTCATTCTCAAATCAGGACTACAAGATCGTGCCGTCTTTTTAACAACTTTTCTGACTGCTCTGATTGCACCTCTCGATGTAGCCATCTTTTTTGGAACAGCGATTGCCATCGCCTTTTATCTCAAAAAGACCTCTGAGCCTGAAGTGGTCGAATACGACTTCTCGGAAACAGGAGAAATTAAACAGCGACCCAAGGGGCAAAAAACGACTGGCATTTCGATTCTACACGTCGAGGGAAGTTTACACTTTGGCGCCACACAGGCTTTTCATGAACACCTGCGTAGAGCCTCAGCAGATCCGAATTTAAAAGTACTGATTCTTAAATTTCGTGAAGCCCACCATCTCGATGCTAACGGAGTGTTATTGTTACAAGATTTAGCCAACACCTTAAAATCTTCCAGCCGTCATCTCATTCTTTGCGAGGCCAAACCCGAGACGATGCGTATTTTTGAAAAAGCAGGTTTGGTTAAAACAATCGGACATGAGAATGTTATCCCTTGGAATGAAACCAACCCCACCTCGGCTCTCGCACAAGCCGTCAAAAGAGCTCGAGAGTTAACGGGCAATGCCCAAGCAGTTTTACATATTGTGACCGCACCCCACCCTGTTTTACCTAAACCGGCCTCCGCAGTAGCCGAAGATTGGCAAATTTAATCAAGTTCAGCCCGAATCTGAGCAACCGAGGGTACTTCTTAGACCTTTTCATGGTGAATCAAAATTATGGCTTGATGCCCAAGCCGAGAATCCACCTTTTGTAGATAGCATCGATACCCTCTTACCATGAGCAACTACAGCGAAATCCAAAAACTTCTGGGCAATGAAGCGGAATCCCTCCTGGGATTCAGCAACCCGAAGATTAAGAAAAACCAAATTCATCACCCTCGTGCCGATTGGGTTGATTATGCTTTCGGTGCCTCCGATCGAAGCAACCGTGTGTTAGCTAACTTACAACGCCTTTACGGTTCTGGTCGCCTCGCCAACACTGGTTATGTATCCATTCTCCCTGTTGACCAAGGTATCGAGCACTCCGCCGGTGCTTCTTTCGCTAAAAATCCAATTTATTTCGACGGTGAAAACATCGTCAAATTAGCCATTGAAGGTGGCTGTAATGCAGTCTGTTCCACCTACGGAGTCTTAAGCAGCGTCTCTCGTCGTTATGCCCACAAGATTCCCTTCATGGTTAAGATTAATCATAATCAGTTGCTCACCTACCCCAATGTAGGCGACCAAGTGATGTACGGCACCATTAAGCAAGCCGCTGACATGGGTTGTGCGGCCGTTGGAGCCACCATTTACTTTGGTTCCGCCGAATCAAATCGCCAAATCATCGAAGTCTCCAAGGCCTTCCAAATGGCGCACGAACAAGGCATGGCGACCGTACTCTGGTGCTACACTCGCAATAGTGCTTTCAAAAAGGACAAAGATTACCACGTCTCGGCTGACCTCACCGGTCAAGCAAACCACCTTGGCGTAACCATCTGTGCTGACATCATCAAACAGAAGCTTCCTGAGAACAATGGGGGTTATCTCGCCATCCAGCAAACCGAGTCCTCTTACGGTAAAATCGATAAGCGCATGTATACGGATCTCAGCTCCGACCATCCTATCGACCTCACTCGTTACCAAGTGGCCAACTGCTACATGGGTCGCATCGGCTTGATTAATTCAGGTGGCCCTTCAGGCAGCAATGACTTTGCCGAAGCCGTGAAGACGGCGGTCATTAACAAGCGAGCTGGCGGTCAAGGCCTCATCTCAGGTCGAAAGGCTTTTCAACGCCCTATCGAAGAAGGTGCAAAGCTCTTACACACGATTCAGGACGTTTACCTTTCCAAAGAGGTTACGATTGCTTAAGTCCGAGTATCGACTCCATCAAAAGCCCCAGAATTCTGGGGCTTTTTTGTTGGCTTTAATAAGGTTGCCCGAGATTAGGTGCTCACCTTGACCCCATCAAAAGCCCGCCTAGGCTTTCACGATGAAAATAGAGAGACACTGGATTTGGGCGATAGGCCTCGCCCTCATCGCTTTAATGATAAACTTTGGCGTCTATTACTATTTTCAATCGAATACAAATTCCGCAACACACGTTTTAAACGGAAAAAAGTTAGAGCGATTTTTTCTCATCAGCAAAACTTCTGAGCCACGTTATTTAATCATCCAAACGGAAAGTGAATTTGATAAACATTTTCATCCTGCAGCGCTAAATGGTTTAATGGCCATCAAGCCCGATTTTTCTAAAGAATGGGTTATCGTCGTCGATGATGCAGAAACAGATATCGCCACCGACATTGCATTTGTGCGATGCGAAATAAGGCAACGCACGTTTCGCTTTGTTACGCGAATCACTCGAGGTACCAAGCAAACTTATACAATCCATCCCCAAGCTGCTTATATCGTTCCCCTTGTTAATCAGAAAATAAATCAACCCATTGAACGAATCGAATGGGTTGACGAAAAGGGGAAGTTTTTGGCAAATCATACTCGATAGTCACAAAAAAAGAGGAGTGCCGTTAATCGACACTCCTCTTTTGAGAATTTTGAATGACGTCGAGGTATTACTTGGTGGGAATTAAATCCGCTTCGGTCAGCATAGGCTTACCGACTTCACCGCGGAGTGCCTTGACTTCTTCAGGCTTAACCACCGAAGCCGAGTTACCGAAGCTATTACGTATATAGGTTAATACCGCGGCAATTTGATCATCCGTTTGGTGCGCCAAGGGCATCATCGGCATCGGGGGCGTATAGGCTTTACCCGAAACAGTAATAGGTCCTTGGAGGCCACGTAACTGAATCCGAATGAGGTTTTCGACAGGACCATTGACCCAATTGGAATTAGCCAGCGGAGGCGCAATCGCCGTACCCTCACCGTTGGCCCCGTGGCAACCTGCACAGGTCATGTAGGCAGTCTTACCAGCGGCCATCACGGCAGGATCAATATTAGAAGCCACAACAGCTGGTGTAGCAGGTTTAATTGTGGAAATATCAAGAGGTTTAGGATCAGGTCGCTTCTCAGTTTGTGCACTCTTATCCAAGGTAGATAACCAAGCGACAAGATCGCGAACCTCATGAGGCGTTAGGGCATTTTCCAAGACAGGCATACCTGAAACAGGTGGTGTCATACTCTTGATGTCACTACGAGCCACACGCCAACGGTTACCTGCAACATCGACGTCAACATAACTGGTCGTGTCTTGAAGTAATGTACCGGTGAGAGATCCACCGTTAGTAAGTTCGATATTAACCGCACCATAACCCGATGCGACCGCAGCATTGGCATGTACAATCGATTCAAGGAGGTAACGACGGTCACCTCGCTTGGCGACTCCGGCAAGATTAGGTCCTGCTTCACCACCAGCCGAGTGGCCGTCCGCAGAATATTTATGACAACGCATACACTGACCTGCAGGCAGAGCTTGGAAGAGTGCAAAGCCATTGGAAGCGTCGCCACCTTCAAGAGAAGGCATCCACTTCATCAAAGTATCAGGATTAGTATTCAAAGCAGTCTTTAGAGCCTCCAAGGCGGTCTTAATTGACGCTTCCGAACGAACTTGCGCCGCTTCCATTAACTCAATGGCAGCGGGAGATACACCCTTCGAAACTTCGAGAGCCTTGATTTGTTCAAGGAACAGAGCCTCGACTCCACCCGCTTGGAATGAAGCCAGCGCCTTCCAAGCCTGCTGACGACGATAAGCCGAAGAAGCCGTTACAGCTTTGCGATATTCGATTAGGCCCAGTTCGGGCTTCTGACGGGCTAACTCAGCAATCGCAATCAACGCCACATCATCCTGCACATCCGAGGCATATTTTTTGGCGACTTCTAAAACATCATCCGATTGACGGGCTAACAACATCTCTAAAGCCTTGGATCGAGCGGACCCACTGAGCTGTTGATTCGCAATCAAGTTTGCCAAGGTCTGATTCGGCAAAGAGTCCGTATTCAATTGATACTTGCCGACTAAATCAAGGGTGGCACGGATAAGTTCAGAACTGCCCTTAATTAATTGAGGCAGAGCGGCACTTAGAACTTTGTGAATCTCGCTCGAGGAGCGCTTAGGCAAGGGCGACCAGTGCCCAGTAAATTGATTTACGGGGAAGGGCTCTACCCAGAGGCTCATCAAACGTAATGCCTCCAAACGGACCTCTTCAGGAGTTTTTTCGTCGACGGCAACGGCAACAACGCGAGCAGCATTTTCTTCACCTCCAACGCGGAAAGCATTGTGAATTAAGCGACGAAGCATGAAGGGCGACCACTCACGCTTGTTTCGATTATCAATCAAAGCCGCCACAGCGGGTCGGGCTGACTTTAGATCTTTATCGTTGATAGCACGAATAGCCTCATCCGCAACAATGATAGAAGAATCTTGGACTAATCGCTCTACACTGGCGTCACCCCGACGACGGAGAGTCACCACGGCTGCCAAGCGTACGGAAGCCGACTCGTGATTAACTGCCTTATCTAATTGCTCAGCCGTCTTGCACATTCCATCGATAGCCATTGAACCAGCGTGACGTAAAACTGGGTCAACATCGGCATTTTCCTGAAGCATCGTAAAGACTTCTGGCAAGAATTTATCTGCTCCCATTCGACCCGCAGCAATCGCCGCAAAGGAACGAACGCGCAGAGAGGGATCGAGGATCAATTTACCTAGTGGCAAATCGTTACCCGAGAGAGGCGATTCAGAAAGTGCTCGTACCGCCTGAACACGCACCTCGGCATCCGCATCAGCTAACAGAGGTACGAGAATTTTGGCAGCCTTGGTTCGATCTTCAACCGAGGCGATAGCGGGAGAGGTGTTATTCCAAACATCGTTCGGAGCAATCGCTGGACCGCGACGAGATAAAATTCCCAAGCCCCAGATACCATGTAAGCGTTCAATCAGGTTCTTCGACTGCGTCGCTTTTTCAAAGACTGTTAAGCCTTCGGGGCGTCGAGTTAACTCCAACTGTGCACGTAAACGAATGCGCTGGTCAGCATGACTTAAAAGTACCGCGAGTTCGGCTGACGTTTTTTTGTTTAAACCTTCACGAATCAACGATGCCACTTGAGCCGTTGCTTCAGGCTGATAAGGTTTTTCGGCGGTCAAACTCACAACCCGGCCCGCTTCGTGAGATTCCCATCCACCAATAAAGTCAGAGATAAATAAACGACCCTTCCAGTCGTATTCGATATCCGTCGCAGCCAAACCCCAAATCAGTTGATGTTTATGAGCCATGCGCATACCTGCGCCTAAGGGCTCAATCTTAAAAGACCAAATACCCGAGGCACTGGAAGAACCACGGTAATCGCAAATATGGAAATGACCTACCTCGGACTCCAAAAAGCCAGCCCCAGGATTGTAAGTTAACCCCGAAGGACCAGCACAGATATAATCGACGGGGGGCAACATGAAAGCTGGCTGAGAAGGATTTTGAGTTTCCCACATACGCTCATTCATCCAGCGAGAGGGAGGACGTCGCTCGAGCCCAATTTCACGGTGGAAGGTATGCATGGCTTGGTGCTCCATCTCCCAACCCGAATCTCCACCCTCAACGATATAGACTAAACGAGCTTTGTCACCTTGGTCGGAATTATTATCAACGGTCACTGCGTTACCAAATTGATCGAAAGCAAATTCTTTAGGATTTCGTAGACCTTTATAGATGACCTCGAACTGTGTGCCATCAGGTTCAAAACGAAATACCGCACCGATATCTGGGTGGTCGTATTTTCGGCCCTCCTTGGTTGTTAAATTAAATCCACGATCACCAATCGTTCCATAAAGTCGACCATCATAACCCAAAACAAAACCGTTCATATCGTGACCCGAGAAGGAAACACGAACACCAAAACCTTCTTCGATGACTTTGCGCTCATTGGACACGCCACTTTGGTTGGGATTTCGTAACATCCAAAGCTTCGGAATACAGGCAAAGTAAACCGTATCATCCCAAGCAAAAACCCCTCCAGCAGTGCCATCAAGTGCATCGCGGAAGTTATCCGCAAAAACCGAAGACTTGGCATACGTCCCATCAGATTTTTCATCGGAAAGAAGACGAATCACTTCTGACTTAGCAGTAAAATAGTCCGAAGATTTCTTACTCGACCATTTTTCGTACATCGCCTTCCGCTCTTCGTTGGTGCGATTGGCTAGGTCTTGCAAATACCAATAAAGACAGTCGCGATCATCTTCGACCCCAAAACGGAATCGGTGCGTCTCCGCAATAAACAACTGCCCTTGATTGCCAAAAGCAATCGAAGTGGGGGAAGTAATCTGAGCCGATTTATAATCGGCGACTTGCTTAAAACTTAAACCAGGAAAAACAGCAACCGAAGCTTCGCTAGGCACTCGAATAAGATGATCGGCAACATCGTCATTACCCAACACTGAAAAATCAGGTTTATCGTCCGTTGAAAAAACAAATTGGTCAGCAGCAATAAAACCCCAAGAACCTGTGGCATCATCAAGCACACGAATCACGACTTTCTTACCTTTGAACTCTGAAAGATTCCAAACCTCCTGACGTAAAACAAAACTGTTATTTCCCGTTGCCGATCTCACAACCTTACCATCAACGAGTAACTGAACAGCCAATTTATCTGGCTGACTGCCACCACCAATTAAAAATCCTAAATAGAGATGCGGATCAACCACGGGGATTTCAGGAGAAGTGATTGCCCCGGTAGCCAAATTACCTGAGGTGGCAGAACAAAGTAGAGCCTTACCCGCAAAACCTTGTAACTCGCCTTCGAGTCCATCGACCTTGCCATGCACAGGAGCGAGACCAAAAGCCTT
>CANHRV010000010.1 GCA_947463395.1 Opitutia bacterium | reverse complement strand
CGATAGCCTAATGAGCCCAGAAACCTTGAAATTAATGCTTGGCCTGCCCAAGGGCAGCTTAGAGGAAGCCACCCTGCAATTATTTGCTAGGGCCGGATACCCTATTGCCAAGAGCAGTCGCTCTTATCGCCCTAGTTTTGATGACCCCGCTCTCGACGGAAGATTCATTCGTGCCCAAGAGGTCGCCCGTTACGTGGAACATGGGTTCTTTGATTTTGGATTAACTGGCCAAGACTGGGTTCAAGAAAACGCCGCAGACGTTGTCGAGGTTTGCGAGCTCGTCTACAGCCGTGCCTCCGCTCAAAAATCTCGATGGGTACTATGCGTTCCCGAAAGCTCTCCCATCAAAACGGTCAAAGATCTTGCTGGCAAAACCATCGCCACCGAACTGGTCGAAACCACCCGTCGCTGGTTCCAAAAACAAGGAGTGACATGTACGGTTGAATTTTCTTGGGGAGCGACAGAGGTGAAAGTGCCTGAACTCGCCGATGCGATCGTCGACATCACCGAAACAGGTTCATCGATTATCGCGAATAAACTGCGTATCGTCGACACACTCATCTCAACGACGACGGTGCTCATCGCTAATAAAGCCTCTTGGACCAATCCAGCCAAACGCGCTAAAATCGAACAAATAGCTTTGATGCTAAAGGGGGCTCTCGCTGCTCAACATATGGTTGGTTTGAAGTTTAATTTACCCCGCAAATCGCTTGAAGCCGTTTCCGCCGCACTGCCCGCTTTGCGCAATCCTACGATTTCTCCATTAAGCAACACCGATTGGGTAGCAATCGAGTCGATTATTGATGCCCGACAATCACGGGAATTCATTCCCACCCTCAAAGCACAAGGTGCGGAAGGAATTGTCGAATACCCCATCAACAAACTCGTCTACTAATTGTTTAGCGTCATGGCGGAAAACACTCGCATTGGCTTAATCCAACTCACTGCCGAAGATACGCCAGCAGCGAATGTCCGTAAAACGATTCCGCGCATTGAAGAAGCTGCCGCGCGGGGGGCTAAAATCATTGGTCTGCAGGAAATGTTCACGACCAAATACTTCTGCATCGAACAAAACCCCAAACATTTCCAGTTAGCTGAGCCGATTGAAAGTGGACCTTCGGTAAAAGCCTTGGCTGAGGTCGCTAAAAAACTCGGGGTCGTTATCGTTGCACCTCTTTTCGAAGCTCGTGGTAGTGAAGTTTATCATAACACCGCCGCTGTTATTGACGCCGACGGATCAGTCTTGGGCAAGTATCGCAAAATGCATATTCCGCAGGATCCTGGTTTTGAGGAAAAATTTTATTTTACGCCTGGCGATTTAGGATTTCGCACTTGGTCGACCGCCCATGGAAAAATCGGTGTTTTGATTTGTTGGGATCAATGGTACCCCGAAGCCGCACGACTAACGGCTCTTAGTGGTGCCAACATCCTATTCTACCCCACGGCCATCGGCTGGTTACCAGAAGAAAAAGCCACCCTTGGCCAAGCCCAACACATCGCCTGGGAAACCGTACAACGCGGTCATGGTGTCGCCAATGGATGCTATATTGCAGCAACCAATCGAGTTGGCATCGAAGGACAGACTCAATTCTGGGGACAAAGTTTCGTTTCCAATCCTTACGGCGAAATCATCGCCAAAGCTTCAAGCGACAAAGAGGAAGTGCTCATTGCCGATTGCGATTTAGAAAAACAAAAAGAGTTTCGCCGAATCTGGCCTTTCTTCCGTGATCGTCGAATTGACGCTTACGGCGATTTAACCAAACGGTTACGCGACTGATTTATGGAGTCTCCTCGTGCACTCGGCTTCCGCATGCCTGCCGAATGGGAACGCCAATCGGCGACTTGGCTTTCTTGGCCATCAAACCGTCAGCTCTGGCCCGGACATTATCATCTCATTCCAGGAAAGTTTGCTGAATTTGCTGCAACCATCTCTCGCTTTCAACCTGTTCGAATTAACGCTGCAGGAACCTTGCGTAAAGAAGCCGAACAAGCCCTGCACGAAGCTAAGGCCGACCTTTCCGTTATCGAATTTTTTGAAATCCCGACCAACGATGTTTGGTGTCGCGATCACGGTCCTCTCTTTGTGAAAAATGACCACACAGGTGAAGTCGCGATTACCGACTGGGAGTTTCATGGATGGGGTGGAAAATTTACCTCCAATCTCGATAACCAAGTCCCAGAAAAAATTGCCCATGCTCTCAATTTAAAACGCTTTGCTTTTCCCTTCGAACTCGAAGGTGGCGGCATCGAAGTCACGGGCGATGGAATTTTACTAACAACGGAAGCGGTACAAAATAATCCCAACCGCGCGACAGGCCGAGATAATCGTGCCTTTGAATCGGCCATCCGTGAGGGTCTAAACATTGATCAAATCCTCTGGATTGGAGAGGGCTTAGCCAATGATGACACCGACGGGCATATCGACAATCTCGCCCGCTTCGTTAACGCCCACACGATTGTTGCGGTTACCGAAAAAAATCCAGCTTCACCCAATTTCGCTCCACTCCAAAAAAATTGGGATCGATTGAGCGCGATGAAAGCGAAAAACGGGAGTCGTTTTCAACTGATTGAACTTCCCCTGCCCGAACCGATTCATTTGGCAGGAAGAGACCTGCCTCCTAGTCACGCCAACTTCCTCATTGTTAATGACGGCGTGCTGGTTCCTCTTTATGGACAAAAATCCGACGATGTAGCCATGGGCATTTTAAGAGAGTGCTTCCCTGGTCGCAAAGTGGTCGGTCTCGACTGCCGCGTCTTGCTCATCGAAGGCGGCGCACTCCACTGCCTCAGTCAACAGCAACCTGCTTAATCGCGTGGCGGACGAACCTTGGTGGAACAATTGCAACCACCAGCACAGCCCCCGTTCTTTCGTGCCTTGAAAGACTGTACTGCACGATTCACCAACCAGCCAACAGCTGAGCCGACAAGGAAGAAAATGATGAGCCATTCGAGGTTCATGACAGACGAACAACCACTTGATAAACAATCACCGCCATAACCCAGGCGAGGAAAGTCATGTAGAAAAAGGAAGCCGCGGCCCACTTCCATCCACCCGACTCTTGAGCGAGCGTGGCAATGGTCGGCCCACACTGCGAACAGAGAGCAAAGAAAACCATTAGGGCCAAAACCGCCGCGAGAGAGAAAATGGGTTTACCCACTCGAGGGCCTTCCATCCATTTCGCCTGTTGCATTGCTTGACGCAAATCTTGGCTATCGGCTTCAGCATCCTGACCAATCGAATACGTAATACCCAACGTCGAAACAATCACCTCCCGTGCGGGAAAACTCGCGAGCACCCCGACGGTAATTTTCCAATCAAATCCACAGGGATCAAAAATAGGTTGTACGGTTTTACCAAATCGACCCATCCAAGATTGTTCGATGCCAGCCGCTTGTGCTCGTAACTGCACCTCGTTGGCGGAAAGTGTTGGATTTTCCGAACGAATCTTTTCTGCCAACTCGGGACTTCGCGGGAAGTAACAAAGGGCCCAGATAATAATCGTTATCGCAAAAATCACTGTCCCTGCCTTGGAGACAAACTCGGCCGCATTTTGCCACATCCGCCAAAGGACATCGCGAGGCTTGGGCAGTTGATAACGTGGTAGCTCAAGCACGAAAGGTTGTGGACGAATTCGTAAAACAAATCGCGTTAAGACAAAGGCAGTGGGAACAGCAAAAAGTAATCCAATCAGGTGCATGCCCACCATGACGACGGACTCCCACCCTGGACCATAAAGTGGCCCAATAAAGGCCGCACACATTAATGCATAAACCGGAAACCGTGCTGAACAACTCATGAACGGCACAGCAAAGGCCGTCGCTAAACGTGCCTTGGGATCTTCAATTGTGCGCGTCGATAACAAACCGGGAATTGCACAAGCAAACCCGGAGAGGAGTGGCACGAAACTTTTCCCGTTGAGACCGCACCAGCTAAACAATCGATCCATGATAAAGGCCGCTCTGGCCATATAACCACTATCTTCCAAAATCCCGATAAAGAAGAAAAGGATGAGGATTTGAGGAAGGAAAACAAGGAATGCGCCAACCCCGGCGATGACGCCATCGGCAACTAAACTCTGTAGCATCGGGTACTGGACTAAAGCTGGCGCTACGACCCCCTTTAACGCATCGACCGCCAACTGAATCCATTCCATCGGGAATTTAGCTAACCAAAAAACGGAGGCAAAAAGCCCCAGCATGATACTGGTAAAAATCACTGGACCAGCGATGCGGTGAAGCAGAATTCGATCCACCGCAGCCGAACGAAGGGCTCGAACAAGACCACCCGAAACCACCCCGTCTAAGATTTTTCTTAAGTGAGCATAATGAATCAAGGGCTCGGCCGCCAAAGGGTTGTACCCCGCTCGTCGTACGTGATCACGCGCTTCACGAATCACTCCCTCACGCTGACTCATTGGCCAATCTAAACGCTCGCTTGCATTAGGTGAGGTATCAAATAGCAAGCGTTGCAAGGTCGATGCAGTCGGAGTTTTTCGTGTGTCGACCTGAACTTTTTCCGCAATTTTCCCAAAAGCCTCTTTTAATTCTGAAGGCCAGACTACCTGAGTCATCAAAATCTTCTGTTTTAAAATCGAGGCGATTGCTTTTCTTACCTGGGCAATCCCCTCACCTTTCCAAGCTGAAGTCATAACAACGGGAATACCACCCAAGCGTTGCGATAATAATTCGGTGTCGATTTTTAACCCTTGTTTTTCAGCGATGTCGGCTTGATTTAAAACAATCGCCATCGGCAAACGTAACTCCGCTAATTGCGAAGCAATAAAGAGATTCCGCAAAAGATTCGTTGCATCTGCCACGACCACAATCGCTTCCGGGCGACGCTCTTGAGCCAGATTACCCGCTAAAACATCAATCACAATTTGCTCATCGGGGGATGCCGCTGAGAGCGAGTACAATCCAGGCAAATCAATGAGTTCAACTTTCAGCCCTTCGCCGCAATCACACTGGCCCGACTTGCGGGCCACGGTGACTCCGGGATAATTTCCCACGCGCTGACGCAATCCCGTCAGAGCATTGAACAAAGTCGACTTACCTGTGTTCGGATTTCCCACCAGAGCCACCACTGGTGAATGAGAGGAAGAACTCATGGGGTAGCCTTGGGTTTTTGAATTGGACAATCGGCTGCCACATCAACCCATAAGCTCTCGGCTTCGGCCATCCGCAAACTCACGACCTGACCACCAAATTCAACCGCAATCGGATCGCCTAAAGGAGCACGTCGAACGAGTTTTAAAACCATTCCAGGGAGCAAACCCAAGGCCATCAAACGCTGGTCGACCGCTCGCTCGGGGCTGAGCGAAACCAACTTGCCGTATTGGCCTGGAAGTAATTGCGAAAGTGGAGTCACGCTAAATGAGAATGAGTCTCAAAATGCTTAAACTTGGACCCTTCCTTGTCAAATGCAGACCCTTTATTCGTCCAAAATTGCCGAAGTATAAGGGTATTTTTTACAATTTAGCAGAAACCGAGAGAGACACTGGGCAGTGATCCGACCCCAAGACTTGGTCATGAATTTGGGCTTGGTCCCACGAAAGTCCTCCCGACGTAAGACAGTAATCTAAACGCCACCCGATGTTACGCTCTCGAATACCAGGACGATAACTCCACCAACTGTATCGATGCTTCAGCTCAGGATGGGCCGCTCGAAAGGTATCAGTGAAACCGTACTGCTTCAAAAGTTTGGCAAAAGACTCACGCTCTTCATCGGTGAAGCCTGCATTACGGCGATTCTGTGCTGGGTTAGCCAAATCCACCTCTTCGTGCGCGACATTAAGGTCTCCGCAAACGACCACGGTTTTCTTCTTCGCCAGTTTTGCTAAGTGATAATGAAAATCGGCATCCCAATCCAAACGATAAGAGAGACGTTCCAGCTCTCTTTGTGAATTAGGAACATAAGCACTGACGATATAACAATCTTTAAACTCCGCCGTAATCACCCTGCCTTCCGAAGGATGATCTCCGTCGATATCTGTTGTCACTGCCATCGGCTCAACCTTGGCAAGTATCGCTGTTCCAGAATAACCTTTCTTCTCGGCTTCATGCCAAAACTGATAGGGAAAATTAAGCCCCAAAGTTTTAGCCGTCGCTGCATCGCACTTTGTTTCCTGCAAACACAAAACATCAGGGGATGCTTGAGCAATAAAGTCGCTCAACCCTTTTCCGAGTGCGGAGCGCACTCCGTTAACATTCCATGAAAAGATTCGTGCTGTACTCACTGAAGTTAAGCTCCTGCTTTAATCTCAATCACATCATGGGGAGCGGCTTCACGCTGACCCGCAGGAGTGATACGAATGTAGCGAGCGTTCTTTCGATGCTCGGCTAAATTCTTTGCACCTAAATAACCAAGGCCACTTTGCACGCCACCCGCGAGTGTGCCCAAAACTTGGTCCACCGAACCAGAAACTTCTTTTAGGGCCTCGATCCCTTCAGCGGCTACCTTACTAAATTTTCCTGAATTCGTATGACCATAGCGTGAAGCAGAACCTTTGCGCATCGCCTCATGAGATCCCATCCCGCGATACTCTTTGTAAGTTTTACCGTTGATCTCCATGAGTTTACCAGGTGCCTCGCGACTGCCTGCTAAGAGACCACCAAGAATAACCGCATCCGCCAAGGTCAGTGCTTTTACAATATCACCGCTCTTCGAAATACCACCATCAGCCAGAATACGAACTCCGCAGCGATGTGCAGCCCGAGAGGCAACATACAAAGCGGTAAGTTGAGGAATGCCGACGCCCGCTACCATTCGCGTGGTGCAAATAGAACCGGGACCTTGACCAATCTTAATCGCATCGGCTCCTGCATCAGCTAAAAACTCCACCCCATCGCCACTCGTCACATTGCCCGCAATTAATGTCAGGTTTTTATGATGGCGACGGAGTAAACGTACAGCATCGCCGACACCTTTCGTGTGTCCATGGGCTGTTGAAATAGCCATCGCATCAGCACCTTCGGCGATTAAAGCGGCAGCGTGAGCCAAGAAATTATCTTGATCAATTTCACCTTCTGGAGTGCGCGGAACAGAGAGAGCGACACCCACCCGTAAACGAAAATCGCTGTCGCGAGTCGGACGCACGTGAGCTCGAGATTCTTCCGAGATTCGTTCGATATCACTCAGCGTAAATAATCCGCGTAAACGATTCTTTGCATCTACCACCAAAAGTTTGTTTTGGCCGACATTTTCAGCAAAGAGCTTGTCGGCTCGCGCGATTGGATCCTTACCTAAATCTTTTTCAAAAACAGCAAAGACTTTATCTCGCGGAATCATCACTTCAGCCACCTTGCGACTTCCGTGTCGCTCTTTCACGGCACTACCAGGAAGCAAACCAGCCAAGGTGCCATCGCGATTAACGACCGGAAAAGTACTAAAGGCTAATCCCTCTGTTTCGATGCGTTGCAAGACTTCTGCAATGGAATGCTCGGGGGAGACAACCGCGGGGTCGCCAATCATGCCGTGAATGTGATTTTTTACTCGGCGCACTTCGGCAATCTGCTCAGCAGGCTTCATGTTATAGTGCAAAAGTCCGAGACCACCATTGAGAGCTAGTGCAATAGCCATACGATGCTCCGTTACAGTATCCATGTCAGAGGAGACAATCGGCAGAGATAATCCGAGATTGTCGGAAAGCGAGGTGTCGAGGCGCGTCATTCGTGGTAGGATTTCAGAATAACGCGTAGCCAAGGACACGTCGTCGTAAGTCAGACCCAATCCCGCATTCGCCAGAAAAAATTTATCGGCGGTTAGGTAAAAGCGTTCATCGAGGGAAACGCGGCCCTTGTTTTTTGAGGAGGCCATAGCAGGTCGGTTTCCCCAAAGGGTGTTAGGGCCTGAAAGCTGGGGTGGCAATTTGTTTTTGCGACTTAAGCTCGTTTGCTGAAACTTAAGCCTATGGACGAAGGTAAAATCGAGTTTTTGCGGGTAAACCGCCACTTTCGTAACCCGATCGTCACGGGCCAAGGTAGCGTTTCGTCCATCGAACGTCTTCTCGTGCGTTGTCACCTTGGAGGTAAATGGGGTTACGGCGAAGTGGCTCCTTGGCCAGGTTTCGCCACAGAATCAATCAGTGAAGCCGTTCACGTGATTGAGCAGTCCGCCTATCAACACTCTAACTTACTCAAAATCCTCTCTCTTTCTTCAAACTCTTTTCCGTGTTTACGTGCGGCTCTTTTTTCCTGCAGTCACTGGGAAAAAATTTCCCGCTTCGAGGGCGAATTAACCTCGGCTGGGCTGGTTACGCCTTTAAACGCCTCGTCATTACACTCCAAATGGAAGGAAGGATTTGCCACCTTGAAAGCGAAGATTACTCCCACCACCGCGGTGAACGAGGTGCGTTGTTGGCTAAAGGACCTTCCAGATTATGCACGTGTTCGATTTGATGCTAATGCATCATTGAACCTCGAGCAAACTCGTTGCTGGTTAGATTTTGTTAATGAAGAAAACCGTATCGAATTTCTCGAACAACCGCTCCCTGTCGGCCATCAAGAGTACTCTCATTTGCCGAGTGACAAAATAGCGCTTGATGAATCTTTCCTAACTCCAGAAATGTCGTCGTGGACTGGAACGCTGATTGTAAAACCTCTGCTCGTCGGTGATGGATTATCCCTGCTGAATTGGATTCGCTCTCACCCAAGTAAAAGAGTCTATTCCTCGGTCTTTGAAACAGCAATCGGTCGACAGACCGCTCTCTGGATTGCCGCTCAAGACTCTACCACAACCGTCCACGGTTTTGATACCACTGGGAGATTCCAAGCGGACAGGCTCGACAGGCACGTGGGAGGCCCTAAAACCAAAGGCCTACCCCGCTTCGACTGGAATCAGTTTTGGCATGAAATAAAATGACCCCCATCGCCGTATTCCATCGAGAGCCAGACCTTTATCTTAAGGAGGTTCTTCAGGCGTATGCACAAGGCACTCCCGTCTTTTTAGGAAATCCCTTTTGGAATGAAGCCGAGATGCAAGCGGCCGCCCAGTTGATTCCCCAAGGCACACACGTGGAGGGTGAAGCTCCCACTCCCGCAGGACGCGCCCCTGAAAATTGGCCTGAGTTATGGCCCGATGCCGTGTTCATCCCAACAGGCGGAACTGGAGGAAAAGTTAAATTCGTTCATCACCAAAAGAAAACTTTGCGAGCAGCGGTTACGAGTCTGCGCGATGCCATCGTAGCTCGGCAACATAGTGGTGTTTTACATGGAGCAATCTTTACCCCCGTCTACCATGTCAGTGGATTGATGCCAGCGTTGCGTGCTTTAGAAACAAAGGGGCAATTCGAAATTCACGTTGGCAAGTTTCATCCCGAATCATCCTTACCGAAAATTCAACTTCCCACCGAAGGCACTCGAATGGCTTCATTAGTGCCAACGCAATTACATCGCCTCTTACAAAATCCTCATGGCATCGATTGGTTAAAACAATTTCATGTCATTCTTTTAGGTGGTTCCGCCGTGGCTGCGGCAGAAGTCGAAGCCATTCGTGAACATCGCCTTCCTGTCTATATTACCTACGGTATGACGGAGACAGCCGCAGTTTGTGCTTGGTGCCCTCCGGAAAAAATTTGGGCGGGAGAAGGTGTGCATGGATTCCCTTTACCCAAAGTGCACTTCACGGCCATCAATCAGAGACTGTGCATTAATTCTCCTGCTTTGGGTTTAGGTTATTGGCCCAACGAAAAAATTGGCACTCCCTACTTAACGGGAGACCTCGGGGTTGTTTTTCGCGATGGCGCCATACAAGTACATGGTCGAGCTGATCGCATTATCGTGACTGGCGGAGAAAAAGTGAATCCTGCTGAAGTCGAAAAAGTTCTTTTAACTCATCCATCCTGTCGCGAGGTTCATGTCTTTGGTGTTGCCGATGCCGAATGGGGCGAACGTTTAGTCGCGTTCGTGGTAGGAGATAAAAATCAAGAGGAAGCACTAAAAGCCGTCGTCCAAACACTCCCTGCATCCGCTCGACCCAAAGATTATCTTTTTGTGTCAAAAATACCTTTAGACGACCGCGGGAAATTTGACCGTCGGGCGGCAGAAAAACTTTTGCGAAGTTAAGAGCGAACCGCACGCCAAACACGCAAACATGATTCCACCAATGTGGGGAACTCCGCGAGTGGAACTTGGCTCGGTCCATCGGAAATCGCTTTTTCGGGCTGAGGATGCGTTTCCATAAACAATCCATCGGCACCAGCAGCGAGGGCCGCTTTAGCTAGAACTGGTACGTATTCGCGCTGACCGCCCGAGGAACCTCCCGCTGCTCCAGGTAACTGCACAGCGTGCGTTGCATCCATAATCGTGGGGTGTCCAAACCCGGCCATAATGGGGAATGAGCGCATATCCACGACTAAGTTCTGATAACCAAAAGTTGTTCCGCGATCGGTCTGCCAGATTTCGGTGGCACGAGCACCCGTTAACTTATCCACGACAAAACGCATTTCGAATGGCGAAAGAAACTGACCTTTCTTCACATTGACACACTTGCCGGTTTTAGCAGCGGCGACCAAGAGATCGGTTTGCCGACACATAAAAGCAGGTACTTGAAGCACATCAGCGACTTTACCAACGGCTTCACACTGCTCGGGTCCATGAATATCGGTGAGAACATTAAAGCCGTAATCTTTTTTAACCATGGCGAGCAATTCCAGACCAGCCTTCATCCCTGGACCACGATCACCGCTCAGAGAAGTACGATTCGCTTTGTCGTAGGAACCTTTAAAAACAATATTCAGTTCTGGAAATCGTGCGGCCAACGATTTCAATTCTTTCGCAACCGTTCGACAATTTGATTCGGACTCAAGCGAACAGGGTCCAGCAATGAGCAAGAGGCGACGCTTATCATGTATCATGCTCTCCTTTTAAAGATGAAAAGCCCTCGAGGGCGAGCCGTAACCTAGGCCTTACGGCCAAGCCATTTTAAGACCTGAGCTAATGAACGCGTATTAAAGACCTGCTCGCGCGTTAACCAACCTTTGCGTCCAACCCTGACGCCACTAGCAGTAAAATCGAGTTCACCCGTGGCGTGAGCATCGGGATTTATCGAACAAAGTACCCCTTTTTCCGTAGCCCTGCGCCACCAGCGCCAATCCATATCCAAGCGACGTGGGTTGGCATTCAACTCGATGATGGTTTCATTGGCCGCCGCTGCATCGATAATCTTATCAATATCCAATGCGTAAGGTTCGCGTTTATTGATTAAGCGCCCCGTGAGATGCCCAATCATATCCACATGCTCATTTTCGATGGCACGAATTATTCGTGCGGTTTGTGCCTCGCGCTCGAGCGTAAAAAGCGTGTGAACCGAAGCGACAACGTAATCGAGTTCGGCCAACAAATCATCAGCGTAATCTAAAGTTCCATCACGTAAAATATCGACCTCACTGCCCGAGAGAATGCGTATTTTAAATTTACCCGAACGGTTCAGTTTTTGAATTTCTCCCATCTGTTTCAGCAAACGCTCTTCTTCTAAACCGTGAGCCTGAAAACTGGACTTTGAATGATCAGCGATACCCAAATATTCCCACCCCCGCTTCTCGGCTGCTTCAGCCATTTTCTCTAAAGTGTCCATACCATCCGAGGCCGTGGTATGATTATGGAAAACACCTTTAATATCAGACAACTCTACCAAACGGGGAAGATGATGAGCGAGTGCTGCCTCAATTTCCCCGCTACCCTCGCGAAGTTCCGGCGGAATCCAAGGAAGTCCTAAGGCTCGAAAAACCTCTTCTTCATTCTTAGCCGTTGGCACGGCCACACTATCATCTAATGATTTCAAGCCCCACTCACTCATGCTTAAGCCATGAGCTAAGGCGCGATGGCGCATGGCTACATTATGCTCTTTAGATCCCGTGAAGTGGTGCAGAGCAAAATAGAATTGGGCGAGTGGAACGACTCGCAAATCAGCCTGTAATCCTGAAGCAAAGCGCACGCTCGACTTGGTTTCACCTTTCGCAGTCACTTCCTTAACTCCAGGGAAAGAAGTAAACCAATCCATCACTGGACCTGGTTTCTCTGCTGCCACAAGAAAATCTAAATCGCCCACGGTTTCTCGACAGCGACGCAACGACCCCGCAGCTTCGGCTAATTCAACCTCCGGCAAGTTACGTAAACCCTGCAAAATGGGTTCAGCGATTGCCGCCGCATCCACCCAAAGGTGACGCTGCGAATAAGTGGCTTGATTTTTTATTCCCTCAATAATTTTTGCCTGCGTTTTTTCTCCAAAACCTTTGAGTTCAGCCACTCGCCCTTCGTCACAAGCTTTCTGTAACTCGTTGAGTGATTCGATTTTTAACTCTTTCCATAAAGCTCGAACTTTCTTGGGACCTAGACCGGGAATTTTTATCATCTCCAGCAAGCCTGCGGGAATACTGGCTTTTAACTTTTCATAAAAAGGTAATTTCCCAGTTTTTCTTAACGTCGTAATTTTATCCACCAAAGCTTCTCCTAATCCTGGAACTTCACCTAACTTATCTTCTGCAATGAGTGTATCAAGGTCTTCAGCTAAAGTTTCTAAAACCCGAGCACCAGCCGCATAAGCACGAATCTTAAAAGGATTTTCTCCCGTTAGTTCTAATAACGTTGCGATTTCATCGAGAACTCCAGCGATTTCACTTTTATCCATCATCGGTGAAGATTTTTCTCCATCAAATAAATGCGCTCTAGTGCCGCAAAGTCAGCTTCACGCGTCCCGCTTTCAATCACATGCTGGTAATGACCCGCATGACTCATTTCCCACTCGGCTGCGGCAACGCGACGATTAATTTCATCCAGTGGATCCGTTCCTCGACCCGTTAATCGACGAAGTAATTCAGCATGATCGCTCACACGCACAAAAATGGTAACAAGCGAGGAAGCGAGTTTAGCGTGCGACAGAGCTTTTTGACGTAAAGTCGCTGCTCCTTGTACATCCACATTAAGTAAAGCATCAAACCCTGCATCGAGATGCTTCTCTACGTCGAGAATACGCGAGCCGTAAAGATTGCCATGCACGACGGCGTTTTCAAAAAATAATCCTGCTTCAAGTTGTTTCTCGAATTCAGTCCGTGCCAAAAAATGGTAATCCACCCCATCCTGCTCTCCTGCCCTCGGGGCGCGCGTCGTACAGGTGACAACGCGTCGAATCGTCTGTGTGTAACTTTCTGTTAAGCGCGAGCACAGGGTTGTCTTTCCGCTTCCCGCGGGACCCGAAACGACGATGAGCAAAGACCGTTTCACGAAAGTTTAAAAAACTGATAAAGGGAAACCGCCGAGCACAGGAGGAGGACTCCCCCCGCGACCTTATGTCTGGTGGCAGATTTTATGAGCGCGTCACAGTGTTGGTTAAAAGCGACAGGAGAAGCAGCCCACCATAAACCAAAAGGAACAAAAATCGCATAACTAACCGACGCAGCCCACAAGCTATGGGGCAAATGTCCGTACCCAGCATCGAGAACAGCCCGGGCGGTGAAGAGCATCAGCACTCCCACGCAACGCACCGCAAGAAAATCAGGCATAAAAGTATAACTTAAAATACAGGGAATGAGAATGACCGCCATTACCCAGCCACGAGGTAAACCGAGGATATCAGCTTCAGAGAGGTGCCATAAATGCCAAGCCAACCAAGCAACGGTCGCCGTCAGTAAAACCAAAGTTGTCCAACGATCGCGACGAAATGTCCGAAGCCAAGAACTAGCCTTAAAGAACAACCAGCCAGCTAGAGCTAAAATGATTGTCAGTAAAAGGTAGGCTTCTCCTAGTTTCATGGATGCCAAGTAAGCCCAAGTACAACCTCTAGGCAATCTCTTGCTTACGGAGACGCTGACGAATCTGCTCTTCAGCCCAGCACGCATGGTCGGCGACCATCGCATCATCGTGGTTTATCAATTTTAGCACCGCAGGTAAATCGTCTCGGCTACCTGTATTACCTAAAACAGTTAGGGCATTGCGCCACCAACGATGTAAACCCAAACGCTTGATGGGCGATCCTCGAAAATGCTCAACAAACTCCTCCTCCGTCCAAGCCAAAGTATCGCGTAAAACAGGATGTGGTCGTGGAGCGAAACGTGCCTCTTTGGTATTTTGAGCCCATCGATTCCAAGGACAAACATCTAAACAATCATCACAGCCATAAACTCGATCACCGAGCGCAAATCGATAAGCCAAGGGAATTGCTCCTTGATGTTCGATCGTTAGATAGGCCAGACATTTACGCGCATCGAGTTGATAAGGCGCAATGATGGCAGAGGTGGGGCAAGCTTCGATACAGCGCGTGCAAGAACCACAGCGGTTGGGTTGTTTGGATGAAGGAGTTAATTCGAGTGTGGTAATAATCACTCCCAAAAAAAGCCATGTACCAAAGCCCTTTTGTAACAAGATTGTGCTCTTTCCTTGCCACCCTAGGCCAGCCTCCGCCGCCACAGGTTTTTCTAAAACGGGTCCCGTATCGACATATGGCTTCTGCTCGCCACCCAATGAACGCATTACCGTGCAGAGTTTTTTGAGCCGTTTTAAGAGAACACCGTGGTAATCTTCACCAAGAGCGTACTTCGCAATACGATAGGCTGCAGGTGGGTGGGGTTGATAATAATTTAAGCCCACCACCACAATACTTCGTGCTTCAGGCAAAACTTGCTTGGCCTCCGTACGACGCTGCGGATTTTTTTCCATCCATGTCATATCGCCGTGCATTCCTTCGGCAATCCATCGACGAAAGTAATCCGCTCTGACATCGACGTCAACGGGCGCTATTCCAAAAACATCAAAGCCTACTTCTTGGGCGGCGGCCCGCAAATACTCCCGCCGTGCAGTAGCATCCATAATAAACTCAACCTAAAATCAATAAGATGCGCGAAACAATTTCGTCGACTGGAGCCAACTTACCATTGCCTTCATAACCACAGGCGAGCATCCCTTCCACGGGATCAACGATTGCATGCCCCCGTGCCCTCAGGGTGGCTAAGTTCGCTTGCGTTGCTGGATGCTCATACATTTTTCCATTCATCGCTGGAGCCAATAGCACTGGCCCGCGAGTCGCTAAATAAATTGAGGTCAGTAAATCAGGAGCGAGTCCGTGAGCGAATTCAGCCATCACGTTTGCTGAAAGTGGAGCCACACAAAGTAAGTCAGCAGAGTCTGCGATTTCAATATGACTGGGAACTGAATTTTTTCCTTCCTCCCAAATATCGACACCCACGGGTCGCTGTGAAAGCACTTGCAATGTCATGGGCGTAATAAACTGCGTCGCTCCTTTGGTCATAACAACCTGCACCTCCGCACCGTATTTGACTAATTGCGATGTAAGATCGGCGGCTTTATAAGCAGCGATTGAACCCGTCACCCCAAGGACGATGCGTTTACCGACAAGTTGAGACATAACGAACCTTTGATAAGAAATCGACCAGGGCTGGCGAGGGCAAAGGCAGGCAACGGATGGCTCACTATCCTCAAAATCCATGAAAAGGGGTCTTTTCTGGTTTGCCACGCTCGCCCAAGGGGCTTGCCATTGAAATCTCTTATGCAATCCGACATTGGTCTTATTGGTTTGGCTGTGATGGGTCAAAACCTCGCTCTCAATATCGCCGACCACGGGTTTGCGATTTCGGTCTACAATCGCACAACGGCGAAGACGGACGAGTTTATCAAAGAAAACCCGCACACTCCTGGAAAGTTAACTGGCTGTGCCACCATGGCTACGTTTGCGGCTTCACTTAAGAAACCCCGCAAGGCGATTATCCTTGTTAAAGCAGGAGCTCCAACGGACGCAGTTATTAACGAACTCGCGGCAGTTTTTGAAAAAGGCGACATCATCATCGATGGAGGAAACGCATTGTGGACGGACACCATCCGTCGGGAACGCGAGTTAAAGGCCAAAGGACTCCGTTTTATCGGCTCGGGTGTTTCTGGCGGTGAAGAAGGGGCCCGCTTCGGTCCATCCTTAATGCCTGGAGGCGACCCCTCAGCTTGGGCAGAATTAAAACCGATTTGGGAAGCAGTCGCTGCGAAAGTCGATGCCCAAACCGGCTCTGAACTAACGGGAGCAAAACCAGGTAAGCCTATTCAAGGGGGCGTCCCGTGTGTCGCACACATCGGCTCCGATGGAGCAGGTCACTATGTGAAGATGGTACACAATGGCATTGAGTATGGTGACATGCAGATGATTTGCGAAGCCTACGACTTGATGCGTGGATTGCTGGGCATGTCTCCCGATGAAATCGGAGCGACTTTTGAAGAATGGAATAAGGGAGACCTTAATTCCTTCCTCATCGAAATTACTGCCAAGGTTCTCAAACAAAAAGATCCTGAAACAGGGGTGCCACTGGTTGATGTTATTTTAGATACCGCAGGACAAAAAGGAACGGGTAAATGGACCAGCGCCAATGCTTTAGACATGGGCGTCGCTGCACCCACGATTGCCGAAGCGGTCTTCGCGCGCTGTCTCTCTGCTATCAAAGAAGAGCGTGTTGCGGCGGCAAAAGTTCTACGAGGTCCCAAGCGCAACATGACCAACCCTGATAAAGCTAAAGTAATCGAACAAATTCGCGACGCCCTCTATTGCTCAAAGATTTGTTCATACGCCCAAGGCTTCCAGCTCATGCGCGAAGCACAAAAAGAATATCAGTGGAAACTTAACTTCGGAGAAATCGCCCAAATCTGGCGAGGTGGTTGCATTATTCGTGCACGTTTCTTACAAAAAATTACCGAGGCGTTCGTCAAGAAACCCAAGCTCGCCAATCTCTTACTGGATCCCTACTTCAAGAAAACGGTACGCCAAGCACAGAAAAACTGGCGCAAAGTTATCGCACTCGCCGTGAAGCATGGCATTCCCGTGCCAACCTTGGGATCGGCCCTTTCATACTTTGACTCCTATCGCACGGAGTGCTTACCCCAAAACCTTTTACAAGGTCAGCGCGACTTCTTCGGCGCGCATACCTACGAGCGAACGGATAAGCCACGGGGCGAATTCTTCCACATCGACTGGCCTGATCCTAAACGCCCACAAATCAAAGCGTAAACCTTTACCCTTTCACCCCAGCCCCGCTGGGGTTTTTCTTTACCCGACAGGAATCTTTCCGATTTTAAAGAGATGCGCATCACCCGTGAATTAAAACAAGCCATCAAAAAGGGGATGCACGCCGACTACGCCAACGTGCGATTTAAACTTCCTCGCTTTCCTCGGCGTTGGCCAAAGTGCTTTGCCACGATTACTGGATTCGCCACCACGGGAGAAATTTGGT
>CANHRV010000009.1 GCA_947463395.1 Opitutia bacterium | reverse complement strand
GCATCCACATCATGTTCCTTATATCGATCTAGGCCTGGGAAGTCTGCTACGGGAGTGAGAACTCCATCACATCGCAATAAACTCAGACCATGACTCTCTGCCCATTCGGCACAGGGTCGATGATGACCTTTGCGTGCTCTGATTAAAGGAGCCGCAAACGCTATTTTGCCCCGTGTGTAATTTTGTCGGTGTTTTTTGATTAATCTTACTAAAGCATCCTCGGTGAGTTCTTCGAGTGGTTCTCCGGTAACTGGACTATGCAAAATGCCTGCGCGTGCGTAAAGAACGCGAAGGTATTGGGCGATTTCAGTGACCGTGGCGACGGTGGATTTATTGGAACCACGCGTCAGTCGTTGCTCAATGGCTACGGTCGGAGGAAGGCCTGAAAGGTTGTCGATGGAGGGCTTGGGAAGTTGCTCGACAAATTGTCGTGCGTAAGCCGAGACACATTCTAAAAATCGTCTCTGTCCCTCTGCAAAAAGAATATCAAAGGCGAGAGTTGATTTACCTGAGCCCGAGACTCCAGTGAGTACGGTGAGCGACCCATGTTTGATTTCGAGCGAAACATTTTGTAAATTATGCTCACGTGCACCTTGAAGAATGACTGAGGTGGGTCGAGTTGAGGAAGAATTTTTCGGTAAGAGATCAAAATCGATGTCGCGGGCTTTGAGGAATTTTCCAGTCGGGGTCTTTTTCTGAATGATTTGAGTCGGAGTGCCTTCCGCAATGATTTGGCCACCATTGGGTCCAGCCTCAGGCCCCATTTCAATTAGCCAGTCGCACGCGTTTAATACATCCAGATGATGTTCAACGACTATCAGAGAATGTCCTGATTCAGTTAAACGCTGTAAGAGTTTCACTAAACGACAGACATCGTCTCGATGGAGACCAGTCGTTGGTTCGTCGAGTAAAAGAAGGGCACCTGTTTGTTGAGAATCTAATCGCGATAGATAACGAACTAATTTTAATCGCTGAGCTTCACCTCCTGAAAGGGTGGTTAAAGGTTGTCCCAGAGAGAGATAACCTAAACCCACTTCTTCGAGTACAGCTAATTGACGACTGGCGGGTGTGCGTTCTCCGAGAAATCGGCGAACTTCACTGACTGAGAGGTTTAAGAGTTCATCCACACTCTTTCCTTCAAAACGAAAAGATAAAACTTCATCACGAAATCGTTTTCCTTGGCAGGATGGACAAGGTAGGGAGACATCTGACACGAATTGCATTTCCACGGTTTCCCATCCAGCTCCTCCACAACGTTCGCAACGACCTTCTCCAGAGTTAAAAGAAAAATGTGAAGGGGTTAATCCAGCTGACTTAGCCGAAGGAGAATTTCCTAAGAGATTACGAATCGCATCCCAAGCTCCGACATACAAGGCTGGGTTAGAGCGAGTGGTGCGAGTGACAGGTGATTGATCGATCAATGTTACTTCGGTGGGCTCGGCATCGAAGATGATTTTACCGATGGGCTTGTTTGCTGCGTCCTCGGATTCGCTGTCGCGCTGTCCTATGACTTGATGCAAGAGGGTGGATTTACCTGAGCCCGATACTCCACACAATCCGACCAGGCGACCCAGTGGAATGGTGCACGCAAAATTCTTTAAGTTGTTCAGAGTCGCTTCCGTCAGACGCAAGCGAGGTGTTTCCACGGTTACTTTTCTCTGTTGGCTTGGCTGGGGTTTTAATTTTCCGCTTAACCATGCACCGGTAATCGAACTTGTGGATGATGTTAGATCGGAAGGATGACCTGCAAAAATCAAATGTCCACCATCGCTTCCAGGTTGAGGGCCAATTTCAATTAGCCAATCAGCCGCTTGCATCACGGATTCATCGTGCTCCACGACGACAACGGTATTTCCTTGATCAACTAATCCTCGAAGAATGCCAATCATTTTAGCCAAATCGCGCGGATGCATGCCCACGCTAGGTTCATCGAGAACAAAAACCGTATCAGCGAGGGAAGCGCCAAGGCAGGAAGTTAAATTCACTCGTTGTACTTCACCGCCTGAAAGAGTGCGTGAAAGTCGGTCGAGTGTTAGATAACCTAACCCGACGGCTTCAAGATAACCGAGTCTAGCAATCATCGCCTGTAGGGCATGATCAGCAGGGTGTGAGGAATTTTGAGGTCGATGTGGGCGGAGTTTTTTTAGGAGTTGGTCAATTGTACAGGCATACAACTCGGGTAAAGTGGAACCTTCCCATTTCCAGCACAGCGACTCTTCACTAAAGCGTTTTCCCTGGCATTGCGGACATTCTTCGTAGGCACGCCAACGAGATAAAAATACCCGCACATGCATCTTGTAGGTGCTAGATTCGAGCCAACGAAAAAATCCTCGTATTCCATACCACTTGGTTTCCCATTGCCCCGTTTGATACGAGGGGTCGCCCTCTTCGAGGAACTTTCGTTGTTGGGGTTTAAGTTTTGCCCAAGGTACGTCGAGGGGGATGCCTTCTTTGCGACAGATGCGTACCAGGTCTTTTTGGCTTTCACCGTAAATGGCTCCTTGAAAAGGAGCGATGGCACCTCCCGCTAAAGTCTGTTGCGGATCAGGAATAATTTTTTTCCAATCTAAACCGATGACTCGTCCAAATCCGCGACAGGAGGGGCAAGCTCCGATGGGCGAATTAAATGAGAATAGAGCAGGTGAGGCAGGGCGAAACTTTCGACCTGTCACTGGAGATTCTAGGACTTCACTCATTCGCACGACTTCTTGGCCATCTTCCTTTAGTAATCATAGTCGCCCTCCACCGAGGCGAAAAGCGCTCAGAGCCGCTTCATGAAATCGTTCAGCATTTTCTTGGTCGATCAGTAAGCGATCCTGGATGACGAGAATTTCTGCACAGGATTCTGGAATAGGGTCAGAAGATAAATCGATTCTCTTTCCTTGTGCAAAAGCACGAGTGTATCCAGCACGCAGGTATTCTTCGGTTAATTGAGACCACTTAATTTCCTGAGGTTTTTGTAAAGCGAAGACGACGACAAGTGTTTGTTGAGGAAAATCTTTCAGTGCTATTGTCCAAGAAGTCTCGGGGCCTTGAGTGGAGAGAGGTTGATTCGTTGCGGGGTCAAATAATTGAGCGCGATGGGCGAACCAGACTTTAAACCAGTCACAAAGTTCTGTCATCGTGCCGACCGTCGATCGCGAGGTGCGAACACTGTTTCCTTGTTTAATGGCAATGGAAGGACGGATATTTTCTGCCGAGTCTAGAGCAGGAGCGGGCAGGAGTTCTAAAAATTGACGTACATAAGGACTGAACGTTTCAACATAACGCCTTTGGCCCTCGGCATGTAGAGTGTCAAAAACGAGAGAGGATTTTCCAGCCCCACTCAGCCCCGTGACAACCACCAGTTTTCCGATGGGAATATCGACATCAAAACCTTTGAGGTTATTCTGACGAACTCCGCGAAGTCGGATGGCGTTAGGTCGATTCTTTGACATCGGACCCTCCAACGGACACACTTCTTTAATATTAGCAAACTTAGGAAGCGGGTTGTGTTTGGATGATTCCCGTGGGCGTGGCAACGGCATGAACTCTTATATCATGAGCCTCGTGAGGAATCATTGGGACCATTTGAAAATCATGGGCATAACCTAGGCAAAAAGCCCCGCTTTTAATCTGAGCAAGTAAGCGATCATAGAATCCTGAGCCATGACCGAGACGATTCCCCTGTTTATCAAAGGCAATGCCTGGAACCAAAAAGAAATCGACCTTTTGCGGACTAACTTGGGGCGAGCTTTCCGCTGGTTCGAGAATACCCAATGGCGACAAGACGAGTTTTTCCAAGTCATAGACCTCGTGAAGGGAGGGTTGATGATGGGGGTTAACTCGAGGTAGGAGAAGTTTTTTGCCAGATTGGAGTGCGCTATGCAGTAATCGCTGCGTGGGCAATTCTCCCGCAAAAGAAGCATACAGGCAAACCACTTGGCTATTTTGCCAAGCAGGCAGAGAAACGATTAGTGGCAGAATCTTTTTCGCCTCTTCTTCTTGAAGTTCTTGGTTTAGAGAGTCGCGGCGATTTTTCAAAGCACTACGCAATTGAGCTTTGGCATCGCGCACGTCCATCTCACTAAAAAACTCGATTTAACGTCAGAGTCAATAAGACCAGAGGTAGGTAAATAATTGAGGCGATGAAAAAAGGCTTAGCGGCACTGGCTCTTCGCGTGGGCAATGCGAAATCGAGGCTTAGTTTAAAAAACCAAACTCCCGCTATGGTGGAAATCCAGACATAGGGACTGGTCCAGCGTGGGAACTCGGAAGCAATGATGCCTGCCACAAAAAGCATCGGGATAATAAAAATTAAGGCCCAGAGTGCAGCGGATTTTCCTGAGGGGTCGTCGACAGTAGCGACCTTAAATCCACCACGCGCGTAATCCTCTCGGCACATCACCGCCAGAGCCATAAAGTGTGGAACTTGCCAGAAAAATAGCAGAGCAAAAAGTAACCATCCCATCCGGTCAATTTGACCAAGTTTTGCGGCAGTACCGATGATAGGAGGGATCGCACCAGGAAGTGAACCCACTAAAGTGCACCATGATGTTCGAGTTTTTAGTGGGGTGTATAAAAGCAGGTAGGAAACGGCGGTGGCCGCGGTTAATTGTCCAGCGAGGGGATTGGCTCCATACCAAACGAGACCAATGCCCAGAATAAGAAGAATGATACCAAAAAAGAGGGAGTAGATTGGTGAAATGATTCCTGCTGGAATAGGGCGGTTTTTGGTACGTTCCATTTTTGCGTCAGCCCGATCTTCCATCCACATATTCAGTGCTCCACAAGCACCGGCAGCGAGGGCAGTACCAATCGCTAATGATACCAAAACTTTTCCATCCGTTGGACCTTGTGGGTTACTGCAGAAATAACCAGCCAGTGCCGTCAGCACCGAGAGAAAAGACAAGCGTGGCTTGGTCAGTTCCCAATAGGCGGCTGGAAGAGATCCGGCAGGCGTACTCATAGAGTCATTGGTGGCGACTTTCTCGAGAAGGTTAAAGTTTATTCGCTCGATGTACCAGAGCTACATGAGCACAGAGTGTCGAGAAGAGTGCAGCTCCGACAACCAAGTGTATCGTGCGCACGTGAGGATTAAGCGGTAGTTGAATGCTCAAGATGCCCAAGGTAATTTGGAAGAGGATGAGCAAGCAAAGGGGTAGCCAGCGGACCATGGGACGACTACCACTAAAGGAAAAAACAACAATGGCTATCGCACCAAGTATGGCTCCTCCGCGGTGGAGAAAATTAGCCCACCAGGCAAAACCTTGACCAGCAGGATAAAAAATTTCGCTCGCTGAGCCACTCGTTACCCAAGTCGTTAAGTGATTTTGTCGCATGACTGCGCCAATGAGAATGATGCTGAGAATAACTCCTATGGCGATGCGACCAGAGATGATTTCAAAACGAGCCGAGGGAGAATTTTTACTACGCCAGAGTTCGGTATGAGATAAGGCGATGATAGCGAGAATGGCTATGGTGATTTGTGCATTTACGGCATGCACGACGGCGAAGAAGACAGCCTTGAAGTTTTCATCACCACCAAGGTTTAGTTGATCCAGTAAAACACGAAGTCCTCCAAAAATCCCTTGAAGAATGACCAGAGCGACGAGACCATAGGAGGCTCTTCGAATGAGTGCACGCGTCTCCCATTTGAAGTGGGCTAGGGCAATTGCGATACAGAGAATTCCTAAGCCAGAAGCGGCCAGGCGATGAGAATGCTCTGCGAATTTATCGATTTCTGTGAGCCAACCAGGAGGGTTAATGCTTCCATTGGAAAGTGGCCAGTCGAGGAAGGCCATACCAGCACGTATGCTGGTGGTGAAGCCTCCCGCTTGAAGAACGAGGATGGACCAACCGAGGGCGATGTAACATAGCCAACGTAAGCGGGTATCACTTTTCGCTACAGCAGTGTCGTTCATTTTCTGAATCATTATGAGATGAGACTTCGGTAACAGGGCAAATCCCTTTCCCGAAAACCCACAATCAAAAGGAATTTCACTAACCTCTATCAGCGGGAGAGTGAGGCGCGACCAAAAGCCCTAATTTTCCCCACTAAATTGGTCAGTCCATTACGACGATTGGGGGAGAGATGTTGGGTGATACCGACTTCGGCTAAGAAATCGGCATCAGTGTTAGCGACCTCGACAGGGGAGGCTCCATCATAAAACTCGCAAACCAAGTAGGCGATACCCTTGGTAATCAAAGAGTCAGCATCACAGCGAAAGTGGCAGATTCCGTTTTCAAGGGAGGGAATGAGCCAAAGATTGGACGTGCATCCTTCGATTAAAAATTGATCCAGTTTAAATTCGTTGGACAAGCCAGGGGCGTTTTTGGCGCGATCAATAATGTACTGAAACCGTTCGTGGTGGTCAGCCAAGGGTTCGAGTTCGGCAATAATTTGTGCCCGTTTTTCGTTTAACGTCATGGGTCTTATCGTCCGGCTAAAGCTTCTTGATCGAGGAAGGGGCGAATGAGCGGGGTGAGAGATTTTTCTAACGAGTCTCTTTGTTCTCGGGTTAATTTGGCTTCGGATTTCATCCAAGCTAAACTTTCTTGCCAAATAATGGGCGAGGGTCGGCGCATTTTAAGAAGAGACTCGAGTTCATCCGCCACCGATTTGCGCGTGCCATAAGCTTCGGTTTCTCCAGCTAAGATTCGAGCGCTGATGTAATCCGCACGAAGTTGAGAGTAACGAGGGTAAGATTTTACCCCCGCTTCTAGAACGCGAACCGCGGCTTCTGCCGCATGAATCGACTTTAATTTTTTGCCGACAGAACGATAAGCCTCGGGACCGAGTTTTTCGGATTTAAGAAATTCCATTAGATAACGATCACCGATTTTTTTATCTGCTTCAGTTGCTTTCTCGTCTTTTTTATTTCGTGCGTGATAAGCAATACCAACCAGAGCTTGTACCGTGGGTAGATTGGAGGAGAAATAAGTGCGATCGATGGCGTTAACCTGTTCAAATTGAGCAATAACTTTGTCGGGATTATTGCTGTTGAGTAGAGCCTCTAAATGAAGAGCGGCAAAAGTAGCACGCTCAAAACCGCGATTGGCCGCTACTTTAACAAGTTCGGAGGTGATGCCATCGTAGCCGCGTTCGGTTGCGAAATTAGCCAAGGCTAACATGGCCGCTGAGCTATTAGCGAATCGTTCGGCAATCAGATTCAACTGTTTATCGTAATCGTCTTTTAATCCTAATCGATCGAGCAGTTGCAGTTTTTGTAATTGAGGGAAGGGCGCCTTCTCATCGAGTTTGATGCGCTCCTCGGTTACCGCTAAAGCGATTTTTGGCTGACCCAGCAAAATGTGGAAACGTGCTTGTTGTGAGTAGATGGCATCGCGAATTTTATTGTCTGCAAAATCTCCGCTTCGCTTATCAAGCAAGTTAATCGCCTCCGAAGTTTTTCCGCCATCGAAGAGAGCTCGGGCTTTTAACAATAATCCACTCGCCTGTTGATCTAGCTGATGCGCATTAATTAAATTAACGCTCTCCGCATAACGTCCTACCCAATAGAGAGAGGTGGCGGCGGCGAGAGCCAAGGTTTGTCTGGTAGCTGGAGGAAATTCTTTGCCGACGGCTAGTAGCTTAAGGCTTTGCTGGATAACTTCATCGTCCCTCTCTTTTAACTGAAGTAATTGAAAATACCGCTCTAGGTATTGAGCCCCCATCGGGTCGTTGGCGTTCACAAACTCTAAGCCATGCTGTAGGGTTTGGATAGCGTCATCGGTGCGATTGTAATTATTATGTAAGATATTGGCAAACAACAATTTACCCTTAACATTGCCTGGGCTTATCCGGACGGCTACTTGAGCTAAATTGAGAGCTTGGGGGATTTGGTTGGATGTTTCTGCCTCGAGAGCCTGGGAAACAAAGTATTCGCTTACTTTTGTGAGGTGTTCTTCCTTTAATGCGGCCACATTTTCAGGATTATCCTTCATTTTTGAGAGGGTCAGACGAACCATTTGACCCAGAACCGGATCTCTAACGAGGTCAGCCATAACAAAGTTTTCTCGAACATAGCGAATCACCGCCTCGTTTCCTTTGGTAAGAGGAAGCCCAGCTAGTAGAACAATTTCGGCATCGATGTTCTCTTTGGTCTTTTTTATGTCTTTTGGGTCTTTTTTGGGGTCTTTTGAGCTATTTTTAGGGCTGGATTGAGCCAATTTTGTGTCGGAATCCACTTCGGTTTTCGGGGTACTGTTGACCTGAGCAATGGCTTGAAGTCCAAGGGTGCTGGAGAGGAAACTGAGCAGTAAAAGAGGTCTTAACATGGCGGGGCGGGATACTTGCCTGTCCGCTTCAAATTGTCTCGCCCAAAACGCAGGGCAGGGGGCTTTCGGTGACCTCGGGTAAAGAAATCTTAAAATCTCCGCACTTTCCGCTTGCAGGAGGGTCTGGGAACCCTATGCCACAACCCTCTTTTCCCTATTTCTTTAGGTCCATGCCTACCATCAACCAGCTCGTTCGTAAACCGCGTCTTGCCCCCAAGGCCAAGTCCAAGTCTCCGGCCTTGAACAACTCGCCCTTCCGTCGCGGCGTTTGCGTTCAAGTGATGATCCGTACTCCGAAGAAGCCAAACTCTGCACAACGCAAAGTAGCTAAAGTACGTCTGACCAACGGCCAAGAAGTCATTACCTATATTCCTGATGAAGGTCACAAACTTCAAGAACACTCGGTTGTCTTGGTTCGTGGCGGTCGTGTGAAAGACCTTCCTGGTGTGCGTTATCACATCGTTCGTGGTCCTCTCGATTGCTCGGGTGTCGAAAAGCGTCGTCGTTCTCGCTCCAAGTACGGCGTGAAGCGTCCTAAGGAAAAGAAAGCCTAATTTAAATTTTCATAATCATGTCACGTCGTCGTAAAGCCGTTAAGCGCACTCACCTTCCAGACTCCCGTTATGGTAGTCCTCTCGTTAGCCAGCTCATCAATATGGTGATGAAGTCAGGTAAGAAGTCTTTAGCTCAAAGCATTGTCTACGGAGCGATTGAAAAAGTTTCTGAAAAGTTAGTGAAAGGTAATCCTGTCGAACTCTTACTCGGAGCTCTCGAGAATTGCCGTCCTAAGCTCGAAGTAAAAAGCCGTCGTGTCGGTGGAGCCACTTATCAAGTGCCCGTCGAAGTCAGTCACGAGCGTCAAAACAGCATGGCCCTTCGCTGGGTTGTGTTAGCCGCTGAAGGCCGCAAGGGTGTCTCCATGTCCGAGGCTCTGGCTGCTGAAATTGTTGATGCTTACAATAACACAGGAAACGTCGTTAAGAAGCGCGAAGAAACTCACAAGATGGCTCAAGCTAATCGCGCCTTCGCCCACCTCCGCTGGTAAAAATTTTCTCTCACTCAACCCTTTAGGCCGAACCCTAGGTTCTGACCATGTCAACTGCCCTCTCCAAACTCAATTCACCTAACCGGAAGTTCCCCTTGGAATATACCCGGAACATCGGCATTGCCGCTCACATCGACGCGGGCAAGACGACGACCACTGAGCGTATTCTTTTCTACACGGGTGTGGTTCATAAAATGGGTGAAGTTCATGAAGGTACGGCTACGACCGACTGGATGGAGCAGGAGCGCGAACGTGGTATCACGATTACCGCCGCTGCTATTTCTGCTGGCTGGAAAACCAAAGAGGGTCCTTTTGCTAACATCGATCACCGTATCAATATTATCGATACACCTGGTCACGTTGACTTCACTGCTGAGGTGGAGCGCTCGCTCCGCGTGCTCGATGGTGCAGTCGCTGTTTTCTGTGCGGTCGCTGGTGTTCAGCCTCAATCGGAAACGGTTTGGCGTCAGATGAACAAGTATCGCGTTCCACGTATTGCTTTCGTCAATAAGATGGATCGTACGGGTGCAGATTTCTTTGGCGCGGTGGATGACATTCGGACTAAATTAAAGGGCAACGCTCACCCTCTCTTCATTCCCATCGGTCAAGGTGAAGAATTTAAGGGTCTCATCGATTTAGTGAAGAACGTGGCTTATCTCTATGACGAGAAAGACCCACGTGGCATGAAGTTTGATGTCATTGAAATTCCTGAAGCTCAAAAAGCAGAAGCGAAAAAATGGCGTGACGGTTTACTTGAAGCCCTAGCCGATTTTGATGATGTTTTAGCCAATAAATACCTCGAAGGTCAGGAAATTACGGTTGAAGAAATTCGTCATGGTATTCGTAAGGCAACCCTCTCGATGAATTTCATCGGAGTGATTCCTGGTTCTGCTTTCAAAAACAAGGGCGTACAAATGTTGCTCGACTGCGTCGTCGACTTCTTGCCTTCCCCAATCGACATGGGTGGTCAGCGTGCTTTCACCGATGACGGTGATAGCGAAATTCGTATCAATGCTGATGACAGTCTAAAAGTTACGGGTCTTTGCTTTAAGTTATGGGCCGATCCTTTCGTGGGTCAGCTCGTTTTCTTCCGCGTTTACCGTGGTCAATTGAAGAAAGGTGATAACCTTTATAACCCTCGCACTCGTTCCAATGAGCGTATCTCGCGTATCGTTCTCTTGCGTGCGATGGATCGCGAAGAAATCGATGTCGCCTATTCGGGTGACATCTGCGCGATTATCGGACCAAAAGATGTTATCACGGGTGATACTTTGACTTTAGAAGATGACTTGGTGCTCGAGCCACCCACGTTTGCTGACCCTGTTATCTCGATGTCGATTGAGCCTAATTCGAAGGCTGACCAAGAGCGTCTTTCGATTGGTTTGCAGCGTTTAGCGAAAGAAGACCCCACTTTCCGTGTTTCATCTAATCAGGAAACTGGACAGACTTTGATTTCTGGAATGGGTGAGCTTCACCTTGAAATCATCGTCGATCGCTTAAAGCGCGAATTCAAAGTCGAAGCGAAATCAGGTAAGCCACAAATCTCCTATCGTGAAACCATTACGACGAGTGCCGACGGCGTTGGTAAATTCATTCGTCAGTCTGGTGGTCGTGGTCAGTATGGTCACGCTGAAATCAAGCTTGAAGCGAATCCTGGTAAGGGCACCGAAATTATTAATGAAATCGTTGGTGGTGTTATTCCTAAGGAATATATCAAGCCGACCATTGAAGGTATCAATGAAGCAGCGAACAATGGAACCGTTGCTGGTTATCCTGTCATTGATTTCAAAGCACGTATTGTTTTCGGTTCTTTCCACGAAGTCGACTCGAACGAAATGGCCTTTAAGATGGCTGGTATCTTCGCGTTTAAAGATGCGATGAAAGACGCTAAGCCAATCTTGCTTGAGCCTATCATGAAAGTCGAAGTGGTTACTCCCGAGGAGTATCAAGGTGATATCATGGGCGACTTGAACCGTCGTCGTGGCCAAATCCAAGGCATGGAAACCAAGTCTGGCCTTTGTAATATTAACTGTCTCGTGCCTTTAGCAGAAATGTTTGGTTACGCAACCGACGTTCGTTCGCTCTCCAAAGGTCGTGCATCCTACACTATGGAACCAAGCAACTTTGCTCAAGTTCCAGCTAACATTCTCAAGCAAGTGGTCGAGACCTCTTCTCGTGCCCCTGCTCGTACCTAATCTCCCAATCCTCACTACACTTCTCCGATGGCTAGCCTGATGAAAATTCGTATCAAACTGAAAGGGTTTGATTATCGTATGGTGGATCAATCCGCTAACGAAATTGTTGATACCGCTAAGCGCACTGGCGCCCGCGTCTCTGGTCCTATTCCTCTGCCCACCGCTGTGGAGCGTCTCACTGTCAACCGCTCCCCACACGTCGACAAAAAGTCGATGGATCAATTTGAAATTCGTACGCACAAACGCCTCATCGAAATTATTGAGCCCAATGCTCAGACCGTTGATGAATTGCGTAAGCTCAACATGCCTTCTGGCGTGAACATCAACATCATCGCTTAATTTTTTAACCCTCCACCTAAACCTCAAACGCAGGCGCCGCCAGGACCAAGACTCCGCAAGGACTCCAAAGCCTAACGCAGGTCATCACGACCAAACGATTTCGCAAGAAATCACCTGCCTCTTAGAAAATGAAACACCAACTACTCGGTAAAAAAATCGGAATGACCCAGGTATACGACGGGGAGAATAACCTCGTCCCTGTGACGGTCGTTCAAGCTGGGCCTTGTCCTGTGACGCAGGTTAAGACCCTTGAGACTGACGGCTATCACGCCGTGCAGATCGGCTTCGGTTCACAGAAAGAGAGTCGCCTCTCGGCTGCTGAACTCGGCCATCTCAAGAAAGCGGGCGTTGCTCCCGTGAATCATTTGCAAGAAATTCGTCTGCCTGCCGCAGCCGAAGTCAAAGTCGGTGATGTTATCACTGTTGAAAAATTCACCCCTGGCCAAATGGTCGATGTCATCGGCACGGTCAAGGGTCGTGGATTCCAAGGCGTAATGAAACGCCACAATATGTCCGGTCAGCCCGATTCGCACGGTCACATGATGCACCGTCGAATTGGTTCGATTGGTATGCGTCAAACCCCTGGTCACGTTTTCAAGGGTAAGCGCATGCCTGGTCACATGGGCTCGGTTCGTCGTACGGTGCAAAACCTTCGCGTGGTGCAAGTACTCGCCGAGAAAAATCTTCTTCTCATCAAAGGTAGTTTCCCTGGTGCCAACGGCGAGCTCGTGCTCGTCCGTCCAGCGAAAAAAGCTCCAGCCACTAAGTAACCCTCACCTCTTTACGCTCCTATGAAGCTCAAAGTTTACAAGTCAGACGGTTCATCCTTCACGGAAAAGGATTTTGATATTCCAGCTTTCGAAGGCGACAAAGGCGTCGCTCTCTTGAAGCAGGTTGTCGTCTCCTACCAAGCCAACAAGCGTCAAGGTACTTCGAAAACGAAGGACTATGGTGAAGTCGCTGGTTCTGGAGTGAAGATTTTACCTCAAAAAGGTTCGGGTGGATCTCGTCACGGCGACAAGCGTGCACCTCAACTCTTCAAAGGTGGTATTGTTTTTGGACCACGTCCTCGCGATTGGTCAAAGACGATTACGGCTCAAGCGAAGAAGTTGGCCTTGCAGCGCGCCCTCTTCGATCTCGCTTCTGATGGCGGATTGGCCGTCATCGAGCGCTTCGAGTTAACTAAGCCCAAGACCGCTCTCTTTGCTAAAGTGCTCAAGAATGTTAGCCCCGAAGGCAAACGTCTCTTGGTTGTCGATAGCACTTGGAGCGAGCCAGTTCTCCGTGCGAGTCGTAATCTCGGTCGTGCGGTATTCTCTAATTCCTCTAACCTCAATGCCCTCGATTTAGTGAAGAACCCTCGTGTTCTCATCACCCTTGAAGGCCTCAATCAAGTGCTCGCTCGCACGAAAAACTAATCCTCATGAAACTCGCTTCTGCTATCATCAGTCGCCCTATTTTCACCGAAAAGGCTTCCGTCTTGGGTGAAGCCAATAAGTACGTTTTCGAAATCCTTCCCGGTGCCGATCGTGCTCAGGTAAAGGCTGCCATTGAAGCTGCTTACAAAGTAACGGTTCTCAAAGTTAACATTCTCGTACGCAAAGGTAAGGTACGTCGCAGCCGTCTCGGCGGTGGTGCGATTTATACCGAAACGCCTTCGCGTCGTGCTATTGTCACCCTGAAGAAGGGCGACGTCATCTCCTTCGCTTAAGTCGTCTGATCCTATGTCTCTCGTTTCATCACGTCCAATCACCCCCGGTCAACGCTTCCTTACCCGCGTTAAGACCGAAGGTTTGCACAAGGGTCGCCCTGAGCGTCAACTCTTGGAGAGCAATCACCGTGCCCGTGGTCGTAATTGCTACGGTCGCATTACCTCCCGCCGTCGTGGTGGAGGTCACAAGAAGCTTTATCGTACGATTGATTTCCGTCGCGATCGCCTCGACCAACCTGCCTCGGTCTTGCGTTTGGAGTACGATCCTAATCGTACCGCTCACCTCGCTCTCCTGGAATACGCCGACAAGAGCGTGTCCTATATTTTGGCTCCCGATGGTCTGAAGGTTGGTGATGTGGTTGTTAGTACCACTAAGCCGCAAGACCAACTGACTCCTGGTTTGTCTCTGCCTTTGCGCTTAATTGCTCCAGCGACATTCATTCACTGTATTGAATTAGAACCTGGTAAAGGTGCGCAAATCGCCCGCTCGGCAGGTGGTTATGCTCAACTTCTCGGTATCGAAGCAGACCGTGCTATTTTGCGTATGCCTTCGGGAGAGCAACGTTATCTCAATGCGGATTGTCGTGCGACCATCGGTATTGTTGGAAATCTTGAACACCAAAATGCTAGCCTCGGAAAAGCGGGACGTGCTCGTTGGAAGGGTCGTCGTCCTCGCGTTCGCGGTATGGCGATGAATCCTGTGGACCACCCGATGGGTGGTGGTGGCGGTAAATCCAAAGGTGGAGGTGGTCGTCAGCAATTGAAGTCTCCTTGGGGTCAACTCGCGAAGGGCTTCCCAACGCGTATCAAGTCCAAGGCTTCAAATAATCAAATCATCGTCCGTCGTAACGGTCGCAAAGTTAAACAAGCCTAATTTTTCTTATCCATGTCACGCTCTCGTAAAAAAGGTTTCTTCGTCGATCCTCATTTAATCGATAAGGTTTCGTCGGCTCAGAAGACCAGCAATCGCAAGCCCATTAAAACATGGTCTCGTCGTTCGACGGTCACTCCAGACTTCGTGGGTCTCAATCTCGAGGTGCATAACGGCAAGGCTTTTGTCCCTGTCTATATCACCGAAAACATGGTTGGACATAAACTCGGTGAGTTCGCTCCTACGCGCACTTTCCGTCAACACACTCAACCTTCACGCAAGGAAGCTCAGGGATAATCATCGATGCGCTTCGTTCTCTCCATTCTCGTCTGTCTCTTGGCTCCCTTGGTGGTTGCCATGGACGGTCGTGCTTTGGGGACGGCAGGGTCGAGTGGCCGTGCGGCAATTGCCGAAGTGGTTCTCTCGCAAAGCGCCGATCTTCTCGTGCTCTCGGCTGGATATAATCATGGTTTCCGACCTGGTTCAGTCTGCCTTGTTACGCGCGAGAGCAAACCTCTCGCCACGATTGTCATTGCCGAGGCTTCAGAACAACGAGCCGTTGCCTTAATTCTTTCTCTCGAAACCCAACAAACGATTGCCCCGGGTGACTCGGTTGCCCTGCGCGCTAACCCCCGAATTTAATCTCCAACCTTTCTCTCTATCATGGAAGTTCATGCCACCACTCGCTTCGCTCGTATGTCACCGCAAAAGGTGCGCGAAGTTGCTCGCCAAATTCAAGGCCTTCCCGCCGAAGAAGCGATCCAGCTCCTCCGCTTCATTCCTCGCAAGTCGGCTCGTCTCTTGGCGAAGACGCTCGCGAGCGCTATCGCTAACGCGGAAAACAATCATAACCTCTCTAGCACTGACCTTGTGGTCGTGTCGGCCACGGTTAACCAAGGCCCCGTGCTCAAGCGCTCTCTTGCTGCCGCACGTGGTTCTGCTCACCCCATCCATAAATCCATGAGTCACATCCGCGTGGCCCTGGGTTCCGTCACCAAATAATCTTTTAAAAATACAATGGGACAGAAAGTAAATCCAATCGGCTTCCGTTTAGCCGTCCGTCGTAACTGGGAATCTCGTTGGTTCGCTACCAAGCGCGATTTCCCCTCCTTCATCTTGGAAGACTATCGCATTCGCGAATTCCTCAAAGAGAAACTCCGCCAAGCGGCCGTGCCCCGAATTTTCATTGAGCGTGCTGGTCCCAAAGTCCGTGTACGTATTTGGACCGCTCGTCCTGGCGTCGTGATTGGTCGAAAGGGCGACGAACTGAAGAAGTTGCGCGAAGAAATTCAACAAGTCGCTGGTAAGGCGAAAGTTGATGACGTCATTCTCGAAGTGAATGAAGTAAAGCGTCCTGACCTTGTTGCTCAACTCGTCGCAGAAAATGTCGCTCTCCAGTTAGAGCGCCGTATTTCTTTCCGTCGCGCGATGAAGAAAGCGATTCAGTCCACCATGCAAAATGGTGCTGATGGTATTCGTTTGCGTCTCGGTGGTCGTCTTGGTGGTGCTGAAATTGCACGTGTGGAGTCGGCTCGTGTTGGTCGCGTTCCTCTTCACACCCTTCGTGAAAACATTGATTATGGATTTGCTGAAGCTCGTACGGTTTACGGAAAGCTCGGCATCAAGTGCTGGATCTGTGCTAAAGATTCAGAGTTCTAAACCCAACTGATTCACTCAATAAACATTTCTTCTCATGGCTAATCTTCAACCTGCTCGCACTAAATGGCGTAAACACCGTAAGGGTAAAATCCGCGGTAATGCTACGGCTTGCAACACCCTCGCTTTTGGTGACTTCGGTATTCAGTCTCTCGATCGCGCTCGTATTCCTGCTAATCAAATTGAAGCCGCGCGTGTGGCTATCTCTCGTTCTCTGAAACGTAAGGGCAAGATGTGGATGCGTGTTTTCCCTCACACCCCTGTAACCCGTAAGCCTGCGGAAGTTCGAATGGGTTCTGGTAAGGGTAGTGTTGAGTACTACGTTGCTGCCATTAAGCCAGGAACGATGCTCTTTGAAGTCAGTGGCGTGCCAATTTCCGTGGCTCGCGAAGCCATGCGCCTCGCCGACACGAAATTACAGGTTCGCTGTCGCTTCTTGGCCCGTGAAGAACTCGAAAAATATTGATAATTAAAACCACCCTCACCCATATTTGACCTCTTTTCTCGATGCGTACCTACCAGAAAGATAAACCATCCGCCGCCTCCGCGTTACGCTCCTTGGCTACAGCTGAGTTGGAAAAGCGTATTCGTGAAGCGCGCGAAGAGTTGCTCCAACTTCGCCTTCGTCAGGCTAACGGTGCCGTCGAGAACTCGGCTCGTTTCCGCTCTCTCCGTGCCGATATTGCCCGTTGTCTCACGGTTCTGAAATCCAAGTCGACCAACAAATAATCTTAAACTCTCTATTCCCGATGTCCGAGTCCCGTTCCAATCGTAAATCCCTTGTCGGCTTTGTTGCTTCTCGTTCAGGCGATAAGTCCGTTAAAGTTAACTACCAGTTTACCGTTCTTCACCCTGTTTATGGTAAGGAAGTAAAACGCCGTACCGTCCTGCACGCTCATGATGAAAAGAATGAGTGCAAAGTGGGAGATAAGGTTGAAATCATGGAAACCCGTCCTATCTCCAAACTTAAGCGCTGGCGCGTGGTTCGTGTAATCGAAGCCGCCAAGATCGCTGCCCAATCTATCGAGTAATCTCCCACTTCTATTTTTATGATTCAGATGCTTTCCAGGCTCGATGTAGCCGATAACACTGGTGCCCGCCAGGTGCAGATGATTCGCCGTCTCGGCCAAATCACCGACACCGCTGGTATTGGTGATGTCATCATTTGTTCGGTCAAGGATTCAACTCCTGATGCTCAATGCAAAAAGGGTTCCGTGGTCCGTGCGGTCATCGTTCGTACGGTGGCTCCGATTCGTCGTAATGACGGAAGCTACCTACGTTTTGATACGAATGCCGTGGTTATTCTCGATGATAACGGCAACCCTAAGGGTACGCGTATTTTCGGGCCTGTTGCTCGTGAATTGCGCAGCAAAAACTTCATGAAAATCATTTCCCTCGCTCCCGAGGTTCTCTAATCGCTATGTCTAAGACTGATATCAAAAAAGGTGACGAAGTTGTCGTCATTGCGGGTGCTGAAAAAGGCAAACGCGGCGAGATCCTAGCTTACAATCGTGTCGCTGAACGCGTTACGATTAAAGGTCTCAATTTAGTTAAACGCCACCTCAAGCGCACTCAAGATGGCGCCGGTGGAATCACCGAACGCGAAGCAGCGATTCATCGCTCGAACGTGATGTTAGCCTCCCTTTGGGATGCCCGTCGCGCCAAGAAGCCTGCGGCCAAAGCAGCCAAGGCTACAAAGTAAAGCAACGAAACCACCCGAGAATTTATTACAAAAATGTCTAAGCCTTATCT
>CANHRV010000008.1 GCA_947463395.1 Opitutia bacterium | reverse complement strand
TAGAAACTCGTTTGCCCCGTTGACACCTGTGCAGGGCTAGATTTGTCTGTTTCAGCGTGTCTAACCCAGGATTCCAGGTCATCGCCCGTCGCTGGCGCCCTCGTCAATTTGATGAATTGGTGGGCCAAGAGCACATTGTTCGAACTCTAAAAAATGCTCTGACCACGAAGCAATTGGCTCATGCTTATCTTTTTGTGGGTCCTCGGGGCACTGGAAAAACGACGACGGCACGAATTTTGGCTAAGGCTTTAAATTGCACAGGTGGACCGAAGGCTGATTTTTCTTTGGACGATCCGATTTGTCAGGCCATTGAACAGGGTAACTGTCTTGATGTGGTTGAAATCGATGCTGCCTCAAATCGAGGTATTGAAGATGCGAAAAGATTGCGTGAGGAATGTCAGTACCCGCCGAACATGTGCACGTTTAAGGTGTTTATCATTGATGAGGTGCATCAGTTAACCAAAGACGCCTTTAACACGCTTTTAAAAACTTTTGAAGAACCGCCAGCGTGGGTTAAGTTTATTTTGGCAACGACCGAATCGGACAAAGTTTTGCCAACGATTACTTCGCGTTGTCAGCGCTTGGAGTTCCATCCGATTGCTGAGGAAGTGATTTCGGCTCAATTAGCTCGAATCGTGAAAGCCGACGGTGTCACAGCTGAGCCTGCCGCGCTTGCGGCGATTGCTCGCTTGGCCAACGGCGGGATGCGTGATTCGCAATCCATTCTCGATCAGGTTATTTCATTTTCAGGTAAAAAAGTGACCGAGGCGGATGTTCTATCAATTTATGGTTTAGCCTCCGTGCAACAAATCGATGAACTCGCTCAAGCGATTGCCAAAAGTGATGCGAATAAAGTTCTCGCCCTTTGTGACTCCTTTCATGCTGAGGGCCGAGATTTAATGCGCGTTTTATCCGATTTGCAGATGAAAGTTCGTCAGGCTGTGATTAATGCTGTCAAATCGAATGGGGTAAGTTCTCAATTAGGTGTGGCTATGTCCACTGAGCAACTCGTGAGGGTTTTGGAATCTTTACAGTCCAGTGAACAAGCGATTCGACATGGTCTTTCTCCCCGAGCTAATTTTGAGATTAGTATGCTCAAGGCGATTGAGCAAAGTCGACAGAGGTCGATAGATCTTTTGATTAAAGACATCGCGGCCGCTGCAGCTGGTCTCCCTCGGGAGCCCGGCCAAAAAAAAATAAGCCAGTCGCTACCGACACCAGCAGAGCCGATTCCCGTTCAAGCCCCTGCTAATCTCGCGATTACTCCTCCCTCGAGCGACGTTTTTTCAAGTAGTGTGTCTACGGAGGCGGAAGAAACCGATGAAAGTTCTTTGGTGGTTGATGATGAGTCTAAGTCTAATCCTGAAACGGAAATGGATGCCTTTGCTTTCAATTTACCAAACGAAAGCGTTCCTTTATCCCCCGTAGGCACAAAACCCTCTTTTCCGGGGGATAAGGATTTTGAGGCAGCTGTGAATGCACTTCCACCAGCCTTGAGGGATAAACTTAAACAAACACTCGGGGCTGAGTTTACCGCTTTGCGTTCAATCCCTGCTGACAAATTACGCCGTCCGCAATAATGGTGTCTAAGCCCTTCGAAATGGGTGTTATTTCCGACACTCATCGGTTACTTCGTCCAGAGGCGATGCTGGCACTCGAGGGTTGTCAGGTCATTTTCCATGCCGGCGATATTGGCAGTTCAGGGATTATTTCTCAGTTGGAAACCATTGCCCCTTGTCACGCTGTTTTAGGTAACTGCGATGACCAACTCGATTTTCCAAATATTATCTACCAGGAGATAAACGGTTTGAGGATTTTAATGTATCACGGTCATTACCAGATTGCTGAAAGCGACTACCAACCCGATATCGTGATTACGGGTCATACTCACATTCCCGAAGTAATTAAAGATGGTGAAATTTTGCGGGTAAATCCAGGAAGCGCTGGGCCACGCAGATTTCGGCAGCCAGTTTCACTGGCTCGATTAAAAATTATCGAGCGAAAGATTGAAGTGCAGTTAATCGATTTACCTGTTCTATGAAAACGCCTCTTCCGATTGAGGATTTGCGAGACTCGTTGATTTCGGCCTGTGCTCGGACGCGTCGGATTGTTCTTCGAGCTCCTACAGGTTCAGGTAAGTCGACGCAATTACCGCAGATGCTTTTGGATTTAGGCCTCGTGCATGGACAGATTGTTGTTTTGCAACCTCGTCGAATGGCGGCAAGATTGTTGGCTCAACGTGTTGCTCAAGAGCGTAGAATAACTTTGGGGGAGGATGTTGGATACCAAATCCGTTTTGAAAAAGTCGAATCTGAGCAAACGCGAATTAAGTTTGTTACGGAAGCTTTACTGTTGAGACAAATGGCTTCCACTTCTGAATTGAAAGAAGTGGGGGCAGTGATTTTTGATGAATTTCACGAGCGGAGTCTGCATTCCGATATCGCTTTGGCTTTAGCAAAACAATTACAGCAAACGTCTCGCCCTGATTTGTTAATTGTTGTGATGTCGGCGACTTTAGATACCGACAGCGTTGCCGAATGGTTAGGGGAGGCGGAAACCCTGGTGGCGGATGGGCGAACTTTCCCTGTCGATATTGCCTATCACCCCGTTTCTCCTTCTCAGGCTCGAGAAATTCCTGAAATCGCAGCGGAGCAGGTAGGGAAAATTTTAACCCAAGAAAACACGGGCGACGTTTTAGTTTTTATGCCAGGGGCCTACGAAATTTCTCGCACGATTTCGGCTCTGAAAAACCTGCCCGTGACTCGTGGCATAGAAGTCTTTCCACTTCATGGTGAACTTCCCGCTGGTGATCAGGATCTTGCAGTTAAGCCCAGTGAGCGAAGAAAGATTATTGTCGCCACCAATGTTGCGGAAACCTCTCTGACGATTCCCAATGTCCGTTTCGTGGTTGATTCAGGTTTGGCGCGTGTGGCTCGTTTTGATCCACATCGAGGAATCAACACGCTATTAATTGAGTCCATTTCTCAGGCATCAGCAGAGCAACGTGCTGGGCGAGCAGGTCGCACGGGTCCTGGGCGCTGTTTGAGACTTTGGTCTCATACCCATCACCAGTCTCGGCCTTTACGTGAAACGCCTGAAATTAAGCGCGTGGATTTAGCGGAAGCGCTATTGATGATTCTATCTTCGGCTTGGGGTGATGCCAAAAACTTTCCTTGGTTTGAGAAACCAGAGGCAGCCAACTTGCAGAGAGCTTTGAATTTACTGCGCGACTTAGGTGCAGTAGATGATGAGGGAAGAATTACCTCTCTCGGTCAAAGGATGGCTCGGTTCCCCGCTCACCCACGGTATTCGCGTATGTTGATGGCGGGACACGATTACGATTGTGTGCCAGCGGTCGCTCTCATTGCTGGATTAGCCCAAGGGCGTGATCTTTTATTGCGTAAAGTTGATGAATACACCGAACAAGCGCGTGAAGCAGTGAATTGGGAGGCGGGTTCTGATTTCTTTTTCCGTTTAGCTTTATGGCAAAAAGCTAAAGAAGTAAATTTCGATGGGGAGGTTTGTCGCCGTTTAGGCGTTCATGCTCAAGCCGCACGAGAGGCGGGAAAAGCAGCACAGCAGTTATTAAAGATTGCCGAAGGGCAGGGGTTGCGAACGACGACGCAGGGTTTTTCAAACGAGGCACTTCGTCGTTGTTTACTTTTAGGATTTTCGGATCGTCTGGCTTTAAGGGCTGATGCGGGAACTTTACGTTGCCACCTTGTGCACGGTCGGCGTGGGGAATTGCGACGTGAGTCTATGTTGCGTTCGGTTAAACTTTTCGTCGCCGCAGAAGTGGATGAAATTCAAACACGCGGAGAAGTGACAACGTTTTTATCTTTGATTACGGCGATTGAAGAGTCGTGGTTAAAAGAATTTTTCCCTGATGATTTTTCGGAAAAACATTCTTTACGTTTTGAGTCGACCCAGCGCCGGGTTGTTCAACGCACGGAGCGACGTTTTCGAGATATCGTTTTAGAAGCGGTTGAGCGTCCCGCTGAACCTTCGGAAGCCTCGAGTCAAATTTTGGCCGAAGAGGTGATGGCGGGTCGACTTCACTTGGAACGCTGGGATGTGAGTGTTAATCGTTGGATTTGCCGGGTAAACTTTTTGGCTAAACACTGTCCCGAATGCGCCATCCCTCCTTTTGATGAAGAGGGACGTCGTTTGGTGATTGAGCAGATCTGTGCGGGGGCTGTGGCTTATAAAGAAATTAAAGATCGACCTGTCATGCCTATCCTCAGGGGGTGGTTGAATCAAGTTCAGGCGTTAATGCTCGATGCCTATTGCCCCGAAAAATTAGTACTTCCGCGCAAAAAGACCCCCGTTAGCATTGAATATACGATAGATGGTGAGGCCTTGATGGAAGCAACGGTGCAGGAACTTTATGACGTTTCAGGTGTCAAGTTAAGGGTATGCCAAGGAAAAGTTCCACTCGTCGTCTGTATACAGTCGCCCGCACGCCGAATCCAACAAAAGACAACCGATTTGGATGCCTTTTGGAAGGGGTCTTATGAACAGGTAAAAAAAGATTTAAAAGGTCGCTATCCTAAGCATGAGTGGAGATAAATTTTTGAAACCTACATGAATCGCCGAGAATTTATATCGTTAACTCCCGCCTTAGCTGCCGGCACGATGTTGGCCACGGGATGCAATGCTTTTAAAAAGCATTCGAAGAAAAAGGGCATCGGTTATTACGACTCGCCCCATAATATTTTCTTCAATTCCCTGCGTCAGTTAAATGTCAGCTGGGCTTATAATTGGCACGCTGAAGAAACGCGGGCAATGCCTCGCGGGGTGGAATTTTTCCCGATGGCTTGGGGATTTCGTAATGGCCAGGATAAGTTTTATGAAGAAGTAGAGCGGATTAAGGCTTCTGGTGCACATACTCTACTTTGTTTTAACGAGCCTGATCACTCGGACCAAGCTTACATCCCTGTTGAAAAAGTTTTAGAAGTTTGGCCTTTCTTGGAAAAGACGGGAATGCGTTTAAGTGCTCCTGCTTGTGGTAATCCTTTTGGAAAATGGATGCGCGATTTCATGGCTGTGGCCCGAGAGAGAAAATACCGCATGGATTTCTTGAACATGCACGATTACTGCTACCTCGACGTCAAAGACTATGGTGAGCGTGACGCTCAACGCTTAGTCGATCGCATCACGAAGTATTCACGCATGTACGACAATCGCCCCGTGTGGTTAACGGAGATGGGTATCGCTGATTTCCATGTTAAGAAGTTGGAAGATAATGCTTACAAGATGAACGATATCGCCAAGTTCATGCGCACGATTCTTCCCAAGCTCGAACAACTTGAGATTATTGAGCGTTACGCATGGTTCCATGGCATGATTAATGACCCTAATTACGGCAACATGGCTTTGGTCGATTTACAGGGTGAGTTGACCATCTTGGGGCAAATTTACAGCGAGTTTTAGAGTGCCTGTTGAGTCGCTCATCTGGTCACAACTGCCTTTGCATGTCATTGACTTCGAAGGCAGTCTCAAGACGGGTATCGTAGAGAGTGGAGTCGTAACCCTTTTCGGGGGAGAAATTATTTCTGTACGATCTCGCCTACATGCCCCGCGTCTATCTGTACCAACAGTCGATACACAATGTCATGGGCTTCGTGATCAGGATTTAACAGGGACGAGTCCTTTTTCGGATGATTGGGATTTTTGGGCAGATTTGAGAAACCGAGGGTTATTCATCGCCCACCATGCGCCGGTTGAATCGCGTTTGTTGCGCGATACATGGCCAAGACCTTCGGCCGTCCCCGCTTTTCTTTCAGATGAGTTGGTTGCTGACTGGGGTCCATGGATTGACTCATGTCGTCTCGCGCGCGCCTGGATGCCGTCCTTGGGAGAGTATAAATTGAGCCTACTGGTCCAACGGCTCAAGTTGACCGATCGACTTAACCAGGTGGCTGAACGTTACTGCCCACGTGACCGTCGTCGATTTCATTGTGCACTCTACGATGCCCTTGCTTCGGCTTTAATTATCAGGGCTTTATGCTGTTTAGAGGGTCGAACCCACCTACCTTTAGTCCAGCTAATCAAGGACAGCCTTTCCTCCCCAGAGAGCGAGGATTTTACGCAGGGCGAGTTGAACTTGTAAGTTTCCGCTTCACACCGCAAGGAAGTCGTAACTAGATAGTCTTCCCTATGGCTTCTAAGACTCCCATTCGCGTCGCTGTTACTGGTGCCGCTGGCAACATCGGATACGCGGCAATCTTTCGCTTGGCTTCCGGCGCAGTATTTGGCCCCGACCAGCCTGTGGCGCTTAATCTCATTGAGGTAGGTCCAGGCTTGAATGCCTTGAATGGAGTGGTGATGGAGCTCGAAGACTGTGCCTTCCCACTTTTAACTGATGTGGTTGCGACGGGGGATTTAAATGAAGGATTCAAGGACGCCGATTGGTGCTTATTAATCGGAGCTGTACCACGTAAAGATGGCATGGAGCGCAAAGACCTTCTCGGAATCAACGGTAAGATTTTTGTAGGTCAGGGCGATGCGATTGCTCGTAACGCAAAAAAGAATGTCAAAGTTTTGGTCGTGGGTAATCCATGTAATACCAACGCTCTGATTGCCCTTCGTTCTTCTTCTGGTCTACGTGAGGAAAATTTCTTTGCGATGACTCGTCTCGATGAAAATCGTGCAAAATCACAGCTCGCTAAAAAAGCAGGCGTGCATCATTCAGCGGTAAAAAACGTAGCCATTTGGGGTAATCATTCCTCGACGCAGTACCCTGATTTCACCAATGCTACTATTCAAGGTAAGCCCGCTACTCAGGTCATAACCGATCAAACCTGGTTAAAAGACACTTTTGTGGGCGATGTGCAAAAGCGTGGTGCCACGGTTATCAAGGCCCGCGGTGCTTCTTCGGCTGCCTCGGCTGCTAATGCTGCCTTAGATACCCTGCGTAGTTTGCATTTTCCTACTCCTGCTGGGGAATGGCATTCCGTCGCCGTTTTTTCGAAGGGTGATTATGGTATCACTCCAGGAATTATGTTCGGCTATCCTTTGCGCACCAAGGCCGATGGTTCTTGGGAAATTGTTCAAGGCTTACCGCTCGACGAGTTTTCACGCAGCAAGATTGCCATCACTGAAAAAGAGTTACTAGAAGAGCGTGCCACGGCGGCCGAAGCTTTAGGAATTAAACTCTAATTTCCTTTAGTCGACGATGGGAAGGTTCTTGGCCTTTATGTAGGCGGGGGCTGTCAAGTATCTCACTCTCGAACCTTTTAGGGCAAAGATACCATAGCCATTAAAATCGATTCCACATTGCTCGAGGTGGGGCAGTGGCCCTTGGGCGAGCACTTCGTGTACGGTTTGCGTAAACATTAACGGGCCCGTCAGTTCGCGAATGGCATCTTTGGGTGAAGGAAAAACTTTCCCCTGATAGCGAGGGTAGTGATGGCAGATGTTTTCAATCATTTTCACTAATATTGGATTTTTGGGCGCGAATCCAAAGCCCCACTGCAAAACGAGCTTTGTTGGGAATTGTAAATATTTTCCTGCGGGAGAGTTTATGAGGTCAGGATTTTCATGAGGCTCAAAGGCGATAAGAGCCTCGGTCGTGCTTTGATATAATTGCTGGAGGGGTACAGAGCAACCTTTGCTGATATCAAAATAAAACCCGCCACGATCGGCGAGTAAGCAGTAGCGAAAGATATCCGCCTTCATCGGCCCAAAAAGAGATTTTTGGTAAATCGAAAAGATGGGGTGATGTCCCCATTGCTGGCGCAGGTAGTCCTCGCGCTGTCTGCGATTAAAGAGCACAAAATCGAGTTCAGGATTTAAATCACGAAAACGATGAATTTCTTCCAAGTGACTTTTCCCAAAAAGATTATCTTCCCAAGTTTGATAAACCACAGAGGGGATGCGGTGGTTTGGGCGAGGCTTTAATGCCGGACGGTCATTACATTCGCGAAGGGGAAGTTCGCGCCAGTAGCGTAGAGGAGCTAAAAACTGTTTAATTTGATTGAACATACTTTAAAGATTGGAGGGTAATTTAACTAAAATAATTTCCGAAGGTTTGCAGGAACCTAAACGAATATTTCCAGCATTAGCGGCATTGAAAAGGGGCGGTTCTGGACGAATCTCATCAACATTTCTTTCTGCTCGCCCGGCATTAATTTTTTGCCAACCGAGATAATCGATAATCACAGGGTTTGCACTGGCGAGTAAAGTGCGCTCCGATTTACACCAATTGGCGTCAAAACTTGGTCCGCCTAAGATTTGGTAACTCTCGAGAGATAAAATCGATAAAACATTTTTTTCAGCCAATAAGGGCGAGGCACAGACTTCGACTGCTACCTTGGTGGCATTATAGGGATTATCCATGAAACGATCAGCGTTAATTAAATTACCCAGTGAGGCTGAAGCCATGGCACCATGAACACCCAGAGCTTTGCCGTCACTCAGCACAGGCAAGTTAATCCAAAAATCGACTTCATCGACGAGTGTTTTGGGTAACAAACTAATGCGCGAATCTCCCCAAGGTACAGGAGGTGTGCCTGGACGTGGCATCACCTGATTGGTGTAAAATAATCGTTTATCATTGGACCAGAGAAGGGCATTTGCTTCAAAAGCAACCACGGGGTATCCTTCGAAGGATTGTTTCTCCGCAAGTGAATCAGGCAGGAAGCCGCATTCACGTAAAGTCTCTAACCGGACATCGCACAAAATAATTTCGTTACGTGTAAAGCCACGTTTGATGAGTGCATGACCTAAGGCACGAATGAGCGATTTGGGGGTGGATAATCCTTGGCCAGATTGTGTTGAAATCTTTAGGGCACATTTACGGAGTGGGCCGGGCTTTAAGACGACACCCGTTCTCTGTTCTAACTCTTGCAGGATTCTTTCAACAGATTGACCGTAGGTTTCATCGCTAAAGTCAGCTAACTCTTTGACGATTAAGACTTGTTTAGGGGGAGTGAGTTCAGCACCTCGCAAATCATTGACACAAAGAAATAGGATAAACAGCAGGCGCCACATGTTTTGCTTTTTAATTAAATTTTAATTGTTCGCAAGAGTGCTCTTTTGTTTGCGATTCGACCAGGCCTCTTCATTTTGCGGTCATGCGCCAAGCTTTGCCACAACGCCGAATTCTCGGATTAATTTTTTTAACCGTGTTGATGGATATCGTTGGCTTTAGTGTTATCATTCCCCTTTTCCCTCATTTACTGACTCATTACATTCAAGCCGAAGGGGCTTCGGGGACCTTGATTGGTTGGCTTTCGGCTACAGCGGAATGGCTTGGTGGAGAGACGCCATTTATCAAAGCGGTCCTCTTTGGTGGATTGCTCAGCACGCTCTACTCTCTGTTGCAGTTTATCTTTTCTCCGATTTGGGGTTCGCTTTCGGATCGTTTTGGTCGTCGTCGTATTTTGGTTATCACTTTAGCCGGGAGTGCTCTTTCCTATATTCTATGGATTTTTGCCGCCCAGTTTTGGGTCGTGGTTCTCACTCGATTCATTTGTGGGATGATGGCAGGTAATATTGCGGTGGCTAGTGCGGCTGCAGCGGATGTGACAGAAGAAAAAGAAAGAACTAAAGGAATGGCCGTAGTCGGGGTTGCAATTGGTTTAGGTTTTCTTGTTGGTCCGATTATTGGTGGGTTGAGTGCTCCGGTGGATACTCACCCTCATCCCGTCGATCAGTCTTTTGGCTTAAATCCCTTTTCTCTTCCTGCTTTTCTTTCCGCCTGTTTAGCCTTGCTTAACTTTATTTCGGTTTGGCTCTTTTTCCCTGAAACTTTGTCAGAAAAAAATCGCGCACAACATGATGCCAAACGCCCCTCGATTTTTGATTTAGCGAACGTTGAATCCTCGTCCGTTCGTCGTACCTCTCTGGCTAATCTCATTTATCAAATCGCATTTACGGGTATGGAAAATACGATCGTGTTTCTCACCTTTGCTCTTTTTGCCTATAGTCCCCGTGATAATGTCGCTCTTTTTCTTTTTAACGGATCTTGTTTAATTCTTGCCCAAGGGTTAGCTCGCTTTGTCGGTAAAAGTTTAGGACAGCGAAAAGTGGTTATGATTGGAATGGTTATCGCTATTATCGCTTTTTGTGTCATCGCTTCGGTTCCCTCCTCCTCGCAGATAGGACAAACGGTCGATTGGGCTAAGCCTCTCTTTTATATGGGAATGGGTTTAATTTCTTTTGCGACGGGTTTGATTCTTCCCAGTATTTCATCTTTAGCCTCCCTGTATTCCAGTGCGAGTGATCAAGGACGTAACTTGGGAATATTGAGATCTGCGGGTTCGCTTGCTCGAGTGATTGGCCCTTTAAGTGCTGCTTTGCTTTATTTTAAAACGGGTTCGCACCTTTGGGTTTATATCACGGGGGCTTTGCTGATGATTCCTGCACTCTGGGTGGTGAAGCATTTACCTGAACCACCTCGTCACTCTTAATAGGTCAGTAGTTCTTGTCCCAATTGGTGACCTTGGCGGATGACCTGCATGAGGGAGATGCCACCGCGGAAGGCGCCATGGAAGAAGAGACCGGGATTTGTTTCCTCGGCTCGAGCAAGCGCTTCTTCACGTCGACTTTGTCCAATCACATATTGAGGTATCGCACGATCCCAACGCTGAATCCATTCTCTCACTGGCGCTTGTTGAATTCCAAGTACTGAACTCAACTCCTGTCTCAGTCGTCGACGAAGTTCCTCGTCGTTTAAGTGTGCCAAGTCAGGTCGTCGACTTCCCCCTATGAAACTACAGAGCAGGACTTTGCCATCGGGAGCGCGGTGTGGAAAAACAGAGGAAGGGAAGAGGCAACCTAACAGGCTTCGGTTCTCTTGGTGGGGAACCAAAAATCCAAATCCATCGAGCGGGTGGGGGACATCGCTTCGACGATAGCCCTGGGCAACGACCGTGACTGGCGCCGCTTCAGCACTTTCCCATTCACGGAGAGTGTTTTTAAGTTTAAGGTCAAAAGGCAGTGAGTTCCATTGCCAGTGAGGTGCGGTGACGACAACTTTTTTGGTCCAAACTCCTTTTTCTTGTCCCGAGATATCACGCCAGGCTATCTGCCAACCTTTTTGATCTCGTTGTATCAAAGAGAGAATCGCACCACACTCTAATGACTCTGTTTGGAGGGGTTTGGCTAGTGCATCGGCTAACTCTTGCATTCCTTTTTTAAATCCAATGATACGGCGGGAACTTTTTTTCTTCAGCAGTAAACCAAATAAAACTGAGGCGTGTTTTTTTTCTAAATCGCTCAATGTCGGAAAGCAATTTTGTAAGACCAGGCGTTGAGGATCTCCGGCGTGAATTCCTGAAATAAAAGGATCGGCGAGTAGGTTGGCCACTCCGCGTCCGAAGCGACGCTCCATAAAGTGTTGAACCGTTTCTTCTTTAATCTCTCGGCCTGGAATAAAAAACTCTCCGAGCAGGCGAAGTTTTTCTGAAAAACTCAGAAGGTTTGAGGTGAACAAGGAAGAAGGGCTCGAGGTCAAGGTATGCAGTTTTCCTTGAGATAAAATAAAACGTTTAGCAGATTCGCGTTCCGCGAAAAGCATCGAACTTTTTAATCCATAAGATTCGAGTAAACTAATGTCTGATTCGCTCTCAGTTTGTAGCGTGTTTGGCCCGGTCTCTACTAGCCAGCCCTCTTCTCTAATGGTGCGAATCGAACCACCGACACGGTGAGAGGGTTCAATCACTTTTACTCGTGCTCCAGCTCGATGCATTTCATGGGCCACCGAGAGCCCAGCGGGGCCAGCTCCAATGATGACGGCGTCAAACTGCATAAATTAATCACAACAGGCATTTTGCTATTGGCAATCCAGAGTCATCGTCGTTTCACCAACAGCTCTATGAAGAAAGCTTTTGTTGTTATCGCTTCCGTTTGGGTTAATTGCCTGCTGGCTGCATCGGTTGATGTTACAGTTCCTGTTCAAGTTGGGAAGGGCTCGCGTACTTGGACTGGGCAGGCAGATTTGGATCTCTCGGGTCGCTCTGGTTCGAGCTCAACCAGTGGATTGAGCGTCGGATTTCAATTTTTAGGGACCAATGAAGCCAGTGATTTTAAGGGAAGTTTTCGCTTGGTTAGACAATCGGATCGAGAGCAGGTCTCGGCAGATAATTTTCATGCAAAGTTATCTTACGAGACTAAGCCGGTTGAGTCATCCTTTGGTTACGTGAGAACAGACACTGGTTACGATCGCGCTCAGCACATCGACTTTTTATCGGTTAATGCCGTGGGTTTGGGTGTCCGACTTTTAACCACTGAAAAAGGAAAGCTGGATGGACTTCTCGGTTTTGCTCACCGAACGGAACGATATTCAGATATGGGTAATACCAATATCTCCGCTCCCTCTGCTGATTTAGGAATAATCTATCATGAGGACTTCGGATGGACGGGACTAGACATTAGCGTCTCCTTGGTCCCTGCGCTCAAAAATCTTTCCGACTACATAGTTCATCAAGAAACCACCTTGAGTCTTCTTCGAAATGCTGGACCTTTCTCTTTGAAAGTTGGTATCGCCAATGACTACCGATCAAAGCCCCAAGTAAACCAGGTCAGTACTGATACCGCATATTTTGTTCGTTTAGCCTATGACTGGAAATAAATAGGTCAAAAGCCCAAAATTAGACACAATTGTTTATTTTTAGGCAAAACTTACTGTGAATGGTTCGGGGTTGTGCCGTGGCACATAGAGTGCTGTTTCTGTGTGAAATTAAACACCTAATTCCTTTCTAATCCCCCAACAATGAGCACCAATCCAGCCCGCCGAAATGCAATTGAGTCAATTGCTTCGCAACCACGCCTACAGAGCACTTTCGATTTTCGTAATGAGAAAATCGATTTAATCTATGGCCAGAATGTTTTCTCGCTCGAGAAAATGGAAAAGCGTTTACCGAAGGATATCTTTAAGGCGCTAAAAAATTGCATCGAGTCGGGTGCCAAACTCGACAGTGCAGCTGCCGATGTGGTTGCTTCAGCGATTAAGGATTGGGCGCTAGAATGTGGTGCCACACATTACGCTCACGTGTTCCATCCTCTCACCGGATCCACGGCGGAAAAGCATGATACGTTCTTTGAGCCTCATGGTACTGGAACCTTGGCTCAGTTTTCTGGTAAGGCTTTAATTCAAGCTGAGCCAGACGCCTCTTCTTTCCCGAACGGTGGCCTTCGCTCTACTTTCGAAGCTCGTGGTTATACCGCTTGGGACGTTACTTCTCCTGCTTACATTTTCGATGGAGAAAATGGTTCGACCCTTTGTATTCCTACAGCTTTCGTTTCTTGGAAGGGTGAAGCTTTGGATAAAAAGACGCCTCTGCTTCGTTCCATGCATGCCCTGAATAAGGCTGCCCATCGCGTGCTCGAACTCTTCGGCAAGAAAGCTGGTTTCATCAGTGCCTCCTGCGGTCCCGAGCAGGAGTATTTCCTTATCGATTCTCGTTTATTCTATCTTCGCCCCGACCTCTATACCTGTGGTCGTTCGCTCTTCGGTGCTAAGCCTGCGAAGGGTCAAGAATTCGAAGACCAGTACTTTGGTACTATCCCTGATCGTGTTCTCGCTTGTATGATGGAAACCGAACGCGAATGCTTCAAGCTCGGCATTCCAATCAAGACTCGTCACAATGAAGTGGCTCCAGCTCAATTCGAAGTCGCTCCGATTTTCGAATCCGCCAACGTTGCTCACGATCACCAAATGTTGACCATGACGCTATTAAAGCGTGTGGCTGCTAAGCATGGTTTCGTCTGCCTCTTGGCTGAAAAGCCCTTTGCTGGCGTGAATGGTTCGGGTAAGCACGTTAACTGGTCGCTGGGTGGTGCAGGTGTTGGTAATCTCTTGGAACCAGGTTCGGCTCCTCACGAGAATGCACAATTCCTTACCTTCTGTTCAGCGGTTATTCGTGCGGTTGATTTACACCAAGGTCTCCTGCGTGCTTCAGTAGCATCGGCTGGTAACGATCACCGTCTTGGTGCGAATGAAGCTCCTCCCGCGATTATCTCGATTTACCTTGGTGACATGCTCAATGAAGTGATTGAGCAAGTGAAGAAGAGTGGTTCTGCCTCCAGTTCTCGCAAAGGTGGCACGATGACCTTGGGCGTTGATACGCTCCCTGTTCTTCCGAAGGATGCGGGTGACCGTAACCGAACCAGTCCTTTTGCCTTCACCGGTAACAAGTTTGAGTTTCGCGCTGTTGGTTCCTCCTTCTCCGTGGCTGGTCCATTGACGGTTCTAAATACCATCATGGCAGACTCGCTGGATAAATTGGCCGACGACTTGAGTGCAGAAATCAAGGCAGAGAAGGGTAACTTCAACGCTGCCTTACAGACGGTTCTCAAGAATATCCTCACCAAGCACGGTCGTATCATCTTCAATGGTAATGGTTACTCTGAAGAATGGCACAAAGAGGCAGCAAAGCGCGGATTGAAGAATCTTCGCACGACGCCAGATGCCCTTCCAGAAATTGTTGCTAAGTCGACGATTGAAGTCTTCGAGCGTCAAAATGTGTTGAGCAAAGAAGAGTTAGTTTCTCGCGAAGAAATCTACACTCACTCTTATGTTCTGACCATCAATACCGAATCTAAATTGGTTTCGGATATTGGTCGCACCTTACTCCTGCCTGCCGCTCTTAAGTACGCTGCTGATTTAACGCCTGTGGCTGACTCGAAGTCTGGTGGAAAACTCCGTAAGGAAGTCATCAGCCTGGCTGAGGATTTAGCGGCCTCCCTTGATTCTCTCGATAAACTTCGTGGCGAGTCGAAGGATGATAGTCACGGCAATGCTCGTCATGCCTGCGACAAGATCCTTCCTGCCATGTTGAAGGTTCGTGCAGCGGCTGACGCTCTTGAAGAAGTTGTGTCCGACGAATACTGGCCATTACCTTCTTACCAAGAATTGCTCTTCTTGCGCTAAGTCTCGGTTGAGTTCTTTTAAAAGGGTCGAACCTCAGGGTTTGACCCTTTTTGTTTTGCTTAAAAACAAAAGACCCGCCGAAAAGGGCGGGCCTTGGGAGAGGATGGTGGCCTAGACTTAGGCGTTATCCCACTTCTTGCGGAGGTAGCTGTTGAAGTTCTTCACTTTCTCTTTGCGACGGCGACGCTCGCAGGGCTTTTCGTAGCCACGCTTAGCACGTGCATCTTTGATGATGCCTTCACGGTCGACCTTCTTTTTAAGACGGCGGAGAGCTTTATCAACGGTCTCACCTTTACGAATCTTGATTTCTACAGACATATTAGCAGTTGGAGGGTCGAGGCAACAGAGGGAGGGCGAGGTCGTCAATCACGAATCCGGCTTTTTATCGTGAATAACTCGCCTTAAAATGCCTATATCTCGCCTTGCGGCGAGGTTATCCTAGGTCAATCGTTCCTTAACCACCCCTCGATGTACCTCAAGGAAATCGTCGCCAACGGATTTAAAAGTTTTGCTGACCGCACTCGAATCGAGCTCGGACCTGGAATTACGGCTGTCGTTGGACCCAACGGCTGCGGTAAATCGAACATCGTCGACGCGATTCGCTGGGTGCTGGGAGAGCAGAGTGCTAAATCCCTGCGTGGTCAAACGATGCAGGATGTTATTTTCATTGGGACCGATCGACGCAAGCCGATGTCCCAATGTGAAGTCGAATTAGTTTTTACCGACTGTGAAAGAGAATTGGGAACCGCTTTTGCTGAAGTTTCCGTGATGCGCCGTCTCTACCGCGAGGGTACCAGTGATTATTTTATCAACGGGAAACCTGCACGTCTTAAAGATATTCAACGACTTTTCATGGATACGGGAGTTGGGCGAATGTCCTACTCGTTCATGGTCCAGGGACAAATTGATCAAGTTCTTTCGGCGAATCCTGCTGAGCGACGGACACTTTTTGAAGAAGCTGCAGGAATCACCCGTTACAAATCTCAACGCAAAGAAGCCCTCAGTAAGCTATCGGGTGTCGATACCAATTTGGCTCGTGTAACCGATGTGATTGGAGAGGTTGGTCGTCAAATTGCGAGTTTACGACGCCAAGCTTCAAAGGCTCTTCGGTATCGTCGATTAAAACATCGCTTCACGCACTTAGATTTAGCGTGGCAAACGAAACAGTTTTTTGAACGAAAAGCGCAGGTAGAAAAACTCGATGCCGAAGCTACCACCTGCCGAACTGAAGTTGATGTTTTAGCTGAAGATTTACGAAATCGAGAAGCTGCCCTGAGTACGACAAGAGCGGCCAGAATCGAGTTGGCTGAACAAGTGCAGCGTGCCCAGCAGGCTCTTTTTGATATTCGTACGGCGCGTGAAAACGCTGAGGCAGAAGCTAGAACCGCTGATTTACGAGCGACAGATTTATCCCAACGTCTCAGCGATATTCGACGCGAAGCAGCAGAGGCGGAGCAAGCCATTGCTGAATTTTCCGCCCGTCTGCAGGGAAGTTCCGACGTCAAAACCGCTGTCGCCAGCGATGTTAGTCAAGCCGATGCTTCTTTCCGGGAAAAAACGGCGGAGGTTGATGAGTCCATCCGTTTACTCGCCGAAGCAGAAGCACGCCTTCGTCATGCTCGCCAAGATGTTTTAGTTGCAGAAGGTGAAATGACTCGTGCCCGAGCCGACGTAACCAATCTCGAAGTTGATTTGCGTGGCTATCAGGCACGTCAAGTGGACCTCGCGAGTTCATTGTCTCAAGCAAAAGATGAGCGAATGGCAGTGGAGCGAAGAGCCACCGATTGTGCCGGAGTTGTCAGTGCACGACACGCCGATCTGCAGGCAGCTCGAAATGCCGAACAAACTGCGGTGGAGGCCGGACGTGAGTTACTTTCGCAATTTCGAAACTTACAGTTATCAATTTCTGAACAAGATCGTTTGGTAGCAAAACTCTCTGCTCAGTTGGGTATGCTTGAGCAGATGCAGTCGCGCCTCGAAGGTTTTTCTGATGCAGCTAAAGCTGTATTACGTGGCGAGCTGGCTGAAGGTGTTCCCGCTGGCAAGGCGATGGCTCTGGCTGATTTAGTAACTGTAACCGATATTTCTGTCGCGGGAGCTTTAGAAAATATTTTAGGAGCCGCCTCCGAAGCCGTTGCTTTGGAAAGTGCAGAATTCCTTCCAGGAGTGGTTGCCCAGATTACTCAGCGCGAATTAGGTCGTGCTGTGTTCCAAGTGGAGGTCCCTTCAGCTGCCCCTTCGCCTGTAAGTGCTCCCAGCTGGCTTCGTCCTGCGTCACAAGCCGTACAAGCCAAGTCATCGGCCCATCAGCGTTTACTTTCCAACCTTTTTGACGGTTGTTATCTCTGCGAGAGTCTCCCTGATTTTATTCAATGGTGGCGCAGTCATACTTCGTTTGATTTCTTCCTCGTTGCCACGACTTCGGGGGACTTGATGGATCGTCGCGGTTTGGTTTTTGCCGGACGTCCCAAAAAAGTTGCTACGGGTTCGGGTTCGGGTGTTTTTTCTCGTGAAAGCGAGATTCGCACCGTTCGCTCTCAACTCGAATCGGAAAACGATAAGCTCACGAGTTTAAATGAAAAAGCCTTAGCGTTGCAGTCTTCGATGGACCAAAACGAGGCTCAGGTTGTACAGCTTCGTGCAGCCACGCAATTTGCGGCTCAAGAGCTTTCGGTGGCACAAGCGGATGAACAATCCGCTCGAGCCACTTTAACCGCTGTCGATGAGCGGCTCGCTCGAGAGCAACGTCAGTTGATGGAGACGGAAGCAGCGAAGGCTGAAGCTCTCTTGCGACGCGATCGTGCGCAAGAAACTCTCTCGGCTAAAGATGCTCAGGTAGCTAGTTTACGTCAGACAATTGTGGCTGGTGAGCAAGACGTGGAGAAGCGGCGACAAGAAGCTGATTTAAGGCGAAATTCTCTTGGAGAAGTGAGACTTTCTTTGGCAGAGCAAAAGCAAAAACTCGAATTAGCTGGTCGCGAATTAGCGGATCTGGAATCCCGTCGTGCCGATGCTCAGGTCCGATTGTCGGCGCGCCGATTAGAGGCCGAGAGTAATGAGCGCTTGATTGCCGATTTAAAAACTCAGGCCGAGGCGGCACGAAATAACTCACGGCAATGTGCGACAGAAATTGAGACGTCGCAACTCGCTTTAAATACTGCCCGCGATGAGTTGGCACAAAAAGACGGCATTTTAGAGTCCGAAGAAAAAGTGTTATCGGTTGATCGCGAGCGTCTGCGCGAAACTGAAATGCGTTTAAAGAATTTAGAGGTTTCTTTAGCCGAGCAAAATTCACAGTGCGGATTTATCAGCGAAAAAGTTCAATCCGATCATCAGTTGGAAGTTTCCTCCATCGATTGGCGTCTCCAGCTCTGGTTGGCCGAGGGTGAGCCAGAAGGCTCCTCGGGCTTTGATGATTTGGAGGAGTCGGAAGAAGAATCTGTTTCCACCAAGAGACGTACGACAGAAGTGCGCGGTGAACCAACCGCAGAAGATTTAGCTGAATTGGAGTCCGTAGACTGGCCTCCTCTGGTTCGTGAAATGGCCGAGTTGCGTGATCGTATGGCGGGCATGGGTTCGGTAAATCTAGTGGCCGTTGAAGAGTATTCTTCTTTGCGCGAGCGCCATGAGTTTTTAACAAAGCAGAGTGATGACTTATGGAAAGCGAAAGAAGAATTAACCAAAGCCATTGAAGAATTGAATTCGACTTCTCTAAAACTTTTTACTGACACCTTTGAACAGGTTAGAAAAAACTTTAAGTATACCTTTGAAAGATTGTTCGTTGGTGGTTCAGCAGATCTTCAACTTGTACAAGCGGAGGATCCTCTCGAGAGTGGCATTGATATTATTGCTCACCCTCCTGGCACAAAGTTGCGCAGTATTTCTCTGCTTTCTGGCGGGCAAAAAACCATGACGGCGGTAGCCTTACTTTTTGCCATTTACATGGTTAAGCCCTCGCCACTTTGCGTGCTGGATGAGTTGGATGCGGCCTTAGACGATATTAATGTATCTCGTTTTACAGAAATTATTCGAGACTTCACTAAGTTTTCTCAGTTCCTCGTTATCACACATAATAAACGAACCGTCTCAGCTGCTGATGCCATCTTTGGCGCCACTATGCAGGAGCGCGGGGTCACACGTTTATTCTCGATGCGATTTAACAAGGAACGAGATGAGGCGGAGCCTTCGGCGCCGGGTGGTGGTTTTACGATGGCACGCTGAGGTCGCTTGATTTACTGGCAGACTTGGTTTCAATGTGAGGTATGAGTCGTTTGCTCATCGCATTGGCACTTCTTCCTGTCTGGGTTTATGCGACAGTTAGTTTTGAATCTGATTCGCGGGTCTTAAATCGTTCTGTGAATGGCGCAAGTAGTGCGGATATGTTAGCGAAAATTATGCCCTCGGTGGTGAGTATCCGCACCGCAGCCACGATACCTCCCGAGTATATTCGTCGGTTAAGAGGTCGACTTGATCGCTCTGATATCAAAGTCGATTCTCAGACGGGAGAGGTGCAAATGTTTATTGGTCTTGGTTCGGGCACGATTATTCATCCCGATGGCTATGTGATTACAAATCGGCATGTTGTGATGATGCCGAACAACACCCTAGCAACGACGGCGTATGTGATGCTCTCTGATCGGCGAGAGTTTAAAGCCACCGTTTTAGGTTCGGATGATTCTACAGATATCGCTGTCTTAAAAATTCCTGAGCGCAATTTACCTTATGCTCGTTTCGCTGATAGCGATAAATTGCGGGTGGGGGATTCTGTCTTCGCTATTGGGAACCCTTTGGGAGTCGGAATGACGGTTACTTCGGGAATTGTTTCTGCCTTGGGGCGTTCCGACACGGGTGTTGGTCTGCTTTACCAAGATTTTATTCAAACCGATGCTCCGATAAATGCGGGAAATTCTGGAGGACCTTTGATTGATTTTGAAGGCCGAATTATTGGAATGAACACCATGATTCGAACGGCAGGGCAGGGTGGTAACATCGGCATTGGGTTTTCGATTCCAGCGAATTTGATATCAGTGGTTGCAACGGATTTGGCGAATACTGGAAGAGTCACTCGAGGTTTTGTTGGATTGTTTGGCGAAGATTTATCAGCCGAGGATTGTGAAAAAATGCGCTTACGAATGGGCTCTGTTTTAATCACCGAGGTGGCTGAATCTTCGCCTGCTCAGCAAAGTGGTCTTAAAAAAGGTGACGTCATCGTGGCGATTGATGGTAAGCCTTTTGATTCTTGGAATGATTTGCGAATCGCGATTGCCAAACGTCGACCAGGCGAAGTGGTGCAGATTTCTTTTCTACGAAATCGCACTCCCTCTTTAGCTAAAGTTACGGTGGTCGAAAGACCTGTTTCACCTTAATGCGTCTTCTTGTTGTCATTCGCAATCTCACGGGAGGGCAGGTTCCTCCCTTGACCCGCACGGCACTCATTTTGGCCGCCGTTATTTTTCTTATCGGGATTATTCTTTTTAAGCCTCAGTCGGGAGGCCAGCCGAGTTTAGTTAAAACAGCGCCCAGTATTCGAATGCTTCCTTCGGGCGATCCCTTGGTTGAAAGTCAGACTCTGCTGGATCCCTCCGTTGTTTACATCCCCCAACCCAAGCTGCGTGTTATTCAAAGTGTGATTAGCCCAGTGCAGTCAGAAGATGCTCCATTGTCAGGGTTTAACCCAATTCTTCGTTT
>CANHRV010000007.1 GCA_947463395.1 Opitutia bacterium | reverse complement strand
GGTCGGTGCTCATTCCTGTATGGTTTGGCTTATCTTGGATAGGTTCGCCTTCATAATTACGGGTGAGATTCCTTAAGTTGAGGTGTCGGTACATCTGTTCGACTTCCGAGAAGTATAAAAATTGCTCGAGTTGAATAAGCACTTCGTTGCCACGACGAATGGTGAAAATCAAGGGTGCATAGGACTTTTTATTAACCTCAAAAAGAATAACACTTCTTCCTTGATTGAGAATGGACTCAAGAAAAGGGGTGGGTAAGTCAACTTCACCAGTAAGTCTTTGTACGGTGGCTCTCTCTAATGGTTGATTTAATTTATTTCCACAGTTCTTCGTTCCTTTTGTTTGGTTTGGCTCTCCCGCTTTACAGGGCCTGAGAGAGGTGAGGATGAAGTTAAGAGCATTATCCTGTTGGCTAATCGAGTATCGAGTCTGACCGTCGGGAGGAAAAAGACGGATTAATTCACCGATGTTCAAACTAACGGGAAAGAAATCGATAAGATCGCGGGTGGAGTCGACGACCTGATTATTACAATCAGCTGCAAGAAGGTCCGTAGTTGGTAAATCGTCTCCAGCGCTTTCCTCTCTATCTTGGTCGTTGTTAATCCAGAAAAAGAAAGGCCAGCCATCTTTCATTGTTTCCCCGTCGTCAATCGACCCATCGCGATTTTCATCGATATTAATTCCTGCACGTACCAAGCGTAAATCATCGATACAGCAGTTTATGTATTCACCCTCGGCAATCCCTAGGTAAATCCAAATCCCCTCTCTTACATCAGCTGCCGTGGCGTGAAATGATAGCCAGCCTTGTTTCCAAGGACTACCTTGGGTAATCATGTCATATCGATTATTCAGTATTTTAAAATTAGTTGTGTAGACGACTACACCTGTGCAGGTAGAGCCAAAATCTCCGCTATCGATGGCGCGTATTTTCCAAGTGAGCACATAGGACCCTGGTCCATTCACGTTCAGTTTCTGAATAACGCCTTCATCTATTTTGAGAAACTGATTATTACCTTGGCGATAAACCTCGAGTTCCCCTTGCGCACCAGTCCAGCCTGGGATGGTAGAAAATTTTTTTACCAAGACAGGCTTTTCTTGGTCGTTTTTGATTTCTGCTTGATGGAAGTTTAAAGGAGAATCGAAGCTTCCGTTTTTAATATAGTCGACAGGAAGGCTGACGTTTAAGTTGAGCTTCTCGATGGGGTTTGCTTGGTGAAGTTCATCGATAGGTCTTTGCGGATTGAGGGGATTATAACCAGCGATGACTTCATCGAAGTCACTAACCCCATCGGCATCGGTATCTTTATCAAAAGGATTAGTTCCTAATTTAATTTCTTGATAAAGTTTGAGTCCATCGCCGTCGGTATCCGAAAGTCCATCACTAGGGTCTTGAGGATTAAATCCCCAAGCGATTTCGAGGGCATCGCTGATACCGTCGCTATCTGAGTCCAGCGAGCCTTGGCTATCCTTGGTGGAAGCCACTAAGGATTGGTTAAGAAAGAGGAAGAAGCAGAGTAGTGTGGGGTAGAATAATTTTTTCACCCCATGCAGTTTAAACTTTTTCCCGCACTAACAATCTCTTGTCGCTAAGGTTTATTACCTAGCAATAGGGGGCTAGGTTCGTTTCTTATTTGGAAGTAAGGCACTCAGTATCACTGCGCCAACTAAGGTTCCGACCACAATTAGCAGAGAGGTGATGGTGCCAATCTTGATCGATTTTTGAGGTTCGAGACCAATGATATCGAGATAAGGCGGCCCGCTGAGTAAAAGCAGTTTAACTCCCACAAAGGCGAGAATGAGAATAAGGGCTGGCTTGAGGAAACGGAAGCGCGGGATGATTGCGGCCAAGCAAAAGTAAAGAGAACGCAGACCAAGAATCGCAAAAATATTACTGGTGAAAACAATGAATGGATCAGGGGTAATAGCAAAAATGGCAGGAATCGAATCGACCGCAAAAATAAGGTCGGTGATTTCAACAAGAATAAGGGCGAGAAAAAGCGGGGTGATAGACCAATGCGAGGAGAGAGTTTGCGGGGCTGGTGGCTCCATCACTTCTTGGTTCGTTAAGGGGTCGACGCGATAGGTAGGTTTGATGGTGCGACGGGTGAAAAACCGTTCGCCATCGTAGAAATCGACGGTGGGGAGAAAGCGTTTACACAGGCGTACCGCATGATTTTGCGAGGGGTCATCATTGCCCTTAATGAGTGCCATTTTTAGTGCAGTGAGAATCAAGAAGACACCAAAGATGATAAGAATCCATTGGTAGTTCATGATGATGCCAGCACCCAATCCAATCATGCTTCCGCGCATGAGGAGGGCTCCGATAATTCCCCAGAAAAGAACTCGATGTTGGTATTTATTGGGAACGGCAAAAAACGAAAAGATAATCGCAATGACAAAGATGTTATCCATCGCCAAAGATTTTTCGACGACATAGCCGACAAGGTACTGGTTAGCTGCTTCAGATCCAGTTACTTCACCTGAAATAATGATGGGATGTTCGGGGGACTGGCCGGCAAGTTCGTGAGTATTGTACCGAGGTGTATCAAGTCCTAGTCCCAGCCAGTGCGAGTCGTAAGCTTTGTAGACCACTCCTGCAAAAGCGATTCCACAGGCGAGCCAAATAGCCGACCAGATGCTCGCTTCTTTCATGGTTACCTCTCTGGCTTCACGATGAAAGACGCCTAAGTCTAGCGCCAGAAAAATTACGACAAGGCCAATAAAGCCGACATAGGCCCAGACTTTTAGGGCAACGGGATTGGCGTTTAGGAGGAGAGGTTCAATCATTGCTTTTTAAAAAAGAAGAAGGTCGGTGCTTTACTCGGGCTCGGCTAGTTTAGCGATGAGCTCGATGATGGCTTTAGGCTCTGGATTAGATTTTACGGTGTGATGTAACCCAGAAGGAATAATCTCTAAAGCGATTTTTTCAAATTTTTGAAGGCGGTTTTGCACCTGGATAAGTGCCGTCGGTAGAGATTCAGTGGCAATCCAGACATCGAAGAGACGAAGAGTTTTTCCTCCGTCCTGAATTTCGCCTTCGCCGATTTCATACCCGCAATCTTCTAACTCATCCCAAAGCACAGCATCGGTCGCAAATTTCTCTTCTAATGAATAAGTACGGATACCCGTTAGCCATTGATCAAGTCCTTGGAATAACTCTTGGTGAGAGGGTAGTATTTCGGTGAATGTAAAATCAAGTCCCACCGCGACAAGGATTTGCCCGTCAACGCAGTCGCCTAACTGTGGTTCGTCGGGCGATGGTTCGTCTTTCATCATTTTTAATGAATGAATCGAATAAATCTAAGTGGAAGATTTCACTCAGCACAAGCCTGACCCGCCAGCCAGCCTGTCGTCCACGCATTTTGAAAGTTAAACCCGCCCGTGACACCGTCGATATCGAGCACTTCGCCCGCAAAATATAAATGGGGGCAGCATTTGCTCTCCATCGTTCGAAAATCGACTTCAGAGCATTTTACTCCACCACAAGTGACAAATTCTTCTTTAAAAAGGCTCTTACCTTCGACCTTGAAAGTGCTGGCACTGATTTGAGAGATAAGTGCTTTGAGTTGTATGTTGCTCAGATGCGCCCAGGGGGTGGTTGTCGCAATCCCTGCGGCCAAAATAAGACGTTCCCATAGTCTTTGGGGAATTTTAAACGGACTAAAGGTACTCACCTGTTTGCGTGCTTCCTGAATGCGCAAACGATCTAATTCGGCATAAAGCGATTCAGTGGTTTGTGGCGCCGTCCAGTGAACCACTAAGGTGAATTGATATTTCGCTTCAGCTAAAAGACGAGCACCCCAGGCGGATAATTTTAAAATGGCTGGCCCACTCATTCCCCAGTGCGTGATGAGTAAGGGGCCATCGGTTTTCAGTTTGGTTCCAGGCACAGAAACTTCAACATGGTCAACGGAGAGTCCAGCTAAGCCTTCCAGTCGGGAATCTTTAATGTGAAAAGTGAAAAGAGAAGGTACCGGAGGAATAATCGTGTGACCTAAAGATTCTGCAATCGCGAGGCCACCCGATGATTGATTTCCTCCAGTTGCTAAAATTAATCGGTCAGTAAATCGTTCCTCTTTTTGACTAAGGGTTAATTTAAATCCCTCATCAGTTTTTTCAACCTGACGAACACCTGTTTGGGTTTGAATTGTTACTCCCGCTTTTTCGGCCGCTTGCATTAGTGCGCGAACAATCGATTCTGAATTATCAGAGGTGGGAAACATTCGGCCATCGGCTTCGGTTTTCGTTTCCACTCCGTGTTTCGCGAACCATTGAATGGTATCGCGTGGTTGAAAACGGTGAAACGCACCGAGTAGTTCGCGTCCACCCCGCGGATATTTTTTGATTAGTTCAGCTGGGTCGAAGCAGGCATGCGTGACATTGCATCTGCCACCACCCGAAATGCGCACCTTTGAGAGTAAATGGGGAGTGGCTTCGAGAAGAGTGACTTCACCAGCTTCGCCTAATTTCTCGGCACAAGTAATCGCGGCAAAAAATCCAGCGGCACCACCTCCAACGACTACAACTCTTCGCTTTGAATTCATATTCAGAGACTCTAGTGATGAAAGCGATTTTCCAAAATTTATTCCGCAAAACCATGCTGTTGCAACATGCGTTTAACTGCTTCGACTAAAGGAGGGCGCATGGTTAATGGAGTGTTTTTAAATCCATCGATAGTGCAGGTGAGATAACCTAATTTGCGCTGTTGGTCGGCGGTTCGACCTTGTTCTTCGAGCCAGCGTTGTAAAAACGCCACTGCTTTGGCCCATTCCGTCCACTCTTGTTCTGCCTCTATGGCCGATTGTTTTAATATTTCGAGTGTTCCGTGTGGGCTTAAAAATCTCTGCAAGGCTTGTGCATCTGCTTCCCCTAGTAAGTTGACGCACTGTTGATACTCTGTTGCGTCCATTTTAAGTTTTATAGCCTAAAACGGGGGCGAGCCATTTTTCCGCCTGCGCTATCGTCCAACCTTTTCTTTTCGCGTAGTCTTCGACTTGGTCGCGTCCAATCCCATCAACATCGAAGTAGATTGATTGCGGGTGGCCGAAGTACAAACCAGAGACCGAGGCGGCGGGGTTCATCGCGAAAGACTCGGTGAGTGTGCAACCGATTCTTTCGGCCTGCAGTAATCGCCAGATTTCTGCTTTCTCGGTGTGTTCAGGGCAGGCAGGATAACCAGTGGCAGGTCGACGCCCTTGATATTTTTCATCCACTAATTCTTCTACCGTCAAAGATTCGTTGGGAGCGTAGCCCCAAAGTTTGGTGCGCACTTCGCGATGAAGCCATTCGGCGCAACCTTCGGCCAAACGATCAGCAATAGCTTGAATGAGAATCTGACGATAGGGATTGGTTTCTTTTAATGATTGAGCGTACTGCTCGATTTCATGTCCCGCTGTCACGGCAAAAGCACCGCAGTGATCTCCTGGCTGATCGGAAATACAATCAGCCAATGAACGGCACGCTTTAACCGTGGGTCGTGATAGCTGATCGCGCAGGAAATGGAAGCGACCCAACTCTTTCTTTTGCGATTCGTCGCTATAGAGAATTACGTCATCACCCGAACGACGAGCCGACCAAAGACCTAAAACGCCACGAAGGTGGACGCGGTTTTCTTTGATTAATTGTTCCAACTCACGTCGTGCATCATCAAAAAGCTTACGAGCCTCGGCGCCATATTTCTCCGACTTAAAGATTTTCGGGAAAGTTCCTTTGAGGCTCCAGGTAACAAAGAAAGGCGTCCAATCAATGATTTCAGCGACCGCAGCCGTATTGATTCGGTCAAACAATGTGACGCCGAGTTTTTGCGGGGCTGGAGCAGCAGCGGCATTCAGCACGAGTGGTCTTTGACGTGCTTCTGCTAAAGGAATGATAACGCGAGGCTGTCGTTTTTCATAAGCCTCGCGGGTTTGTGCCTGTTCGGTTTTAAGTTCGGCTATAAAATTTTCTTTGCGGGCGGGATTGAGTAGGTCGCTACAGACGCCTGTGACGAGTGAAGCATCGCTCACGTGAACCACAGGTCCATCATAGTGTTCAGCCAGTTTGATAGCCGTGTGGTCTTGTGAGGTTGTTGCTCCGCCAATGAGGAGAGGCGTGGTAAAACCGGCACGTTTCAATTCTTTGGCCACCGTTGCCATTTCATCGAGCGAGGGTGTAATCAAGCCAGAGAGACCGATGAAATCGGGTTGAAGTTGGCGAGCCTCTTCGAGAATTTTCTCTACGGGTGTCATCACCCCAAGGTCAGTGACGGCATAATTATTACAGGCCAGAACGACTCCAACGATGTTTTTACCAATATCGTGTACGTCACCTCGCACGGTTGCGATGAGGAATTTTCCTTGGCTTGATCCGCCAACTTTTTCGGCAGCCATGAAGGGCTCGAGATGGGCCACGGCCGCTTTCATCACGCGCGCTGATTTTACGACCTGGGGAAGGAACATTTTTCCTTCACCGAAAAGCGTACCGACCACGCGCATTCCGTCCATCAATGGACCTTCGATGACCAGAAGCGGTCTCCCTAATTTCTGTCGGGCTTCTTCGGTGTCAGCGATGATGTATTCATCGATTCCTTTGACGAGAGCATGCTCTAAGCGTTTTTCGACCGAGAGTTGTCGCCATTCGTTTTTCTTGGAGGAATCGACCTCGGTTTTGCTACCAGCAAAGCGAGGTGCTTCAGCCGTTAGACGTTCCGTCGCATTTTCGTGGCGATTTAAAAGAACATCTTCAACCAGCGTGCGAAGTTCGGGATTAATATCGGTGTAGACCTCGAGCATGCCAGCGTTCACGATGGCCATGTCCAATCCCGCTGCGATAGCGTGGTAGAGGAAGGCTGAATGCATTGCCTCGCGCACTGGATTATTTCCGCGATAGGAGAAGGAGACGTTGGAAAGTCCGCCCGAAGTACGTACGCCAGGGCAGCGCTTTTTAATTTCACTGACCGCTTGAATGAAATCGACCGCATAACTATCGTGCTCCTTCATGCCTGTGGCTACGGTGAGGATGTTGGCGTCGAAAATGATATCTTGCGGATCGATGCCCGCTTTTTCGGTTAGAATTTTATAAGCTCTTTCACAGATTCTAACCTTGTCCGCAAAAGTAGCGGCTTGTCCTTTTTCATCAAAGGCCATGACGACCATCGCTGCGCCGTAACGTCGGCAGAGTTTGGCCTGACGAATAAATTCAGCTTCTCCTTCTTTTAAGGAAAGAGAATTAACGATGCCTTTTCCTTGGAGACATTGCAGTCCTGCTTCGAGAATTTCCCATTTTGAAGAATCAATCATCACCGGCACTCGAGCGATGTCAGGTTCCGTGGCGATGAGATTAAGGAATTTTACCATCGCAGCTTTACCGTCGAGTAGGCCAGCGTCGAAATTGATATCGATGATGCCAGCTCCGGCTTCGACTTGTTGTTTCGCTACCGCAATCGCTTCCTTGTAATTTCCTTCTTCGATTAATTTTTTAAATTTAGGTGAACCAGCGACGTTGGTGCGTTCACCGATATTAACAAAAGACTGAGCGCCTCCTACAACGTTCATCGCTTCCAAGCCAGCCACGCGTAAAGCAGGAGGAAGCGAAGGGATAGATCGGGGTGGGTATTTTTCAGTCCGTCGTCGAATGGCGGCGATGTGTTCGGGGGTCGTTCCGCAACATCCACCCAGAATGTTGACCAAGCCATCGCGGGCGAAAGTTTCGAGAATCGCAGCCGTGTCCTCTGGCCCTTCAGGAAATCCCGTTGGCGAAAGAGGATTGGGTAAACCTGCATTTGGGTAACAGGAGACGAACACGTCGGCTTTGCGTGAAAGCTCGTCAATGTGTGGGCGCATCTGTTCGCCGCCGAGGGCACAGTTCATTCCGATACTAATTGGATTAGCATGACGAACGGAGTTCCAGAAAGCTTCGGTGGTTTGACCCGTTAAAGTACGACCAGAGGCATCGGTGATGGTGCCAGAAATCATCAATGGCAGACGATAACCACGAGCGGTGAAGGCCTCATCAATCGCAAATAAAGCGGCTTTGAGAACGAGTGTGTCAAAGACCGTTTCGCAAAGTAAGATATCGGCTCCTGCGTCAATCAAGGCATCGACTTGTTCGCGGTAAGCATCGCGTACTTGATTGAAGTTGACGTCGCGTTTGCCTGGGTCGTTCACATCTCGCGACATCGAGAGTGTTTTGTTTGTTGGTCCGATGGCTCCAGCCACAAAGCAAAGTCGTCCAGGAGTTTTGGCCATCGCTTCCGTACAAGCTTGTTTGGCTAATTTCACCGCCGCGGTATTGAGCTCTTTGACCAAGTGCCCCATCTTGTAGTCTTCCAAGGCAATCGCTGTGCCATTGAATGTATTGGTTTCTAAAATATCAGCACCCGCGGCTAAGTAGGCGCGGTGAATGTTTAACACCGCCTCTGGCTTAGTGAGAACTAATAGATCATTATTCCCTTTAAGTTCAGTGGGGTGTTGGAGGAACTGCGTTCCGCGATAATCTTTTTCTTGCAACTTGAGTTGCTGAATCATCGTACCCATCGCTCCGTCAAGGTAGACAATACGCTGGCGCAAAAGTGCGACCAGGTTTTCTCCTTGGCGGGTTAAGGGTAGATGCGAAAAAGCCATCAGCGTTAACGTGGGGTTATTGAGCCGAGGGTCAAGGCACAGGCGACCCAAACCGTGTCATTGAGGCAGGTCGGGCTTTTTGCACTTGGGCAGGTCCTGTGCTCGGTACAGGACGATGCGTTTCCCCTCAAATTTCTCATCATTCCAGAGTAGTGGCCGAAGTTCGAAACTGAAGAATGGGCTAATGCCAGAGGTGGCTTTCTCGGTCGCGGGATCACCGCCTTGCCAATAAAGAATTCCATTTGGCAGAGAGTGCTTGGTGCCGTGGATGATAAGTTGTTTGGTTTGATGAACGAATGTCCGCAAGTCAGCTACCGCTCGACCGGTGATAAAGTCGTGTTCGTGACTTAAGGTTTCCGCACGAGCGTTAAGCACAGCGACATTCTTCAAACCCAGTCGGCGAACGATATCCTCGACCACCATGATTTTTTTACCAACGGAATCGACCAAGGTGAATTCAGCCTGTGGGTAGAGAACGGCTAAGATGAGCCCAGGAAATCCACCACCTGTACCGATATCGATGACGCGAGCACCAGGCAGAAGTTTCCAGAATTTAATGGCCGCAAGGCAGGGTGCGTAGTGGTGGCGTTCGAGATTTTCGATGTCTTTCCGAGAGATTAGGTTAATTTTTTCGTTCCACTCCCGATGCAAGGCCGCCATTTGGCTGAGCTTTGTCCATTGCTCTTCGGTGATTTCAGGAAAAATTTCGCGGAGTTCTGGCGTCATTACTCTCAGCACAATGAACATGCCCCTATCCTTGGCAAGGACGGCAATTTACGGTTTCCTTTTTCGTCAGCCCCGTCACAGTGCTCCTCATGTTTCATCACCTCGTCTTTTTTTATCTGCGTAAAGATTTGACCGCTTCGCAGCGTGCCGACTTCGAAACCAAGTTGCGCGGACTTTCTGAGATTAAATCAATTCACTCCAGTTATGTCGGTCGGCCCACCGTCGCCGATCGCCCGATCATCGACAGTTCCTATGACTTTGCGGAAATGTTTATCTTTAAAAACAAGGCCGACCACGATGCTTATCAGGTGGATCCCATTCACGTTGATTTCGTGAATTCCTGTAAATCCTATTGGTCTTCGGTGAAGATTTACGACTTCGAGTAGGGTTAAAGGATTTAAGTATCTCTAGGTCATAGAGTTAGGCAATAATTTGATTGTAAACCTCATTCCACTTGGGGCTTAACAATAGGGATTTACCCTACTAAGAATGGGTTGTGCCTTTGGCTTACCCCATCACCGACCTCGATGCTTCCGACTGTAAGCATGCCTGGCATCCCTTTACTCAGATGAAAGAGTATTTAGGGAATCCACGTCTGCACTTGGTAAAAGGGGAGGGGTCTTGGCTGATTGATGCCGAGGGGAATCGCTATCTCGATGGGAATGCTTCGGTTTGGACAAATGTGCATGGTCATAACGATCCAGACCTCAACGCTGCACTCAAAGCTCAACTCGATCAAGTCGCTCACGTTACTCTTTTAGGATTAAACCATCGAGTCGCCGCGGAATTAGCGGAGGATTTGGCAAGCTTGACGAACGGGGTTCTGCCTCGATGTTTTTTTACGGATAACGGCAGTAATGCGATTGAGGTAGCACTAAAACTTTCCTTTCAATATTGGCAGTTAATTGGGCAAAAAGAAAAACGCGGTGTCATTTCCATGCGCGGTGCGTATCATGGTGATACTTTTGGCACGATGTCCGTCGGAGATAGTTCTGGTTTTCACCAGCGTTTTGCTCCGTGGTTATTTAATGCCAAAATCTTTTCTGCTCCCGTACATGTCGAATGTGCCGGGCAAGTTCAGACTTCGGAAGCACAAGCATCGCTCCAAGAGTTAGAGAAGATTTTACAAAACGAATCAAAGCACGTGGCTTGTTTGATTCTCGAGCCACGTGTTCAAGGTGCTGCTGGGATGCGTCAGCAACCCGCGGGCTTTTTGAAGTCGGTGGCGGCCTTGTGTCAGCGATACCAAGTACATTTGATTCTTGATGAAGTTTTCACGGGATTTGGACGTCTGGGTTCATTGACTGCCACCGAGCAAGAAGAGGTGGTCCCCGATTTTCTATGTTTAGCCAAGGGTTTGGCTGCGGGTTATTTACCTTTGGCTGCGACCTTAACCAAAGAATCAATTTTTGAGGCTTTTCAGGGAGATTTTTCGGAAGGAAAAACTTTTTTCCACGGACATACTTTTTCTGGTAATCCTCTCGGTTGTGCCGTGGCGCGGGCTTCTTTGAAAAAGTTACGTCCCATGATTCGGTCGGGTCAATTAACTGAAAGTGCCTCGTTACTCGGACGGGAGATTGATCGGAACTTTTCTTCGCATCCACAGGTCAGTGGGTATCGTCAGTTAGGCTTAACCGCAGCGATTGACTTTTCTCCAGCGGATCGTCGTCGCCATTGGCCCGTTGATTTAAGAGCAGGCTATCAAGTTTCACTCGCTGCACGAAAGTACGGCCTGATTATTCGTCCTTTGGCTGACAGCCTTCTTTTTGTTCCTCCCATTGCAATCAAGCCAGAGGAGATTCGTCATCTCGTTCAAGCAGCACGTTCTGCGGTCGATGAGGTTTTGCCTAAACTCGAAATTCATTCTCTTTCTTAAAACAAACCCACTCTTATGCCTAACCTATCTGAAGCGCGTGCACTCTATGATTTGCCACTCAACACCTTGATTTTCAAGGCACAGCAAGCGCACCAAGCGCAGCAAGATCCCGCTGGAATTCAGCTTTGCACATTGAAGTCGATTAAAACCGGTGCTTGCCCGGAGGACTGTGCGTATTGTCCACAATCAGTGCATCACAATACCTTTGTTGAGGCCGAGGCCTTGATGGAAACAGAGACAATTTTGGCTGATGCTCGACGTGCGAAAGCAGGCGGGGCAACGCGTTTCTGTATGGGTGCGGCTTGGCGTCGTGTCGCCGATGGTAAACAGTTTGATAGTGTTTTAAATACTGTGTCAGGCGTTAAAGAACTGGGTCTCGAAGTTTGTTGCACGCTGGGCATGGTGTCCGAAGCACAGGCGAAGCGTTTAAAGGAAGCTGGCTGTGATGTGTATAATCATAATCTTGATACCTCGCGGGAGCATTATTCGAAGATTATCACCACGCGAACTTACGATGACCGTCTGCAAACTTTATCGAACGTTCGCAAAGCGGGCCTCGAAGTTTGCTCGGGTGGTATCATCGGTATGGGCGAGACGGTAGATGATCGATTGAAGATGCTCGTCGAGTTGGCTAATTTGGATCCACAGCCAGATTCTGTACCGATTAATGCTTTAGTCGCTGTTGAAGGCACTCCTCTCGCGGGGCGTCGCTTTGTGGATAGTATTGAGTTTGTTCGAACCGTAGCGGTTGCCCGTATTTTAATGCCTAAAGCCATGGTGCGACTTTCGGCAGGCCGTGCTAATATGTCCGATGAGACACAGGCGTTATGTTATCTCGCCGGAGCGAACTCCATTTTCCTAGGAGAAAAATTACTCACCACGGGTAATCCTGATATCGAAGAAGACATGAATTTGATGAAGCGATTAGGTCTTCATCCTTTGCACCCTGATGAAGCGCGCCGCGTGCATCGCGGAGAAATTGAGCCATCCGCTGCTCAGCCTGCACCTTGGCCCAAAGTTGAAGAATTAGTTGCTGCCCAAAAAGAAGGGGGCTCTTGTTCTGAAGGTGGTTGCGGTTGCTCAGCCTAACTCCTGTGCCAATTATTTTTGTTACAGGCAATGACACGGGCGTGGGGAAAACTCATGTCAGCGGAATTTTGGCTCGTCATTTTTCGCGTCGTGGGCGGACGCAAGTGATTAAGCCTGTGGAGTCAGGAGTATCGGTGGGTCGTCCAGCGGATGCACCCAAAGCGGCGGGGCGTTGGGCTGAGGCTCACACCTTTATTTCTTTACCTGAAGCGTTGGCGCCCGTTTCGGCGGCGGCACGAGCGGGTCGAAAACTTTCGCTAAAAAAGTTACTATCTGCCTATCGAAAATTAAAACCCGCTAAGTATCAAATTATTGAAGGTGCAGGTGGGGTGGCCGTTCCACTTGATCGACAAAATCACGATTGGGCTGATTTCGCCCGTGCGGTGAAGCCTGACTATGTCATTGTCGTCGTCGAAGATCGCTTGGGGGCTATTAATCAATCGCGATTAAGTGTCGCCTATCTGGCTAAGAAATATCGCGGTCGTATTGGAGTTTGGCTTAATGCGAGTACTCGTCGACCTTCTGCTGCCGTAGCACAAACGACTCGCCAGGGTTTGTGTAATGCAGGGATTCATTTAGCTGGTGAGTCTGCTTACCAGCAATCTCGAGGGGTGTTTCACAAAAAGTTTTGGGCATGAGCCAGGATCTTTTTGAGCGATTACAGAGGGCTTTAGCGGAGCGTGAAGCTGCTGGCTTAATGCGACGATTAGACGCGCGGAGTTCTCGTGATTCGCGTATTAATCTCGCTGATAATGACTATTTGGGAATGTCGAAAGACCCCGAAGTTATTCAAGCGGCCGTGGATGCTTTGCGTGAGTGGGGTGCTTCGGCTTCGGCTTCTCCGTTGGTGACAGGGTACACCGATTTACATCGCCGATTAGAAGAAGCTTTGGCGGCCTGGCACGGTTATACCTATGGGTTAATTTTTAATTCTGGTTTCGCCGCCAACACCGCCGTCTTAGGAGGCTTACCACAAGCGGGTGATTTAGTTTTGGCCGATCGATTGGTTCATGCGAGCATGCTGGAGGGGATTTTATCTTCGGAGGCAAAACTGCGTCGATTTCCTCACAACGATTTAGATGCTCTCGAGATTTTATTGCAGGAAGCCTCTAGTCACCAAGGTGCCGTTTTTGTGGTCACCGAAAGTGTTTATTCGATGGATGGCGATGCGCCGGACTTGGTGCGTTTATCCTCACTGCGACAGCGTTTTGGTTTTTGTTGGATTTTGGATGAGGCGCATGCGACCGGGTGGTATGGAAAGACAGGGTCGGGACTTCAAGAAGCTTCCGGTATACGCGGAGCCGCTGATATTGTCGTGGGTACGCTCGGGAAGGGCCTGGGTTCACAAGGTGCTTATGTGCTCTGTCAGCGTGCCGAGATTCGCGACACCCTGATTAATTTTGCCGGAGAGTTTATTTATTCCACTTACCTTGCCCCTGCGTGTGCTTCTGCTGCTTTAGCAGCGATGGCTCGAGTTCAAGCGATGAGCGCGGAACGAGAACAGCTACATCAACTCTCTCGTGAATGGCGTCAGGAATTAATCAAAGCAGGATATGCGGTGCCCGAAGGTGATTCGCCGATTATTCCGATTGTTTTTGGAGATGCGGTGCGAACGCAGAATATCGCGCAGGCTTTGCGTGCCGCTGGGTTTATGGTTTCGGCGATTCGTCCGCCGACGGTTCCTGTGGGTACTGCACGATTGCGTGTCTCACTCCGTCGTGGATTAAAGCCCGAACATTTAATCTCTTTTGTTTCCGTATTGAAAGGAGTGTCCTCGTGAAAATCGGTTGGATAGGTGGTTGGGGAATTTCTTTAGAGGAGTTACGCCCCATTGCGGTGGCTCATGCACCTGATGCACAGCATATTATTTATCCACCTGTCTTTGGGGCGGCGGAGAATTTAATGACATGCGATGCTGTGATTGGCTGGTCACTCGGAGCCCATTTATTGTATGAAGCCGCGGCACGTGGGGTGAGACTACCTGCACGAGCTTTATTAATCGCTCCCTTTACTTCTTTTTGTTCTGAACATGGCAAATGTGGCAAGGTTAGTGAAACGCAAGTGCGTTGGCTTCGCCGTTGGTTGGGAAAAGACCCTTTGCCTGCTTTAGCCGATTTTCGGCAACGGGCTGGTTTGCCAGTTATGCCCGAGGCTAAGTTGCCCTATGAGTTAGAACACTTGCTCGCGGGCCTTGATATTTTGGCTGAGCCAGCGGGTCTTTCGTTAATTAGTTATGCACGGCAGGGGTTGCCTTCGGGCTGGGAAGCCTTTGTTGGATCCGAAGATCCGCTCCTAAATCCCGAAGGGGTTTGTCAGGCCATCGTGGGTTGTCAGATAATTGAAGGCATCGGCCATCACCTCCCCGATTTTTTAAACAGTTCCACTTCACTCTAATGCGTTTCGACGATCATGCCCATAGTTACGATCAACATGCGGCTCCGCAGCGTCGATTTGCCGAGGCCTTGGCCGCGTTTGCTCCTTTTCATCTTGGTGACAAGGTGCTCGAGTTAGGGGCAGGAACGGGATTTTTAACGAGCGCCTTATTGGCTCAAGGAGCCTCGGTTGAAGCAACAGATAATTCACCGGCGATGGTCGCTGTCGGTAAGATGAATGCACCAAATGCCGTTTGGAGTGTGCGCAACGCGTTTACTAAAATTCCCTCCGCTCCTGCCATTGCTTCCTCCGGTCTTTTACATTGGGCCCCTGATCCCGCCACGGTCTTAAAGTATTGGCACGATGCTTTGCCGAAAAATGGCCGGCTTTTATTGGGTATTCCGTGTGACCCCTGTCTGTATGAGTTAAGAGATTTGATGGGGGAGGGGCCTTTGCGCTGGAGAGATGAGGCTCAATGGTTGCAAATTTTGAGTCATGCGCACTTTGAAGTAAAAGCCCACGGAGTTTTGGAATCAGAAGAAATTTATCCTTCAGCGATTGATTTATTTCGTGCCTTACACGGTAGCGGAGTCACCGGTGCACCGCGGATGAGTCCTGGCACCTTGCGCGCATTGATTCGCGATTACGATCGATTACATCCCAAGGATAATGGCGTTGTCGCTACTTGGGCTTGGTTGTTGATCGATGCTGTTGCGGTTTAATTAAGCGTTGAAATCGAACTCGGGGTGGGACTCGGGTGGAGGTTCTTCCCCTGCCAAAATTCCACGGACAAATAACTCACGATGGGCAGGGCAGGCCCCCAGTCGTCGCAAAACTTCAACGTGGTCGGGCGTGCCATAGCCTTTATGATTCGCAAATCCATAGTCAGGGTATTGGGTGTCCATTTCTGTTAGTAAACGGTCGCGCTCAACCTTTGCCACAATGGAGGCCAGTGCAATGGCCAGACTTTTACCATCACCTTTTTTGACTGCTTCGTGTGCCCAACTAAAGGGTCGTAACGGAAGACCATCGACGAGGACTAATATGTTTCGCTCATCGCTTCTTCCAAATAACTCACCTTCTGTACCCGCGGCGGCGTAGAGATTGGCCATCGCTCCTTGAGCCAATTGCGTTAGACATCTTCCCATGGCTAGTCGTGTAGCCCCTAAAATATTATGTGCGGAGATTTCTAAGACCGAAGCTTCTGCCCAAACCGCACGAAGTTTTCCTTCGCTCTGCATTTCCATGACTGTTTGATGGAGTTCGAGTCGTTTAGCTGGAGAGAGTTTTTTGGAATCGTTGGCACCAGAAACTTTTCTTACCCAGCGAGGTTCGCCGTAAAATCCTGCATCTAAAAACACGGCTGCGGCGACAACAGGCCCACAAAGCGATCCTCGCCCCGCTTCATCGATGCCCGTGATGCCAGGCCGACCGTTGCCTTTTTTGCGGTCAAACTGTGCCAGTGACGCCAAAGATTATTCCGCTTTTTTGCGGCCTCGGATAAAGGGTTTCGCTTCAGGAGGTTCAAGTCCTCTCGCTTCGTAGGCGGTTCGGAAATGTAGTTTTGCAAAATTGACTAAAATAGCCGGACCGAGACGTCCGACGAGTTCCATGGCAGCAGCTTTGGCATCAGCTCCAGAACCTTTGGGAAGTTTGACATTTCCATCGGCGGATAAGCGTTCGAGCTCGCGGACGAATGCGGCACGGGCAACGATGGAAGCGGCGGCTACGACTGGATCAGATTCGGCTTTCGTGCGCATACGTAGGTCAAAGTTAACATTTTTCCTGGCTAACTCTTTTTGCACGAGAGGTTCTTCCGAGAATTGATCGAGTAAACCCCAAGCAGGTCGACGACCATGCAATTGTTCATAGGCTTTTAAGGCTTCTTCGCATGAGGTTGCATGCATCCAAGCGAGAAGACGATTCAGGTTTTTACCGAAGCGTGAATGTAACTCGTTATACTTCGCCATCCGCGCAAACGTCGTACGCACCGCTACTCCCGGTGTCTCACGAATCATTTTATCTAACTCAGCAATACGACCATCGGTAAGTTTTTTGGAATCTTTGATACCTTGTTTAATCCACTGCTTCACCGTATCGCCATTAGCGATAACGCAGGCAGAAATCACTGGACCAAATAAATCGCCCTTTCCTGATTCGTCGAGACCAGCGTGTTCTTCGAACCATTCAGGATTCAATTCTGCCTCGTAGCCTAAAACTGCTTGGCCGGTGACTTCAGGCTCGAGGATGAATTTCACAAACTCTTCGGTGCCTTTGCCCGAGATGACGCATTTGCCTGATTGATAGTGAACCACATTGATTTGAGGGCCTTTGAAAGCAAAAGCGGCGTGATCAACGACTGCGCTCACCCAACCCTTATCGGTGCAAAGGTGGCGAAGCTTTTCGGCCTGCGAAGCATCTAGTTTGACGGTATGCATCGTAACCTTTTTCGGTGAGTCTTCGGAGTCCGGCTTTGCTTTTCTCTTCATTGCCCTCAAGGTCTAGGGGAGTTGGTGTTTTAATCCAGCCCCATCCCATGTCTTTTGGCGAACCCAAACTCATTTCTGCGGCACCAGCCTTTCGCAAGTCCTTGCTACTGTGGTTTTTTAAGAATCATCGTCCTTTGCCTTGGCGCAAAAAAACCTCGGCCTACCGCACGGTAGTCTCGGAGTTAATGTCTCAACAGACCCAGATAGCGACCGTGATACCTTATTTCGAAAAGTGGGTAAAAAAGTGGCCCGATTTTGCAGCTTTGGCTCAGGCAAAAGAGAGTGAAGTTTTAGCAGCCTGGGCGGGTTTGGGTTATTACAGTCGAGCCCGTCATTTATGGCAATTGGCTCGCCAAGTGGTGGAACAAAAAAATCCTCCGCGTACGGCTAAGGAGTGGGAAAAATTTAAGGGTGTTGGGCCTTACACGGCCGCAGCGATTGCCAGTATCTCTTTTGCGGATCCTGTAGCGGTAGTGGATGGCAATGTAGTGCGGGTGTTAGCTCGCTTAACCGCTTCACAAAAACAGTGGCTTGACCGTTCTGCATCCGTGAAAGATTTCACGCCATTGGCCAATGCTCTCATTGATACACGTAAACCCGGAGATTTTAATCAGGCGATGATGGAGCTGGGGGCTCTGGTTTGTCGAAAAACTTCACCCGACTGTGTGCACTGTCCCGTTGCTCGTTGGTGCCAAGCGAAAGCTCTAGGCATAGCGGAGAGATTACCAAAGTTTGCCGCTAAAACTTCCCGCAAGGTTGTGGTTCATCGTGCTCTGGTTTTACAATCAGAGAAATTATTGATAAAACGATATCCACTTTCTGCTCGTCGTTTAGCGGGTATGGCGGAAATTCCTTTGCTTTCGGATTTGGCGATAAATCCACCTTCATCCCCTTCGTTGAGTAAACGAAGAACGATTGGTTCAGTGACCTATGAAGAACAGATTTATCACATTAAAGCCGATGTGGATATACGAAGACACTCGGCAAAAAATCCAGAATTAGAATGGGTGAAACTTAATCAATTAACGGACGCCGCCTTGACTGGTCCACACCTTCGTTGGCTTCGCGATTGGCTTAATCCAGACGGTCTGACAAAGCGCGACAAACCGCTTTGAGTACCATGATGCGGGCGTGGCGTTTATCATTCCCTGGGATGACGTGCCAAGGTGCGTGTGGCGTGTCGGTTCGGGCAATCATATCCTCCGCGGCCCGCTGATTTAATTCCCAATTCTTTCGATTTCGATAGTCTTCCTTTGTCATCTTATGTCGTTTGTGCGGAGACTCTTCGCGGCTACGGAAACGACGTAATTGTTCTTCTTTAGAAATATTAATCCAAAACTTAAGGACGATATCACCCGCTTCGGCGAGTTGAGTTTCGAAGTGGTTAATTTCGCCGTAAGCGCGGGACCATTCGTCGGTTCGAGCAAAACCTTCGACCCGTTCCACCATCACTCGACCGTACCAAGAGCGATCAAAGATGGCGACGTGACCAGCGGCAGGAATTTTATTCCAAAAACGCCACAGGTAGTGACGAGCTTTTTCGTCGGCAGTGGGAGCTGCGGTAGGGTGAACTTGGTAATGAGCCGCATCGGCTTTGGCGACTAAACGTCGAATGATGCCACCTTTGCCTGCGGCATCGACTCCTTCGAGGGCGATAATGGTGGAAAGACCTTTTTTTGCAGCGAGGCGAGAGAGCCGACCAAATCGGTTTTGAAGTTTGGTCATCTGTTGGTTGTAATCTTTCTTGGTCAGCGGTTCAGTACTCGTCGCACTTTCCAGTAAGCCGTGGGGGCGGCCATTGGATTTGCGGACCTTGGTTTGTCGACGACGGAGTCCAATGGAGATTTGTTGAACGATGCTTCGTCCAGCGAGTAAGTCACGATGTTTGGCATCGGATCCGTTAACCACTTTCCAGTTCATGCCTTTGCCAGATGAACTCGAGCGAATCTGTTTCGCTAATTCGTGAGATTTCGTTTTGGTTAAAAGTTCATCTTCGGCGCTGACGACCCAGTTTGCGGCATCAGACTTTTTTGCTTCCCGCAGTCGTTTACGCAGAGATTTCTCCGGAGTATCAATCCAGATCTTGCAGAGAACAATTTGATTATCCGCCAAAGTTTCTTCGAAATTTTTAATTCCTTTGATTCTCTTGCGTAAAGACTCTCCATCGAGGTCACCTTGTGTGGCAGCGATGACTGTTCGAGTGACCCAATCGCCTACGACAATGAGAGAATGACCTTGTGGGGGGACTTGGTTCCAGTAAGGCCAAAGAAAAGGTTTTTGGGTCACCTCAGGTAGTTCAACGTCTGGGGCGCAAAGCCGAACCAATCGAGCATCAAACCATTCGTGTAACTGATTGGCTAATTCGGAGGCTCCGAGACGATCATTTCCGCCAATAAGAATAATCACACCTCGATTTTTTTCAATGGCCCGTCGTTGTAAGGCAAGAAGACGCAGATGCAAAGCAGAGCGAGCACGATCGGTTGCAGAGCGTTGGGTCATTGGTATGGCCAGACTATGGCCCAACCCTTTAGGAAATGAAAGCGTGAATCGACGGTTCCCTAAGGGCTATCGTTAGCGCCCACCATCTACTTGGGGCTTTCGACGGTAGTCTCCTCGTTGATTTTGGGAAGGACTCCCTTTTTATAAGAGTCGAGAGTCGACTGAAGTTCTTCCTTCAAGGTCGTATAAGATGCTTTGGCGATTGCTTTTTCTTGTAACTGGATTGCTCCATCCTTGTTGCCTTGCATGAAGCGGACTCGGGCAAGGGTATCGAGGATTTCTGGATTTTCTTCTTTCGTAATCTGAGCGGCTTGGGTGGCGCACTTTTCAGCCAAAGCGAGATTTACGTTTTTCTCAAAAAGGGGATTCGTAATAATATCCCAAGCGATTTCATTCAGGATATTAGGATCAGATTTTTTCTCTTCGGCCATTTTTTCGAGGTGGCTGTAAATTTTAGCCTGGTCGCCTTTGCCGTAAGCGATGGTGAAATCGAGTTGTCGTCTCATTTCCTCGCGATTTTTTTCGGGCAAGAGGACAATCAGTTCTGGAGCAATTTTTTCAGCAAGCGCCCAATCTTTTTTGGCGATAGCTTGGTCGAGTTGAGCGAATTTTTCACGGGCGGTATTAATTTGTTTTTCTGCCTCAGTTGACTGGGCTTGGCTTTTTTCGGGTGAAAAAGTTCCTGTAATCATATCGCCCAGCATTTCTTCGTTAAGTTCAGCAGGGTGGCCTTCCCAGATTAACTTTCCGTTGCCATTAACGATAAATGCGTGAGGGATGCCTTCCACTCGAGCCGCTTCCAGCCAGTCCTTCATGAACTGATTGCCACCAATCGCGACGGCATAGGACATCTTGTCGCCTTTATTCTTAACGAATTCGCGAACTTTATCCGCAGCTTCGGGACTTTTCTCTCCCTCCCAGACATTTACCCCTGTAATGACGACTCCTTTAGGGCCCATCTTGCGATGGAGTTCATTGAGGTGGGGAATGGAGGCGACACAAGGTGGGCACCAAGTGGCCCAGCATTCGAAAATATAAATCTTACCTTTCTCGAATGCCTTCACTGGCTCGCCCTGGATTTGAATCTCGGGGCGAGTGTCGGGAACTTGATCGCCGACTTTTAGCGTGTTTGCGTGAGAGACGACGGCGCAGCAAAACCACGCTAAAAGAGAACGTATCATGGAGGTGGGATTAGGGTTTATAGGTGAGATAATATTTCAGCATATCCTCCGTCAGGGCATCAGGTTTGCCTGTCCAAAGGAGAACTCCGTCGCCATTGACGACGAAGATATAGGGTACTTCAAAGACTCCACCATTTCGAACCCAATCGTTGTAGAAAGATTTACCTGTTACAGCGAGAGCGTACTCAATTTTTTCCGACCGACCGCTGGCGATAAAGCTTCTGACGCTCGATGCAGAGATTTCGGGTTTATCACCTTCAGCGTCTGCTTCCCAGATGCTGATACCAGTAACCACAACGCCTTGGGAGTTGAGATTGCGGTGAAACTGATTGAGTTGTGAAATTGCCCTTACTGAGGGATCGGACCAAGTAGCCCAGCAAGCAAAGACGTAAAGTTTTCCTTTTTCAAACTCACGAACGGGTTCTCCTTGAACTTGGATTTCGGGACGTGACTGAGGTGCGATATCACCACGTCTAAGTGTTTTACTGGTCGAGGCGGTAGCCTGCGGTGCACCTTCGGGTTTCTTTTCTTCAGATTTTTTGCAACCCGAGAAAATAAAGGCAGCGGATAACGAACAAACAATAGAAATAGTTTGAATGAATCGATTCATAGTTGGAATGGACTTCTTATGCTATAAACAAGAAACCCTCGCTCAAGTTTAATTGAGCGAGGGTTTTAGGCTAACTTCCTCGAAAAACGAGTAACTCTATGAGGATTTAGCGTTAAACTTTTGGCGAATG
>CANHRV010000006.1 GCA_947463395.1 Opitutia bacterium | reverse complement strand
GCAGCATTTCCCTTAACGCATCGTGGTAAAGCGGCTTCGGTCACCTTTTTAACCGGTCACTGTGCCGATGGTTCAGAACAAAATTGGTCGGCTCATGTTAAAACAGGCTCAACGCTTTGTTTGTATATGGGAGCTAAAACTTTACCGAGTGTTGCACAAAAGTTAATTAATGCTGGAGCGGTTAGCGACTTGCCAGTGCGATTGCTTTCAAAAATTTCTCAACCAGGTTCTTCTGACGTTTTAACGACTTTGCGGGATTTAGCTTCAGATAAAGTTGAGGTAGCTTCTTTACCGACTCCTTTGATTGCGGTTGTGGGTGCGGTAGTGGCTCCACCACGTCAATCCACCTTAGTCGATCGTATTGCTGCTTTTGTTGAATCCGTTTAGGCCGCATTAACCTCGCGGTAACGTTGAGCGATTAACGTAGCTAAAGCAGGGTGTTCGCTGATTAATTTACTGCGCTTCCATTTGAGGTTTGGTGGTGCAAACTTCTTACAAATTTCTTCGACATCGCCTCCCAGACCAGCGTGTCGACCAGGCAGCAGGAATTGCATAAGTATTGTGGCCTTACCTTGGGCTTGGGGTAAAACGGACTCTAAAAGCGGTTCATTAAAAGCATATTCAGGCCCTTCACGTCTTTCCATCGAGCAAGCGATTAATTGCGAGGGTGACAGTCGAAGTTCTTCTCTAATTTCACGAGCGAGTGCATCGCGAACAGCGGTAACTTCGGGGGCGGGTGATCCATGGTCGCAGAGATAGACAGTTCCTGCAGAGGACTGCCATCCCGTTTCGAAAAGTTGATCAATTAATATTTTGCGTAACCTTCCATCCGCTCCGTAGAGAGTCGGTGCAATCTTCAGCTGCAAGTTACGACGTGCATGAATTTGAAACTGTTCAGGAATGTATTCAGTGATGGCGCGACTAGGTCCAATAAACAGTGGAAGGACAATTAATTGAGAGATATCAGATTGCGATACCTCTTTGACTTCCTCCGCAAAAATTTTTGCAGGGATATTTTGGAGTCGTGCAGGGTCGATTTTGTGTGAATGCAATACCGATACCGCTTTTACCTCTTGGTTAATCAGTTTACTTACCTCATGAGCGAGACGACGACATTGCAGAGTCGATTCGGCTTCGAGTGAGCCGTTATCGACTAGGATGATTTGGGTTTTCGCCATACTGAAACGATGAGAGTAAGCGGAGAATTAGCAATGCACCATCAACTCTGTAAAACGGAACGAGATTGAGTGAGGATTTCCGTAGGGGTTTTACCTTTATCACGCAAAGACTGAATGCTTAAACCCTGGCTTCTTTTGGCTAAGCGTTGCCCTTTTTCATCGACCACTAAAGCAGCATGGGCCCAAGTAGGGATGGTCCACTGTAGGGCGCGGTATAGTAAAATTTGTCGAGCCGTTGAAAGAAGCAGGTCAGCTCCGCGGACAACCTCCGTAATGTTCATGGCATGGTCATCGGCGACCACGGCGAGCTCATAGGCGGGGAATCCATCTTTACGCCATACCAAAAAATCTCCAAAGTCTTTTCCTGCCGTAAAACTTTGTGGACCTTGTAGGGCATCGTGAAAACAAATCTCTTCACCCCAAGGAACGCGAAAGCGCCAATTGGTTTGACCAGGTTCGGTAGCAGATTGACCCGCTTCTTGGTTTGGCCGGAAAGATAATGGAAAAACCGGTTCGCTGTCATCTTCGGCATGAGGAGCAATCAGTGCGTTCTCCACCTCTCGACGAGACTTATCACAAGGATAAAGGTGACCTGTCGCATGCAGTTTTTTCCAGACAGCCTGAAACCAATCGAGCCTCTGCGATTGGATATAGGGTGCATTAAGTCCTCCGATGTCGGGTCCCTCGTCCCAGTGGATGCCCAGCCATTTTAAATCGGATAGTGCCGCTGCAAAGAACTCAGGTCGACAACGTGCCACATCGAGATCTTCGATGCGAAGAATCAATTGTCCTTGTGCAGCTTTAGCCCTTTTTGCTGCGAGAGCAAAAGTACGAGCATGACCGACGTGTAAAAGTCCCGTGGGTGTTGGAGCGATGCGACCGCGGTACATGGTCGCAGGAGATTACAGAGGATTATCGGTGGCAACGAATTCCCATGGCACGCCAAATTCCTTAGCCACCGCCGCAGCTAGGGCCTTTACCCCCCATGTTTCTGTCGCATAATGGCCACAGGGATAAAGATTCCAGCCTTGTTCTTGGGCTTCGTTAAAATGCTCTTCGCGTAATTCGCCAGTGATTAAAGTATCGCAACCGTGTTCGCGAAGATGAGCCAAGGCACTTCTTCCACTACCACTTAAAATCGCAATTTTTTGGGGATTAGCTGAACCAAATCGAATCGCTTTAAAGGTTTGAGGATAAGATTTTTTTAAACGGCGTTCCAAAGTTTTTCGCGAAAGTCCACGACAGAGACAGGCAATGGGTAGGCCTTGAAAATCGACAAACCAATCCATGACTTGCAGTCCAAGGTCTTGAGCAATCAGAGCATTGTTACCGATAAAGGGATGAGCATCTAAAGGGAGGTGACTAGAGTACAGTGAAAGACCCGTTTTTTTTAGGGCGCTTTGCCGACGTTGTTGCGTTGCACGACGTGGGGCGATGCCAGGCCAGAACATTCCATGATGCACAATCAAATAATCGATACCGCGTTTTGCTGCTTGTAAAAAAACTTTTTCACCGGCATCGACCGCTGCTCCTACTTTTCTAACTTTCGCTTTACCCTTAAATTGCAACCCATTGCGAGATCCAGGGAAATCGGGTAGTTCCCTACGGTTGGTCAAGGAGTCGCAATACTTGGTAATTTGAGAGGAAGTAGCCATCAATCAAAGTGTCTTGAAGAGGTTGGCGGGGGGTAAGGGAGCAGGGGTCGATAAATTTTCTGGATTAAAAATTTGCGGGTCTAATTCTAAGCGAAATGCGGCTTCGGTGATTTTTAGAGAATCACTATCGCGCGTTTTTTCGTCCCGTAAATCACAGGTATTAATCATCCACTGCTCATCGACTTTGGCGAAATCATTGATGGTGAAACTTTTTAACACTTTATTTTCGTTATCCTGAAACTTTGCTTCAGTCAGTGCTTGGTAAGAGCGATCAATTCCAAAGACAACCTTCGCGGGTAGGGCTTGAGTTTCTGGATTCGTGGATTCGAAATAATGCACCGCTCGACCGCGAGAACGTTCAGTGACAGTATAGCGAGTCTCTAACCAATGAGTGTAGGGCATCACTAAATCAAAGGGGCAGATAACTAATTCCTCAGAGATGGATTTGGACAAATCGCTTCCTTTGAGGACGGCGATGGGTTGTTTGTCGCGAGCAATCCAACACTGATTAAGGGCGGAGTTTTTGATGCCGATAAAAGCGAGATAACTCGTGCCAACGATGTCTTTCATTTCCACCCTGATTAAGGGTCCACCGTTAACCCAACTAGCCCAGAGCACTCCTTCCACAGGTTTAGCCGATTCACCTTGTCGTGGTTTATGAGTGATTTTGAATTTTAGACAATAGTCGCCAGCAATACGGGAACTGCGAAAACGTTCCAAAACACTCGTGGCCTCTTCTTTTGAAAGTTGAGGATAACCAAAATCATCTAGCCCAACTTGAGCGAATAGATTGGCTGAGCAGAGTAGTAACACCCAGCAGAAAACGAAGCTGAGTCTTATTGGTCTCACAAAAAATTATTTCCCAGCGGCAGGAGCTGGAGTGGCTGGAACGACTGGAGTGGACTCCACAGGCGCTGCAGGTGTTGCGGGAGACGCTGGAGCTGGAGCGACAGGGGCAGAAACGGGAGCAACGGGGGCAGTTGTCTGAGGGGCAGCGGGGGTTTCTTTTGCTTTGGGTTGCTCGTTCTTCGTTGTGGCTGAGGTGGCAGGTGTGCTCGTTAAAACCTTAGGGGCTTTTTCTTCGCGTGCGACAAAACCAAGATAGAGTCCAAAACTTAGTATAAACAGAATGACCGTGAGAGTCGTGGTCATTTTGGATAGTACGGTTGTTGATTCACCGCCGAAAACCGATTCAGCGGCGCCACCACCTAGGGCTGCACCCATGCCAGCATTGGAACTGGGGCGTTGCATCAGAATGATTAAGACAACGAGAACGCAGACGAGAAAGAGTGCGACGATGGAAGCGTAGAGCAGGAAATCCTTCATGACCCCATCCAAGGGCTCAAGAAACGATTAAACAATGCCAAAATCAGTCTTTTTGGTAGGTTCCATCGATAACCCGATAGGTTAACCAAGATCCTGAGGGGGGAGGAGTCGTGCCCGTGGCAATGACTTGATAAGAATCGCCCACCTCCTGCCAAAAAGCCCGACGGCGGGATTCGTCTAATTCACCTAAAACATCGTCCGCCAGAATAACCGGTGGGGTGGGGGCTCGAAGGGAGTCGCGATGTAAACGGCCGAGGCAAAGAGCCAGAACCAGCAGACGTTGTTGCCCCTCGGACGCATAGTCGGCCGCATCATCGCCCTGAAACAAAATCGAAAAATCGTCCTTATGAGGGCCAAATAAAGTGGTTCCTGTTATTTTTTCTGTGGCTCGATTTTTCTCCCAAAGCGAAGGAAAGGAATTCACTTCGACGTTGGGTTGATAAACGAGATTGGCACCTTTGTCAGGAAATCCAGCACGGGCACAAGTTTGACGAAGGGTCTCCGCCAATTCGGGAAGAACGTTGGCTCGAGTTTGAATCAGACATTGTGCTGCAGGAAGCATCGCTTTTTCAAAAGCACGCAATGAATCTTCATCGGCCTCATGCGTTTTGAGTAAAGCATTTCTTCCTTCAAGGGCTCGGGTGTAATCCCGCAATGCAATCAGATAGCGACTATCGGTTCCACCAATCGCCGCATCGAGCCAGCGACGTCGATTGGCAGGTGATCCGCGAACTATACTTAAATCACCGTAAAAAAAAACGACCGAGGGGAATCGTCCAAGATGCTCGGCCATCGATGGAATAGGCGTACCATTGAGCCGGGCTTTGCGCGAACCTTTGGCGAGACGAATTTCAAGTGAACTAGATTCACGCTCTTGTTGCACATCGAGACGGATACGAGTTTCGGAACTTCCGGTTCGAATGAGAGGGGAAATTTCTGATGTGCGAAAGGAACGAAAGGCAGAAACTAAACCAACTGCTTCAAGAAGATTAGTTTTTCCCTGTCCGTTATCGCCCACAAAAAAAACTCGAGGCGCATCGAGTGAGACATCGGCGAAAACAATATTGCGGAAGTCAGCCGCGCGAATGCGGGTGACATGCATTGTTTATTGGGGGATGACGATGGTTACACCAATGACCAAGGCGGTAGGGCTTTTTAGCTTATCGCGATTAGCGTTATAGATATCATTGGCTCGCTGTCCATTGCCGTAGAATTTTTTGGAGATAGAATACAAACTGTCGCCACTTTGGATGGTGTAGGTTTTTCCTTCTCGAGTGGAAGGTGATTCGACAGCAGGCTTGGCTTTTTCGTTTTGATTCTTGGTTGTGGCAGCGAGCAACGGATCGCCCACTTTGTTGATGCGAGATAACTCTGAAACCTCACGAAGTAATTTGGCGTTTTCCGCTTGGAGCTTCCGAATCAAGGCGGCTTGGTCTGAGACGCCCACTTCATCCGCATCGAGTGGACGGCCTGGTAATTGCTTCGCGTAAATTTTTTCAGCCGTATTAATCATTTTCTTTACGATTTTAGCCTGTTCGGAATCGGGCTTAAGGCGGATGTATTGATTGAAGTGATAAATGGCAGGCAAAGGGTCTTCGAGCTCGAGTAACATTCTTCCTGCTTCGAGATGGGATTCCGCCGCCCCTTTTCGAGAATCAATTACTTTCAAGAAACATTCTAAGGCCAAGCGGTATTCGTTTTGTTTGGAATAAAGAATACCTTGGCGAAAATCAGGATCTTCGAGTTCAAGAGTGCGTGAGGCTGCATTGTTTCCATTGTCGCAACCTGTGAGACTGAATAGGGCTAAACTAAAAAATAGAAATGCGGCGCGCAGTGAGGGCATGCCTTACATTTCATTTTTGCCCCACATTCATCAATCAAAAATCACTCCTGTAGAGCTTGGGTTAGTCCTGAATCGATATCCGGCGTTTCAAAGACAAAACCCTGTTGAGTTGCCACTTGGGGTAGAACGGTCAAATCTCCCAGCAAGGTTTCCTCGGCCATTTGCCCAAAAGCCAGTTTTACTGCCCAAGCTGGGGCTGGGCAAAAACAGGGTCGATGAAGTTTCTTCGCTAAAACTTGTGCAAAATGCTTTTGGCTGACGGGTTGAGGACTGACCGCATTGAGGGGTCCTTGGCATTGTGGGTTTTCGATAACCCAAACGATTAAGCGAACGAGGTCTCCTAGGCGAATCCAGCTCATCATTTGTTTTCCTGAGCCAATAGGGCCTCCTAAACCCAGTCTGAAAGCGGGTAGCATTGTCTTTAGGGCTCCGCCAGAGGCGGCTAAAACGACGCCTGTGCGTAACGAGACGGTACGAATCCCAGACTGTCTCGCTGCAAGGGTGGATTCCTCCCAAGCTACCGATACCTCGGCAAGAAATCCTGCGGTAGAAGTGGCCGATGATTCCGTGAGAACTTCGTTGGGTCGATAAAATCCGTAGCGGTTAATACCAGACATCGAAATAAAAACACCTGGAGGATTTTTTAACCGAGATAGGGTCTCAGCCAAGAGCCGAGTTCCCTGTCGACGACTTTCCAAAATTTTATGTTTAGCTTCAACAGTCCACCGTTGGGCAATGGGTTCTCCCGCCAAGTGTATAACAGCGAACGCGTTTTCTAAAAAATCGCGATCAATCCACCCCGTGGCTTTATTCATCGTTGCCTTCCCCGTGGAACGGGAACGCAAGGCCTCTACTTGGTAACCTTGTTTTTCTAAAAAACTCTGCAACGCTTTGCCGACAAAGCCACGGGCACCAGTCAGAATGATACGCTTCATCGATAGGGAAAATTACCTGTTGAGAAGCATGATAATCGACATTCCCACCATGAGCAAATCTTCCACTAGGGTTATTGTGGACATGGGGAGATTTAAAGCGGTGCCAAGACAAGCACAGCGAATTTGTCGACGGTCGAGCAACGCTTGGATGACGCCAAGGCTACTGACAGACATCAAGACGATAGAGGAAAGGAGAGCCACCTGAAGTTGAAAACGAAAGAGAAAAGCTAAACCTAAACCGAGTTCTAAAAATGGATAAAGGAAACCATAAAAACTCCACTTTCTCGCGATGACATCATAAGTAGAATAGGCATCCTTAAAACCGCGAAGGTCGATAAATTTGAAAGCACTAAAAACCAGGAAAAATCCTGCCATAAAATGGAGCATCCAATCGTGGGTGTTTTCAATTCCTTTTAAGGATACGATACTGATGAGGCTGACGATGAGAATGAGAGGGTAATAAGTCGCGAGTATGTTCTTTTTTATTTCGGATTCGGTTGAGTCCGTTGCTTCAAGACGGTAGGATCCAGCTTTTTCGATTCTGGTTTTTAATTCGGCGAAATCAGGCAAAGTCTCACTCTCGATTTGCAACTGAGGTGACTCCAAACGAACCACCATTTTTCCTGTCACTCCTGAAAGATTTTTCTCAATTTTCTGTATGCATGAGCCACAATGCATCCCGTGAATGTAATAATGATATTTCGACATCGTTAATTTTGGCGTGTAACGGCTAAGATCCAGGGACGGGCAAAAGTGGGGTGGTAATTGAGTTTTTCTACCTTATCACCTCGAGCGATACACTGGTCGGCAAAATCGTGAATTTGAGAGGATTCCTCGCGTCCACCAGGGTGACCTGTATAAGCGACGCAAACGATGCGACCCTGGGGTTTAAGTAGTTCGTAGGCCGCCTCGAGAGCCTTTATCGTACTCTTTGGCTGCGTGGCAATTTTCTGATTACTTCCAGGCAGGTAGCCACAGTTAAAGAGAACCACCGATACTCGACCCCAGTGTTCAGGAGGTAGGGCAGATTTCATTTCAGCATGGGAGCGATGATGAAGACTAACCTGCGAACTTAAGCCTGCGATTTGTAGTAAATTTTTGGTGGATTGGATTGCCTCGGCTTGAATATCAAAGGCGTGCACCTGTCCAGTGGCTGAAACGAGTTTGGCTAGGAAAGCTGTATCGCGTCCTTTTCCTGCCGTTGCATCAATCGCAATGTCCCCTGGCTGTAGAACAGCAGCGGCAAGGTCATGAGCCTGCTCGGTGACGCGGACTGGATTTAAGGTAGCCAAGGGAATTTCCCAAAATTGGGGGGACGTTTTTCATTCCACGCTTTTCGCCCTTCATCGCCTTGCTCAGTGAGATAATAGAGAAGTGTTGCGTTACCCGACAGCTCTTGCAGGCCAGCTTGACCATCGAGCTCGGCGTTGAAGGCAGATTTCAGGCAGCGAATGGCGAGAGGACTGTGCTGTAAGATTTCTTTGGCCCATTGAATACCTTCTTCATCGAGTTTTTCATAGGGAACAACGGCGTTCACGAGGCCCATTTCCAAGGCCTGTTTGGCATTGTACTGGCGACAGAGGTACCAAATTTCTCGTGCTTTCTTTTGTCCAACAATCCGTGCGAGGAACGAGGCACCAAATCCACCATCAAAACTTCCAACCTTCGGACCTGTTTGACCGAAAATCGCATTATCGGCAGCGATGGTTAAATCACAAATAACATGGAGGACGTGGCCACCACCAATCGCATAACCTGCGACCAAGGCGATGACCACTTTCGGCATCGAGCGAATAATTTTTTGTAAATCTAGGACATTAAGACGAGGGACACCATCTTTACCGATGTAACCTCCTTTTTTATCGCCACGGATTTTTTGATCTCCACCGGCACAAAAAGCATACTTGCCATCGGATTGTGGATTCGCCCCCCGCAGTAAAACCACTCCAATCGAAGTATCCTCTCTCGCATCGTTAAAAGCATGGATTAGTTCAGCGACAGTATCAGGAGTAAAGGCATTGCGGTTTTTGGGGCGATTAATGGTCACCCGTGCAATACCCGATGACTTCTCATACAGAATATCGCTGTAGTTTCCGACTCTCTGCCAAACGAGGGAGGGTTGCATACTACTAACTTGATGGTCTTGGGGGATTTTTCCAACGAATAAGCGAGGTTCGCTTGAAAAACGGCGATGAATCACTCACTTTTCCCTATGGCAAAATTAACGGACGTCCAATTACAGAAGATTTCTCAGTGGGTGCAAGAGGGGGCTTCGCTCTCGGTCATACAGGGAAAACTAGCCTCAGAGTATGGTATTTCGATGACCTTTCTTGATGTCAGACTCCTCGTGGACGACTTAAACCTGACTTTACAGGAGAAAGAGGAGCCTAAAAAAGAGAACGACGTTAACACGATTGCCGAAGACGCCCCACCGCCTTCGCTCGATAACATGGCACCAACTCAGTCGGCTTCTGGAGTTAAAGTCGAAGTTGATGCGATTAATCGACCTGGAACAATGGTTAGTGGAAACGTAACCTTCTCCGACGGACAACTGGCTGATTGGTATCTCGATAGGGAAGGTCGTCCAGGTTTAGCTCCTCGCACCCCAGGTTATCGTCCAACGCAAAGCGACATCATGGACTTCCAGGTAAAGCTCGATGCTGCACTTAGGCAGGCAGGTTATTGAGACTGACGGATTTTGAGAACGGCTTCCGCCAAAGGGAAATCACTCGGGCGAGTTAATTTCAAATTGGGTTCAAGGTTTTCGACCAAGGCGACATCTTGTCCAATGCTCTCTACCGCCGAGCTGTCATCGGTTACTTTTCTTCCTAGTTCTGAGACACGACGATAGGCCTTAACAATGATGGCAGTTCGAAAAACTTGAGGAGTTTCGGCAGTCCAAACCAACGATCGATCGGGGGAGCTTTGAATGGCAGAGCCAGTGAGATTAGCAATTTTAACTGTATCGGCCGATCGACCAGCCAGAATCGCCGCACCAGTTTCATAGGCTTTGGTCCGCACGCGCTGAATCGCCTCGGGGGTGACCAGTGGACGTGCTGCATCGTGAATATGAACGAGGCCTTGATGTTGAGCACATTTTTCAAGTGCCGAGTGGACCGAATCCTGACGGGTTTCACCGCCTTGAATAAATTCGATGATTACTCCTTCGTGAGGAAAAGATTCGAGAATATTTTTGAGGCGTTCGAGTTGTGCCTCATCCCGATAAGTTACAATTACTCGATTGATAAGGTGCGTCGTAAGAAAAGCCTTTAGCGAATGAATCATAACGGGTTTACCAGCTAAGGGAGCGGTGATTTTATCATCAACCGCAGCGAGCATACGACGAGCTGAGCCCGCCGCTAAAAGGATTAAAATATCATCGCCAAGCTTCACGATAACTCTCCGATTTCTTTTCGTATTTTAAGAGTTTCAGCAATGGGGTCGGAGGCTTTGAGAATAGGACGGCCAACAACGATAAAGCTTGCCCCTTGTTGGGCTGCTTGGGCTGGTGTCATCACTCGATTTTGGTCATCACCCCGTGCCTCGGGGTAGCGAATCCCAGGTGTCACAAGGTCAGGAGATGATCCTAAATCTCGACGCAACCAAGGTAATTCTAAGGGCGAACAAACTAATCCGTGAATACCAGCTTGTATCGCCATCCGACCAAGCAAACGCACTTGCTCTTCCGGCGAGCGTTCGACACCGATTGCATTAAGTTGGTTTTGATCCATCGACGTCAGCACCGTCACGGCCAACAAACGACAGTCAGGTAGGGCTTCTTTCGCTGTCTCAACAGCGCGAGCGAGCATTTCGGGTCCGCCACTCGCGTGAAGAGTGAGCAATGAGCAAGGTCGACCTTTCAGGCTTTTAATCGCAGAGGAAACAGTGTTGGGAATGTCGTGTAATTTTAAGTCCAAAAAAACTTTGAATCCCAACGCATGAAATTCGTCGACAATGGCTGGTCCATGGCGGGTAAATAATTGTAGACCGAGTTTTACCCAAACCAGTTTTCCAACCAGAGGGCGAGCGAGAGCCAATGCCTCTTCTTTGGTTTCAACATCAAGAGCGAGAATAAGTCGGCAAGGGGAAGCCATGACCCATATCTAGGGGTTGTACTTTTTTTCGCCAGAGTTAATTATACCCAAGAGCCAGAGGGTAAAAGGCTAAACCAAGCGGAATTTGATGACTACTTTCAGTACCTCAGTTGGGTGTTTGGCCATCACACCAGGTTGGTGTCCATCAGAAGGATAAAAAATAGTGAAATAGCCAGGCCTTAGATGGAGTGAGGTAGTTACAGCAGAGGGGGCGGCAAATTTTTCAACATCTTTGCCCGCTTGATAGGCCTCCATACTCGTGAGTGCAGTTGTAGGGTGATGACCACACATTTCTTCACCAGAGAATATGACTTGGATATCACCAAAAATGCGATGAGCTTCCCATTTTTTTTCTTCGCTTGGCTTCGTTAAATAGCGTTGTACGCCAGCCACCAAGTCATCGCCTTGAATGGGATATTTTCCATCGGGCGTTTGCGGATTAAATTTTTTTAACCAGGCAAACGCTAGGGGGAAGAGTGGGTGTAGCTTTTCGTAAGCCGAAGACTGATTTAAAGAATCGTGAATCATGTTAATGGTCACTCAATCCAGTGGTGCGATGTCTTCGGAGGATAATTCGACGGCTTGTTCGGCCCCCAGTAGAGACATTAAAACAGCAATGCGCTTTTGTGAGTTAGCTAATTTAATTACTTCACCTTCTGAGCCAGCGAAAATTCCTCGGATGACTTTGATTTTACTGCCAAGTTTGAGTTCAGCATCGAGCAAGGAGAGGATTCCTTCAGGTCCGAGAGCCTGTAGCTCGGCGATAACTTGGGAATCCACTTCAACCGCTTTACCGTTTTTACTGACGAGATGGAGAACGCCACGCGTACTGCGCACGGAGCCGTGATAATCTTCAGGGACAAATTTGATAAATAAATATCCGGGAAAGAGTGGTTCGATCACGACTTGATTTTTCTCATGTCCACGGCGAGTGCGTCGTACACGTGGAAAAACAACTTCTACCTCTCCTAAATTTTTTAAATGCCTTGCTGCCACCGCCTCTTGGCGTGGTTTTGATTTGATACAAAACCAGTGCGCGGTGGACGAATCGTTCATGAGTTACTTAAGGTTTTCGCTCGAGCTGGTAACCAACCTAAGGCGATAATGGCAAATTGCGAAGCGGCAAAAATGCAGAGCCATTGAAAACCCGATTCGGTAAACCCGTAACTATGCAAGCCAACGCCAAGGAGATTCGTGCCAAACCAAGACCAACTGGTCACGACATTGCCGAAGACGAGCATTTGCATCAAACCATCGCGCTTGGCGAGGCCACCCCAGCGGGCGTGTAGGCAAATGGCACACCACAAAACAATTAAGAGAGCTCCATTTTCTTTTGGATCCCAGCCCCAGAATCTTCCCCAACTTTGATCAGCCCAAATACCTCCTAGCATTGTTCCGATGAAACTCATGATTAGCGCGAAGGCGAGAATGCCATAAGCGGCACGAGCCACAGCTTCGCCTTCTTGATAGTTGGATTTAAAAGCACGAAGCCAGAGGTGAATCGCTCCAACGAGACCGGCGACAAAAGTTGCGGAGTATCCCAGGGTGACGGTTGTCACGTGCGTAGAAAGCCAGAAGTTGGAGTCTAGCACCGCACGAACGCTTTCTAGATTATCTTCACCGGAAAGACCAAGGTTATGCGCAACAATCAGGGAAAGAAATCCGCTGATTCCTGCCGCCGAAGCGCCGATACCGTTCTTCCAAATTTTTTCGAGAATGATACCCAACAAGACAGCTCCCCAGGCGATGAAAATTCCAGAAGAGTAGAGATTGGTTACGGGTGGTCTTTCATGTAACCACATTCGGTAACCAAGGGCAAGAGTGTGAAGGACAAAGACAGAAATCAGTAAGGCATAGGCCCATGATCTCGGTGCGTCATTACCTGTGGCCCAAGTCCATAGCACCAGTAAGAAGGTAAAGACATAGACGATGAGCATCCAATAGAAAGGCTGTAGGCGACTAAAAGCTGCTTCGCCGTTGATGCGGTCTGTCCAAACTCCTTGATGTGACTGGTAAAGAGCTTTGACTTGTTCGGCGCAGGCTTGGTCATCTCCTTCACGCCAAGCCTGACAAAAAGCGGCGTAACGTGTTAGAGTGCCTTGAGGGGATAAGGCGTCGCGGTGTTTTCCTGGTTCACCGACGATGGATAAAACTGCGTTGCCAAGGTTATCCCAGGGGCTGAGTCGATCGTTGGAAACGCCTGGTACGATGCGGATTAATCCATCTTTAGCGAATTCTCGATAACGCTCGATGAGGAGTTTTAGGTTTTCCTGAAGTTCTTTATCAAACTTTGGCGCCCCTTCCGCAGTTCGACCATTTTGGCGCATTTGCTCTGCTGCCGCACCAAGTGAAAACAGCCATGCATCATATTCTTTTTGGGGAGGAATTTGGGGAGGTAAATCACCAGGAATAAAAGTCATGCTGAGAAGGGCATACTGTTTAGCGGCTGCCTCTAACTGCAAAATCGCACGATCCTCAGCGTCACGGTCAGCTTGCGGAGTTTGTCTCGATTTGTCAGCTGCTTTGGAAATGGATTCAATATTTTTAAGAACATCAAACCAAGAGGCGAATTTGGTTTTTTCAGGATCTTTGCCAACGTATTTCAGAACAACCGGATGATCGATTCGGAAGGTCGGCAAGTGACGTGCGACATGTCCTCGGAAACAGACTTCAATCATCCAATCAATGGCCTTAATTTTTTTACCATCGATACGTACGGGTCTTTTTTCGAGAGCCTCTTTGGCTACCTCATTGAGGTTAGGTAATTCTTCAGCAATTTTTTTCGCTTCTTCTTTTGTCCAAGTGGAGGGTTTTTTGCCAAAGGCGATGACTTCGGTATCAGTCAGCGCAATTTCGCGCCTGGCTCGCATTTGTAACAGTGAACTATTGGCCAATGTTTCAATCGGAATAATCCGCCCGCCGCTCTGAATAGGGATATTCCCAAGCTCTTCACTGTCCCAAGCTGGTTTGGCGGGTGATTCTGTGGAATGACTTTGTGGAACAAAACAGAAGAGCAACGCTAACGCAGCAGTGGCTGACTTGCGACGTCGGTTGAGGAATTGGAAGAGTGAAACTCCAAAATGCCAAACCAAACCAAAAGACATTAGGGAAACCGAGATGTAGGGGATTAACCATCCAGGGTTTCGCACGGTTTGTAGTACGGTGAGGTCTTTTCCGGCGGAGGTGAGCCCGTAACTTGATTGAAAAAAGGTCATACCTCCATGACGTAAAGGTTGATTCATGGAGATGTGGAAAGGAATCTTAGCGGATTCAGTTAGAATGGTGACGTCACTCGCAAAACGTTTGGGTATTTCCGTTCCTGGGTATTTTTCGTGAGTAAACAAATTTAGTTGCAAGGCGAAGGGTAAGTAGGTGCGAAGTCGACGAAGGCTGATTTCAAATTGACGATCCCCACAGACAAATGTTTGCGGAGCGAATGATTCGGTGAGCTGTGCATTGAGAAGCCAGGTTCCCAAGGATTGATTTTCGAAAAACAACTCCACCATGACCGAAGGCGAGTTGGCGATGTTGTCGTTATAACTAATGGGGAGTGGCTTCAGAGCAAAAGGAGACTCGGCTCCGAGTCCGCGAGAAACTTTTACGGGAAAACCATCAGGCATTTGCGACTGTCCACGTAGAGCTGAATTGGGGTAGTAGCGGAGAACTTTGATTTTTAAACCCGAGGCACCTAAGGTTATGATTTCTCTGGCCTCCGTTAACAAGGCGTCGGGAATCGCCACGACCTTGTCTTTGCCAGTGCCCGTTTTTTCAATCACCGCGATTTCAAATTCACGAAAAGCTTCGGAATAATTTCTACTTTCACCTTCAGGAATCACCATGGCCGATTCCTCTTGGTAAATCGCCGTAACGAATCCACCCACGAGGAGAAGAAGAAGGCCACCGTGAATCGTGGAGATGCCGATATTTTTTAGTCCTGGCTTGTAGTGACGAAAATGTGCACAGGTCAGGTTAACTAATAAAAGTGCGCCGAGAAGAAAGCCCGCAGGAAGGGGAACGCGAAAACTAGTCTGAGGATCTAAGGGATAGAAACAAAACCAAGAACTGAAGTATTCCTTCTGTACGTGCCAAACACCCCAGTGCACCTGTTCAAGGGTACCGAGAAAAACGAGTACCATTGAAAGGCTCAAGAGCCAGACCGTTAATCGTAAGGAGGCTAAAAAATCCCAAAAAGGATTTCCAGACTTCGCTTTTTGTAGAAAGGTTTCGTTCAAGGGAGTTGAGATTGGATTAAGAACTTTAAAAAGGCATTCGTTTGGGCATCCACAATGCTACTGTCGCCCGATAGCTTAAAGAACCAGCTGGCGGAAGAATAAGGAACAATCACGGCAACGGTGCTTCGCTTTCCGTCGGCTGAGACAAGGCGGAAAGACTTACCTTGAGCGACGCCGACTTGGGCTGGTTGAGCGGAGGCTAAAATAGAGGCTTCGTCAGCAGGTGGAAGGCCTAACTGCCCGCGCCAGCGATTTACATTGGCGGCTAAGCCACCGACATCGCCAGGAAAAACCGTCACGGCCATTTCGGCTTTCTTTTCTCCTTCACCATGAATAATCCAACTGCCTTTTCGCATCGCATTCGGTGCACCGACTGTCCAACCAGCGGGTGCTTCAGGCCACTTGGGTTGACCGAAAGAAGCAGCCTCCGCTTGCATCGCTGCGTTGGCTTGCATCTTGGAGTTGTCGCTCGCTGGAGAAGCGGGTTGGGCTACCGGTGTAGTTCCTGAATTTACCTCATAGGAAACAATTTTTGGCGCAGGCTTACATCCAACCAGAGCCAAACCAAAAATGATCGAAACTAACTTGGTCATGAGAGATGGGACACGCATCAAGGCTAATGGTTGCAGGGGAAGACCGATTAGCAAAGAGAAAGGGAAGATTTTTGGCCCTTTCTTACGGGTTTTACTTTTCTAATTAGCAAATCTAAAGAGGGCTACATCGCCGTCTTTAAACGTATATTCTTTGCCCTCTAAACGATACTTGCCGGCGTCGCGGGCCGCAGCCACTGAACCGCATTTGATTAAATCCGTGTAGGCGACGACCTCAGCTTTGATAAAACCCTTCTCGAAATCAGTATGGATAACACCAGCACATTGAGGTGCGGTCATACCTTGACGAAAAGTCCAAGCCCGAACTTCTTTTTCTCCTGCGGTAAAGTAAGTGGCTAAACCTAAAAGTTTGTAGCTACTGCGAATCAATTCAGAAACTCCAGAATCTTCGACTCCGAGAGATTGTAAGAATTCACGTGCCTCGTCGGGTGGTAAATCGCAAAGTTCCGCTTCCACTTGTGCGCAAATGACCACGGATTCACAACCATGTTGTTGGGCAATATGTTTACGCACAGCTAAAACGTGGGGATTTTTGCTTGGGTCGGCCAAATCCGATTCGGATACGTTACAAGCATAGAGCACGGCTTTGCTGGAGAGAAGTCCGTAGGTCTTGACGCGTAAGCGTTCTTCATCGTTAAGCGTTAAACTCGAAGCAGGTTGGCCTTCATTGAGGTGTTTTTGTAAACGAGTTAAGAGAGCAACATTTTCTATCGCTTCCTTGTCCTGACTCTTCACTTTTTTCTGATTTTTATCGAGTTGTTGTTCGACGGATTGGATGTCGGCTAAAATGAGTTCGGTTTCAATTACACCGATATCGCGAACAGGATCCACTTTCCCCATGTTATGGACGATATCATCATTTTCGAAACAGCGCACGACGTGCACGACGGCATCGACTTCCCGAATGTTCGCTAAAAATTTATTTCCCAATCCTTCGCCCTTGGAGGCACCAGCGACTAATCCAGCGATATCGACGAATTCAATGGCCGCTGGAATAACGACTTTGGTCCCTGCAATTTTTTGTAATTCCGCTAGTCGTACATCGGGTACTTCGACCACCCCAACGTTGGGCTCAATGGTGCAAAAAGGGTAATTGGCTGCTTCGGCTTTGCGTGAGCGTGTCAGAGCGTTGAAGAGAGTGGACTTGCCGACATTAGGAAGTCCGACGATGCCTACCTGTAACATAGAAGGGCAACGTGGGGTTCCTTGGCCCCAAGGTCAAGAGTCGGTGTGAGGCTTTAACTGGTTGCCAGCAGATTCAAGCAAGACCGCCGATGGTAAAACAACCTCGTCGTCGCGAGAAGGTTGACCTCGGAGGATGACCGCGGTGGCTGCCATCCCTTTGACTTCTCTGACCTTTAGGATGGAGGTGGGTTGGAGCTGCGCATTGCGAGTCACCAGAAGAAATCCACTTTTCAGCTCCGCGGAACTATTTTCCCGAAGTAATTGAATCAGGACAACTTCTCCTTTGATCGCTTCACTGCCAATAAAGCCAATTCTGGGATTGGAAGAGGTTCCGAAGGGACGTGCAAAGGGAGAGTTTGAAGTGGGCTCACTCTTCTCGAGGAATGGCTCGCTCGCACACCCCGTGAGGAGTGTGAGAGCGAGTATTCCAACACAGTTTTTCACTGACGCTGCTGAAGATTGTGATTGAGCAATTCGTTTTGAGCTTTGAGACGGAAAGCCTCCAAGGTGGCACTGGGTTGCTCGGGTACCGCCAATTTCTCGGCAGCCGTTTCCGCATCAATGAATTGATCGAAGCCAGGTCCAGAAGTGTCGAGTTCACCCTCAAACATTCCTTGCAATTGGCGCATACGAGTGGGGTGACGCATCTTACGAAGGGCTTTCGCTTCGATTTGGCGAATACGCTCACGTGTCACTTTGAAGTGTCGACCGACTTCTTCGAGGGTGCGTTGTACGCCATCGAGCAAGCCGAAGCGCAAGATAAGAACTTCTTTTTCACGCTCGGCGAGTGAACGAAGAACGAAATCAATTTTTTCGCGCAGGAGCCGAGTAGAAGCTGTATCGCTGGGGTTTTCCGCTGACTTGTCTTCAATGAAATCGCCCAAGGCCGTGTCTTCACCATCACCCACGGGTGATTGCAAGGAAATCGGCTGTTGCGCCATCTTCATGATTTGCTGCACACGATCGATGGCCATGTTCATCTCGTTGGCGACTTCTTCCGCGGTAGGTTCGTGACCCAGTTCTTGTGTTAACTGCTTTTGCACCTGCATTACCTTGTTCAAGGTTTCAATCATGTGCACAGGAATACGGATGGTACGGGCTTGGTCGGCAATCGAGCGAGTGATAGCCTGACGAATCCACCACGTTGCGTAAGTAGAGAATTTATAGCCGCGACGGTATTCAAATTTTTCAACGGCCTTCACCAGGCCCATATTGCCTTCTTGAATAAGGTCAGTGAAGAGTAGACCACGGTTTTGATATTTCTTGGCAATCGAAATCACCAAGCGTAAATTGTGTTCGACCATCTCGGTCTTAGCTTTTTGCGCTTCGTCTAAGTGCTTACGCACCGAGCGAACGATGTGCAGAAGTTCGGAGGGAGAGAGGCGCCAACGTTGTTCGATTTCTTTAGCGCGTGTCGCGGAGATCTCAGGTTTGCGAGCGAGTTTAGCACGTACATGTCCACGCATTACGGGGGTTGGTTCGACAAGGTTACGACAGTCATCGAGATCAGCTTTAAGTTCAGGTAGATCCAACCACTCTTCAAAGAGTTTCATCTTGAAGCAGAACTTGCGCAGAATGTCTTTGCAGCCAATCTTGGCGGTAGTTTCGATTTTTTTATAAGCGTCGCGGGCTTTCGCTTTCTTTGGTCCATCGGCCTCATTGAGGTATTTTTGCCAGGCTTTGTCTAAAGTGTCTTTTAACTTCATGCACTCCTCGGTCGCTTTGGGTAACATGCGGTAATAGGCGTCGCGAGACTCCACCTTCTTATCGATGACCACTTTGTCGAAGCGCTCTTCCTTATTCAGTACTTTAAGAGCTAAATCAAGTTGGTATGGCAGTGTGAGGTAGCAGGAGAAAAGGAATTCTTGTGCTCGTAATTCAGTATCTTCAATGCGCTTGGAAATTTCCACTTCTTGTTCACGCGTTAGCAATGGCTTATGCCCCATTTGCTTGAGATAGACATTGAAGGGGTCGTAGGGAGCATCCGCAGGCATGCTGCGAGAGGCTTCCTCTTCAGATTCGTCGATTTTTTTGCGATAAATTTCTACTTCATCTTCATCGAGTAATTTAATCTCTAAATTATCGAGAATGTTCATGATATTCTCAATCAACTCGGGGTCTGTTGCACTATCGGGGATAACCTCATTGATGTTTTGAACAGTGACAAAGCCATTCTTCTTGGAGAGTCCTACGAGGACTTGCACCTTCTCATTGATGTCTTTGGAGACGACAGGGTGATTCGTTGGCTTTTGCAGACTCGTGGCCACTTTGGCAGACGCTTTAACATCTGGTTTGGTAGCGGGTGATACTTTGGTGCTTTGTGCCAAAGGTTTTTTGGCTACGGGTAACTTCGATGGTTTTGCTACCACTTTGTGATTAGCTGGCTTGCTCACGACTTTGGCTGGCGCAGAAGTCTTAACGACTTTTTTAGCGGGAGCTGCCGTGCTTTTTACTTGGGGTTTTTTGGATTTTTTGGAATCGGGCATGTGATTAAGAAAGGGAAGGGGGCGTGGATTGATTTTTTCTAAGCGCGATTTTTTCAGCCTGTAGTCGATTGATGGTTTCAATTTCTCCGCTTGCACAAGCAGCGATGCTGGCATCGATGCGACGTATTTGGGTTTGGATATTTCTTAGGTGAAAAGATTTTAAGATAAGGTTTACGCTGGCGAGAGTCTCGAGAGGATTATCGGTGGTTGACGAGGAAAGAGCGGAGAGACGGGCACATTCCAGTTGTAAGTCTTCGTCTAAAGTGGGGATAATATCTCTGAGGCTGCTAAAGTGTCCGTGCAGAGCTTCGTTGAGCAAGGTGACAAGCAAGATTCCCGAACGCGTGGAGCGATCAATCCATTCCAAAGGTAGGGTTTGTGAAACCGGGACAAAGTAAGCGTCATGCTTGAACAGGAGCAGTAGTAGGTCATCTTCGAGGGTTGTCAAGCCCCCCCCCTTGACAACGGGTGATTCGGGGGTTGTGGGGCGGGCTAACTGGCTGGCGGGTCTTCTGGCTGCCACCGTTGCTAAATGTCGTTCATAGGCCATGTGCATTTCGCGAATTCCGATGCCGGCAAAACGAGCCGCTTCATTGAGAGCCTCCCGCACTACTTCTTCTGCGCCAGCCTGTTCAACGATGGGGAAAAGGTCCTCTAAAAGTGATAAACGCTTCGCCAAAGGCATTGAAGTCGCTCCCGCTGGAATGATGGACTGAACGCAGAATTGCATCGCACTCCGACATGTTTGTAAAAGAGCTGGCCATTCCTCAACGGTGTGGGTCGAAAAATACTCATCAGGATCCTTCCCCCCTGGCAAGTAGAGGAAGCGAATATCAAGGCCTTCTTTCAAAGCGAGAGGTAGTAGGCGCAAGGCAGCTTTTTGACCTGCGGTATCGGAGTCTAAAAAAACGATGAGTTGCTTGGTAAATCGTCGGCACTGAGCCAAATGTTCTTCAGTGACAGCGGTACCTTGAGCAGCGATAACACCGTGGATTCCAATCGAGTGACAACGAATGGCGTCCAATTGACCCTCGACCAGAACAAAGGGTTCGTGGTCTTCTCGATTTAATCGTGCGCGGTCTAAATTAAAAATGGTACGAGATTTCTTGAAAAGCTCAGTTTCGGGTGAGTTGACATATTTAGCCTCACGCGAAGGGTCATCTGCAGGGGTAATCTCTAATGCCCGTGCGGTAAAAGCGATGACTCGACCCTGGATATCGCGAATGGGAATGACCAGACGGCCTCGGAAACGACAGCGCCAGCGAAGAGGGTCGGGCACGCGATCGACTCCGAAAAAGAGTCCGGTTTGTCCCATGGCTTCTTTGGTGAAGTTTTTCTTGAGTAAACCTTGGATGAGTTTGGAGTCGTCGACAGGAGCGAAACCGATTTTAAAATCATCGGCGACTTCGGGAGTAAACCGACGATTTTCTGTCCAATATTTTTTAATCCATTCCCCGTGAACGGGGTCCTCGAGAAAACAGCGGTGCCAGTAATCCGCTACGAGTTCATGAATGTCTAAAAGCTGAGCACGTAAAGAGCGATCAGCCATCGACTCGGTTCCCTTTTCATACTCCAACTGATAACCAAAACGTAAGGCAACGCGCTCGATGGCTTCAGGGAAATCGAGTCCTTCGCGTGCCATGACTAATTTAAAAATGTCACCGCCTTGTTGCGTACTAAAGCAGTACCAAAGTCCCGTGGCGGGATTGACTTTGAACGAGGGGCTTTTTTCAGATTTAAATGGACTCAGGCCCCACCAATCTCGTCCTCGTTGCTTCATTTGCGTGTAGTCACTCGCTAAGGAGACGATATCCGCTCGTTGGCGTAGTTCGTCGATAGATCTGCGGGTGATGAGGGCCACGGTTGTCAAGGGGTGTATGTCAAGGGGTGGGGAGCAACCGAAAATAATTCCCAATCCGACCAGAATAAATGCCTAGGTGGATTGCCCTACAGAGGGTTGGACTAGGAAAGGGGTCGGATTGCCTTATTAATCAAGGCATTCGGGCCAAGTAGCCCGAAAAGCTAACTGCGCCTGCTTATCAGGAATCACGGGACGAAGGGGGTCGTTGAGAAACTTTAGGGCAAAAGACGGTTTTAAATGGAGGATGGTGATGGTCTTACCCGTGATCTCAAAAACGGCATACCAAGCTCCGCAGCCAATATCAAAAAGGTCTCCTTTACGTGCACGAATTCTTCGGGTGCGATGAGGGGAAGGGTCGCGGGATAAAATTTCTTGGAGACGTTCGGAAAAATCAATCGACCATTTTTCACTTAACCATTGGCGTTGTTCAAGGGCGAGAGGCGAGTAGATGATTTGATAAGAAGGAGGCGCTTTTAATTCGGCATCAACTTCATCAATCCAACCCGCTTTGGCCTCGGGAAAAGAATCGTAAGAAGGAATGTAAGGTTTGATATCAAAAATTGGAGTGCCATCGATTAAATCGCATGGACCCAAAATCAGCTTATTCTTTTTAATTTCTAAAAGTTGAACGGGGGTAATGCTAATGGGGTTGGGACGATGAGGCGATCGTGTGGCAAAAACTCCACGGCGTTTGGCTGGGCCCCGCGGTGGGAGTACTTGTGGACGCCAGGCTTGATTAAGGTGGAACCATCCGATGAGCCAAATGCGATCGAAGCCATCGAGGTCGAGTAAGGCTTTTTGATAAATATCACCCGAGAGTAATTCGATAACGTTCGTTTCGGATTGAGATTCGTTGGGCTGATGGCGGGCGTTAAATTTTAACGATTTTGCACAACGCAAATAACCGATAGGGGTTATGGTAAGTTTCTCGCTCAAAGCAAAAGAGTCAGGAAACCTTTTATGCAAACGGTAGAAGATGACAAGTGCCCGTTTCTGGATACGGTCGATACGACGACTTGCCTAAGGCGATAGGATACTTTAATCCTTCGGTTCGCTTGAGTTCTATCATTAATTTATCCTGCTACAAGTTTACGCCACTCGATCAACTTGAGTCGCGTAAGGAGCAGCTTTTACAGTTGTGTAGAACAATGGGGGTTAAAGGCACGATTCTTTTGGCACCGGAAGGGATTAACTTTTTTATCGCAGGTACAGTGGCACAGTTAGATCAAGTTTTGGGAGAGATTCGTCGTATTCCAGGTTTGGCGGATATTAATCCGAAAGAAAGTCCTAGTACCGAACAACCGTTCAAGCGAATGTTAGTGAAAATTAAAAATGAAATTATCGCTTTTGGTGTCGAGGGCGTGGATCCCGCTCGTCAGCCTTCACCCAAAATTACAGCACAGGAACTAAAGCAGTGGTTAGATGAAGGTCGTCCGCTTACTTTGCTCGATACGCGTAATGATTATGAAGTACGTATGGGTACGTTTAAAGGTGCAATTCCAGCCCGCGTGATGCATTTCCGGGATTTTCCTAAAGCTGTTCGTCAGTTACCAGAAGCCCTCAAGACGCAGCCGATTGTGATGTTTTGCACGGGTGGTATTCGTTGTGAAAAGGCTGGTCCATTCATGAAGATGGAAGGCTATACGAATGTTTTACAACTGGATGGTGGTATCTTGAAGTACTTTGAAGAAGTGGGCGGTGCTCACTACGAAGGTGAGTGTTTTGTTTTTGACGAACGCGTGGGAGTTGGGCCTGACTTAAAAGAGACAGGATCCGTACTTTGTTTTAATTGTCAGATGCCACTTTCCGCAGAAGATCAAAAATCTCCCCACTATGTCGTCGAAAAATCCTGCCCTTATTGCATTCAGGGAAAGACACTGGGTCGCCCTAATGCGCAACAGTTGGGTGGCTGATTTTTAGAATTTTACTTAAAGACATTAATGATGGGCAGTGCATTGCCTTGGTCGTCAAAGTAGCCTCGTCCTCTTAAATCGGGATGATTGAGACCGACCGCTGGCTCCCACCAGAAGATGCCGATGCCTTTACCTTGGGGTGTTTCTTGAACGATGCGATTCACCGCTTTTAAGAAATCACGCTGGCCTTCGGGTGTTTCTGGGAATGGCGCTGGTTTGTTAATGTATTCCGCAGGCCTCCAATTGTATCCTGCTTCGACTACCATGATGTCCTTGCCGTAGGTTTCGGCCATAAACTTCATATTTTGTCGGAGGTCATCTAAACTGCCATGCCAAAAGGGATAGAAGGATTGGCCGATGACATCGTAAGGTACTCCGTATTGATTAATTTGATCAAAGAACCATCGCGTCTTCGCCAGATCTCCACCGCGATCGATGTGGAGCATGATGCGAGGTTTGGTGGTTTTTTCGCTCGCGGCCTCAACCCCACGAGCGGCGGCTTTTAGTAACTGAGTGAAGCCGTGCCAATTTTCAGGAATGATTCCGTAGGGATGTGCCAGACCTATAATAATTTCATTTCCTAATTGCACCATATCGGGTGCTGCACCTGCTTCTCTAAAAGCTATTAGCGTATCTCGCGTGTAAGAAAAAATAAGTTTTTCGACTTCTTCGGGCGATTTACCCAGCCAAGCTTTAGGGGACTTTTGGTAAAGAGGGTCGGCCCAAGTATCAGAATAATGAAAATCGAGAAGAAATTTGTAGCCGTACTTTTTTGCCTGTTGGGCGAGGGCAATGGTGTAGGCTAAATCATTTGGCTTGGGATGATAATGGGCCGAAGGAGTGTGAAAGATTCTCAAGCGCACCCAGTTGTATCCATGATCGCGGAATATTTTTAATCCAGGTTGTGCTTGGTTATTAACCTTAAAGACGGTTCCCTGATCCTCGGCTTGCTTGAGGTAGGAAATATCAACGCCAATGGCATAGTCCGAGGCGACGAGTGGGGAGCTGGCTTTTGCTGTGCAAAAACAGAGAAAAAACCAGAGTTTAATGCTTCGAGGCATACGTGGTAGACCCTTGAAAAGCTCAAGAGTTCCCTGAAAAAATCGAGCGATAAACGGTTAAATAGAACGGACGACTGATTTGGCGATTCCTTGAATTACCAGTTCGGTGACGGGATAAAGTTCAGGGTAATTTTTATTCTCTGCTTTTAAATAAGTTTTACTGCCTTGTTTGATGAGACGCTTGAGGGTTGTTTCACCATCGATAAGGGCAGCAACAATGTCACCGTGTTTAGGTGAGCCTGGTTCGATAATGACCGTGTCTCCATCGTTGATGTTAGCATCAATCATGGAGTCACCACGAACTCGTAAAGCGAATGATTGAGGTGGGCGACGGCGCGAGCCTTCGGTGAGTGGGGCTTGCATGCTTGCCAAGACACCAGAGGATTCAGTGTAATCAGGAAAACCTGCGGCAATTGAACCCATCAGTGGAATGGAGGTAAGGGGAACAGCCTCCTCGCCTGGACCTTCATAGCGAATCACCATTTCGGAAAGATCTTCGACAGCTTCTGGAACGATTTTGTAAGCACGTGCTGCACCGGGAATGCGTTGTAAAAAACCTTTGCGCTCGAGAGCTTGTAAGTGACCGAAGACGGCGTTGGTACTGGCAAAGCGGAACTTAGCTTGGATGTCTCTAATGCTTGGCCAGTAGGAGTGCTGGCTGACATGTGATTTCATGTAGTCCAAAATGGCCTTCTGCTTTTTGGTCATGGATTCCATAGTGAACGGATGTTCGATGAAACTTTGTTCACTGTCAAGAAAGCATTAAAAACAAAGGAAAATGTCAAAATTATGCTAAAAGGAGCACTAATTGACATCAGATTCCCCCAATCGGGGTTAATCTATCATTACCGATAAATTGGTCCACCTCGGCTTCGACCATAGCCCAGTCTTTCCATGATGTTTGAGTCGTTATTCAGATATAAATAAACCTCCAAGCGTAAGATATTAAACATACTGCGTAGACAGAGTGCCGCCTCATCGAGGTCTTTTTTGGTAAGTGGCGGCTCCTTTTTGAGATTATAGGAAAAGAGTTTTTCTATTTCGGCCTTAAACTCT
>CANHRV010000005.1 GCA_947463395.1 Opitutia bacterium | reverse complement strand
GGCTACTTGGTGGGCTTGGCCTTCTTCGGTCTGTTCCAAGCTATTTTCATGGCGAACGCTGGTGGCGCCTGGGATAACGCCAAGAAAATTGTGGAAGTCGATCTCAAGGCTAAGGGCACTCCTCTGCACGCAGCTACCGTGGTTGGTGATACGGTAGGCGATCCTTTCAAAGACACCTCCTCGGTCTCGCTCAATCCAGTAATTAAATTTACCACGCTCTTCGGCTTACTGGCCGTCGAAATCGCGGTGAAGATGGAATCGAGTCTAAAACTCACGTTAGGCGTCATCATCTTCGTCATCGCTTTAGCGTTCGTGTATCGTAGCTTCTACGGCATGCGCATTCCGCTCAACCGTAGCAAATAAACGAAGCGTTTATTCCTCTTTCAGGGCCAGCTAACGCTGGCCTTTTTTTGCATTAAAGCGACTGGCTGGCCTGAGCATCGCCCAGAGGTCCAGCCGATGGATTGCGCAAGTAGGCATCCGCTTTAGCTGAAACAATCACACCATAGTTAATCGTGCCTAACCAGCCCGACATAATGATACCCACACTGCCCGCGTGGAAAAATCCGCCAACCTGTTCGGGTAATGCCATGGAAACTTTTAAGCCTTCAAATTTAGTACCAAAAGAGGTTCCACCCCAGTGTCGCACATATCGCTGTACGGTTCGAGGAGTCGCCGCCTCGAGGTAATCTACTTTTTGACGAATATCGGGAATGTATTTTTCGAGTCCCTGTAATGACTCTTCAATAATCCGAGCTTTATGCTTTTGATAATCCTCTTCGTTAAGGTGAGCCCAGTCCTCCCAGCGTTGATTAATTGAGGTAACCACAGCGTTACGTGGCGTTCGAGTGTGTGGGCGTGTATCAGGGTAATAGACGGAATAGGTGCGAGAAGTCGTGTGAAAATCAACTAATTCGCGACTCGAGAAAGGCTTGGCCTCTGAAGTGAAAACTAAATCGCCAATCGGAGGAATACTCTCCCCCTCGCGCACTCCCATGTAGACTTGGCAAGAAGAAGTATTCACACGAACCGCTTGCGCCTGTTGAATAAAGTTTGGATCAAAACTCGAAGTGTCCGAGAGTTTTAAAATCGTATCTTTAATATTCGCATTCGAAACCACCGTGGCACAGGCCACTTCTGCTTCTTCGCCCAAACGTGTTCCACGCAACTTAACTCCCACGACCCGGCGTTGCCCGCTAGTATCTTTTTCGATGATTACTTTTTCCACCAAAACATTGCGGCGAATATCCACGCCATTGGCCTTCATTTCCGCAGTCATTAATTGAATCATCGTGTCCGTCCCGCCCTGGAAAATGAACACCCCTTTGGACATGAAATTGGAGAAAACGATACCAAAGGTAATCGCGGGATCATCCAACGTGGAGCCGTTGGCATAGGCAATAGGTTCGAGCAACAAACGTTGCACATCAGGGCGACCAGGGAAAAATTGTTCAAACAACTCGCGCGTGGTACGCGGGTCGTTATCGTAATAATTCATCTCCCGCAAATGACTAAAGAAAGCTTCAACGGTCTCGGCGGGTAAACGAAAACGCTCCTGCAAAATTCGCGTAAAATCTTGGCGATCGAAGGTCGTTTTTACCTCGAAGTCCGGATTAATAAAACGAACGTCTTTTAACTGGTGGATGCGTTGAGAAATTTCTGGCGTCCAATAGCGACGCGTGGACTTAATCATTCCGTAAGGAAAACCGTGAAGCGAAATATCGAAAATATGTCCTTTGGGACGCTTAAAAAAAGTAGCTAATCCGCCGAGTTGGTAATGGTGCTCCAACAAAAGAACCTTTCGTCCAAACTTCGCGAGGTTATTGGCTGCCGTCATTCCGCCTAAGCCTGCACCGATAACAACGGCATCATAGCGAGGTAGAAGATTTTCGAAAGGCGAAGGCATAAGCGGGGACGAAATTGGTAAAAGAAAGCAGGGGGACAGGGAAAGCCGAAAGCAAGCAGACTAATTTCTTTTCCTTTTTTGGCGAATGCTTCGAGCAGAAAAGGTTAAAACCCAGCGACGTCCTTGGTTTTGCAGGTTACATTTTCTTTGCCAGAGTTTGGTTAACTCAGACGAACTTAAAAGGTGCGACAGAACTCCCCGAGCCTGTACCCGACCACCTCGCAAAAAGAGTCCATGAGTAAATCGTGGACTGATTTCTTCAACGTGGTGAGTGACTAAAATCAGGGGGTAGGCAGGAAAAAGCTTTATCACCCTATCCATAAAATGGACGAAGTCCTCACGAGCCACGGGATCTAAACCTGCACAGGGCTCATCCAATATCAACAAGCTTGGCTGTGTTGCCAACGCACGTGCGAGCAAAACTTTTTGTCTCTCGCCTTGAGAAAGATGCCCCCAAGCACGAGAAGCTAAACCTCCCATCTTCAATCTTCGGAGGATAGTGCGAGCGCGACGCACCACCGCTGGTGAAGGCTGTTTCCACAAATTAATCTGACCCAATTCACCGCCAGCCACAATGTCCTGTGCTGTTTCCACAGGTTGTATCAATGAGGCAATCGCAGGACTCACATACCCAATCTTTCTTCGTAGTTCACGCCAATCGCTTTCTCCGAAAACTTGACCCCAGAGAATGATTTTACCCGAGGTTGGTGCAAGATAACCAGTGAGCGCGGCCAAGAGAGATGATTTACCCGAACCGTTAGGACCCAATAAGACCCAATGTTGTTTGGGTAAAATCTCCCAATCAACTCCTGTTAGGATGACCTTGCTTTCACGAACCACTCGCAAACGTTTCAACTCCAATACTGGCAAATCATCGATTTTTTCCTTCACCCTCACTTCTTCCCTCTATTGTGGCGGAGTCGCAAACTCAGATTTTAAACTCCCTGTATCGATGGCTTGCCCTTTGTCACATTTCCGAGATTGGATAGGCTATGGCGGTGCATATCGACCTCATCACACTCTTCCCCGCAATGGCCGATGGCTTTCTGCGCGAATCGGTGATTGGACGAGCCATCGATAAAGGCCTGATAGCCTTCCAGGCCCACGACCTTCGCTCTTGGTCCAAAGATAAACATCACAAGGTCGATGATGTACCCTATGGCGGGGGGCCAGGCATGCTCATGACCTGTCAGCCTCTTTTTGACTCGGTAGATGCCCTCTCCACCCCTGGCTGTGAGGTTATTTACCTCTGTCCCGATGGTGAGCCCTTGAGCAATGAATTAGCCAAGGAATTAGCCCAAAAAAGCCATTTAATCCTCATTTCAGGGCACTACGAAGGCATCGATCAACGCTTCCGGGACCGCAAGGTAACCCGCGAAATCTCCATTGGAGACTATGTTTTAACCAACGGCACCCTACCCGCCTGTGTCCTCGTGGATTGTGTCGGTCGACAGATTCCTGGGGTACTTGGTGAGGAAAACTCCTTGACGGGAGATAGTTACAACGGCAAGTTGCTCGCCTTTCCGCAGTACACCAGACCCGCTGTCTATGATGGTCTCGAGGTGCCCCCGGTCCTCCTTGGAGGTAATCACGCCGAAATCGAAAAATGGCGACGGGCAAAGCAAATCGAGAAAACAAAGCAACGCCGGCCAGACCTACTGAAAGACCAATAAAATAAGCCATGAGCAATCATCCTCTCCTCCAATTCGCCACCCAAGCCCAACTCAAAGCCAATCGTGGTTCTGACGCCTTCAAGGTCGGTGACGGCGTGCGCGTTTCCACCAAGGTTCGCGAAGGTGACAAAGAACGTACCCAAGTCTTCTCTGGTATCGTTATTGCCCGCAAAGGTGGCGATGTCCAAGAAACCTTCACCGTTCGTCGTGTATCCTTCGGCGAAGGCGTTGAACGCACCTTCCCTGTTCACTCTCCCAACATCGAAAAGATCGAAGTCGAGCGTAAGTCTCAGGTCATGAAAGCTCGCCTCTTCTACCTCCGCAACCGTCAAGGTAAGTCGGCTACCAAGGTCAAAGAGCGTCGTTTCGATGCCACCGAGGCTGCAGCGAAATAGTCATTTGCTAGAAACCTCTTTCAAGGCCTCGTTCATCGAGGCCTTTTTATTGGGCTATCAATACACTCGAAAAAAGAAATGAGCTTTTCACAAAATAACTCACTGATTATCAGTGGTTTATTCTATGTGTTTAAGTGGTACCCTTAAAAATATCTACCAAAACCCAAGCGAGCAGGCTTGACTCCCCGCCCCCCGCCTGCGTTTTTCCTCCTTCCCTGTTTATCAGGGACAAGTCTCTGACTACTCTCAAATTTCAACCAAACTATGTTACGCATCCGCCTTCAACGCTTCGGTACTAAAAACGAGCCAACCTATCGTCTCGTCGTCGCCGAACAAAATATCCGTCGTGATGGTCGCTTCGTCGAAGTACTCGGCCACTACAATCCACGCGCACGTGGTAAAGCTGCCCCGCTTGTAATCGACGTCGAGCGTGTAGACCACTGGGTCAAACTCGGCGCCCAGCCTTCCGACACCGCTAAGTCGCTCGTAAAACGCGCGCGCCAAGCGACTGCATCTGCGAAAGCCTAATTTATACGGCGGAAACGCCTCATCCTGACGACGTCTCGCCCCGCTACTCGCGGGGCGTTTCGTTTGGTGAAATAAAAAAGTGCTTAGGTTATCTCAGTCCAACCGCCTTCGCCGTTTTTTTCTAACTTTTTGAAACCAACCCGTTTCAAGTTTTTTTCTGAGACGGCCTGCTTCATCGCGCCTTCACCATATCGCGTAGTTAACGTGGGGGCATTCAATACCCGTCGACATTTTTCCTTAGTCACAGGATGAGCGACGAAATCGGGAGCATCCAACGGGAGATCGACCTCGAACTCCTGCCCCTCTGTGCCATCACTCTTAATCACTATGTATCGTCTTAAAGGCATTTTTATTGATGAGGCGATCGAGGATCAAAGGCGTCACGCAAACCATCACCCAAATAACTCAAGGCCAAAAGAGTGAGAGCAAAGAAGCTGGAAGGGATGAGCAGTAACCAGGGACATTGCTCCATCACATCCGCTCCTTCTTTAATCATTAAACCCCAAGAGGTCATCGGCGCCTTCACCCCCAAACCCAAAAAACTGACAAAGGCTTCGAGCAACATCACGTGTGGCACTGTCAAAGTGGCATACACCGCAATCGTGCCTGCTAAGTTGGGTAAGTAGTGACGCAAAATAATACCTCCTCGCGATTGACCGAGGGCGACTGCCGCATCAACAAATTGTCGATTCTTCAAAGCTCGAGTTTTTGTACAAATAATTCGCGCCATGGTCAGCCAGCTTACTCCACCCACCGCGATAAAAATAATCCAAATATTTTGGCCAAAGAGCACCGTACAAAGGACAATAATCAAAGTGAGTGGCAACGTGCTAATGATATCCACTACTCGCATACAGAAATCTTCAAAACGACCGCCAATTTCTGCTGCCAAGATTCCATAAAATACACCCAAGAGAAGAGCGACAGCGGCGGCAATTAAACCAACGGAGAGAGAAATCATTCCGCCCTGCAATAAACGAGACAACAAATCTCGACCTAATAAATCGGTACCAAACCAATGCTCTGCACTGGGACCAACAGGACCCAGCGCGAGGTTTTGCGTTTTGTAATCATGAGGTGCTAGCCAAGGAGACAAGAAGCAGACGAGTGCTAGAACGAAAACAAATGCCGCCGCAATAACAGGCGTGCGATGACGAGTAAAGCGCTGCCAAGCGCTATCGTGGTAAGACAAAGTTTGCGTGGTTGAATTCATTGACGTTGGCGCACAAGGCGCGGATCCAAAGTAGCCTTAAAAAGATCAGTAATTAAATTCAGCACGAGTAAAGCCACCGCATAAATTAAAGTGGTACCCAAAATCAAAGGCACATCGCGATTAATAATCGAAGTAACAAACAATCGACCAAGACCAGGGACGTCGAAAAGGGATTCTACGACAAAGGTTCCCGAAACTAAATTAGCCGCAGCGGGCCCCAAAAAAGTAACGACAGGCAAAATACCATTACGTAGAGCATGGACAAAACGAATTCGTGTTGCACTCACCCCCTTGGCTTTAGCGGTCCGAATATAATCAAGGTTATACACCTCCATCAATTCACCACGAGTTAATCGAGCTAACGGTGCGGCGGTGATTAAACCTAAAGTGAAAGCGGGTAAAACGAAGTGAACTGACGAACCCCAACCACAGGGCGGGAACCAACCTAACCAAAGGGAAAAAATCAGAGAGAGAATTGGCCCAAGAACGAAGGCGGGAATACAAATTCCCAGTAAGCTAAAACCCGTGGGGACACGATCTAGCCAAGTATAAGGACGTGAGGCTGCTATAACTCCCACGGGAACACCGATAAAAATAGCGAGAAGCAATGCCACACTACCTAAGCTCGCTGAAACAGGTATTCGATTCCCAATAATCTCATTCACACTCCAACCTGGATACTTCATCGATGGCCCTAAGTCACCCTGGGCTAAATTTTTGATATAACGAATTAGTTGCACTGTCAGTGGCTGATCCAAACCGTAGTAAGCCTCCAAACGATGCTTCACTTCCGCAGGCACTGGACGATCACGATCAAACGGTCCTCCAGGCACGGCATGCGCCAAGAAAAAGGTCGCAATCACCACCACCAACAAGATGGGAATCATTTCCGCCAAGCGCCTGAGCACGTAGAAAAACATAGACGAAACCAAAGGTCTAAGGTTTACCGTTTTCGGCTGCTTTTACCTTTCGCTCGAGCTCTTCTGTCGTAGGAGGCGGAGGCAACCCGCGAGCATCGGATCGCGCCCAGCCCATACGATCCGAGACTGTCTCATATTCTTTATCATTCAATGTCCCCGTTTCTCGAAGTCGACTTTGACGAACGGCACTCTCCGCATGCATCGCTTTCTCAGCATCACTCTCTGCTTTTTTCTGAAAAGAACCACAACCCGTTAAAATCAGAGTGAAGAAAACAATTTTATGAGAAATCGAGAGCGACATTGTGATGAGTGATTTATTCAGCCAAATGAAAAAGGCTCAAGTGCTTACGCTCGGAGTCCCTCTGCCAGCGATGCCGACGTTGAGCAATCCATCGATAACCAAAATTCGCCCAACACTCAGGAAGGATACGACCTAAGTAGGCCATCCAAGACCAAGGGCCGTCTATTCTCTGTAAGATCACCCAAACGGCTGCCGCACCCTCCTTTCGTCGCGAACCCTCCCAAACGACAACGGACTGTTGTTCAGTATTTCTTTTTTCTCCCAAAACAACTGCCGCTTCCCCTTGTAATGTAGCCAAAAGGAGCCGACCCTGTTGATTGCGCTCGGCGACCCAATAGGCCATTCGACGACAAAAGCCACATTCACCATCATAAAGAATAATGGCTGGCGAAGGGTTCATGGCCTTAGATATGGCCCAAATCGGCCGTCATGTGAAGGCCTTTTGAAAATACCAGAGGAAGGAATCGCAATTCCTGACGCCTTAAATGGGAAAGCGCTTGTCAATGTCAGTACAGACTGCCAAATAAGCCCTTCCTACTGGCCGGAAGGGTATCCAAGTGGCTAAAGGGCGGGGACTGTAAATCCTTTCAGCTTCGCTGTTCGTGGGTTCGAATCCCACCCCTTCCACCAGCAGGAAATGAGGCCTCCAAGGGCAAGTTTAGGCAGATTTGTTAAATCCGCGTTGACTCCGAGGGTCGCTCACGGCTTCCCTACAAGACAACTATGGCTAACATTAAAGCTAATCAAAAGAGCATGCGTCAGACTGCTGCTCGTGCTGCTCGCAACAAAATCGTTCGCACCCGTCTCAAAACCTTAGTCAAAGGTTTCTCTTCCTCCACGACGGCTGCGACCGCTTCTCAAGTCGCTTCCGCCGCCGATAAGGCTGCTAAATCGGGCGTGATTCACCGCAACAAGGCGAATCGCATCAAGGCTCGCCTCGCGAAGAAACTCGCGGCCGCCAAGAAGTAATGCTTTCTTAATTAACTTTTAACCCCGCCGCTCCACTTGGAACGTCGGGGTTTTTTATTTCCATGCCACCTCTACCTCGCTCGATTGGGTTTCCTGCGGGAACATTAACAGAGGAGGCATTGCGTCTCGATTTAATCGGACACGGCGAAGGCTGGGTCGCTCTCTCTAAACCACCAAACATCGCTTTCGACGATCACCCTTGGCAAAAGAATGTCCACCACGTCATCGGAGTGATTCGACAACAACTGGAGGCAGGTAAACCAGAAATTGTTCGGCTCGGCATCAAAGAACCCGCCGTTGCCTTTGCTCCAGAACCTGAAGTTTCAGGAGTGGCTATTATCGCCGACCGCACAAGCTGTTTGGCAGCCTGGCGTGAAGCCCTCGGCTCTTTTCAACTTGAATTCACTTATACTTTAATCGCTCGCACCGAGAACGCCCCAGCCTCGGGAGGAGTTTGCGATTTGCCTATCGGAATGGACGATACACGCGGGCGTGCCTTTGTCTCCCATCAAAGAGGTAAACAGGCGGCGACAACCTTCAAGGAGGGCGAAGCTTGGGGTCGCTGGCGAGAATGGACGGCTACCACACGCTATCCGCGTCGAGATCAAATCCGTCTACATGCACAAGAGTGCGGTATCTGTATCGCTGGCGAATTAAACTACGGTCGAACGGGAAGAGTCACTTTAACTGACACAACCCATCGCGGTCGCCTAAACAAAGGAGAGGACCACCCCTTGCACCGCTGTTTGCTTTTGCATCTAAACAAAGTTTGCGGACAAGTAGCAGGAAAACCCATCGAACTCATCGCACCACTGAGCGATGATTTTGCCACCGTACAAAAACGTCTGCGTAAACTTCCCTAATCTCGAGGGAAATCACATTTTAACCGCTGGCTCGTTTGCACATAGCCATCGGGACTATTCAGCCGGCCAATCGGTTCGTAATGCGTGTAATCCACTTTCCACGTCAGCGGATCGGCAATACCTTCCCGCACATGAGCGAGCAGAATTTCAACCACCACGAGACGATTTTCTCCGTAGCGCTTAATGTCCAAAACGCGACACTCGAGAGCCACTGGGCATTCCGTAAGTAGAGGTGGACGAACTCGCTGAGCGGAAGTGGTTTTAAACCGTCCACGCTCGATCTCGCTTTCTCCAGGTGGCAAAGAGCGGGCACACTCCACCATCCGTAATAGCAACGGCTCATCGCAGAGGTGAATCACACACTCGCCGTTCTGTAATAAATTCGCCGCGGTATCTTTAGGCGTACCATCATCGCGATCACTAGGAGCTAAGACGGCGAGAGGCGGCTCAGTGCCCATCACATTAAAAAAAGAAAAAGGGGCTGCATTGGTTCGTCCTTGGGCGTCGATCGTAGTGACCAAGGCAATTGGCCGAGGTACAACTAAACCAGCTAAAAGCTTGTAAGCCAAAGCCCCAGGATTCGCTGCAACATCAAAGGTTATCATTTTAATTTTTACTTAAATCGTCACCAGCATGCGACGCGATTGCCTCACGACGTAAACGATCGTCACGGTAAGACATCCATAAATACAACCCCACACCCACACAAATACAGGCATCAGCAACATTGAAAGCGGGGAAACGATAATAAGGTAAATGGATATCAATAAAATCAATGACGTGATCACCAAAAAGACGGTCGCGTACATTTCCTATTGTTCCTCCGACGAATAAACCAAAAGCGATTTGCCCACCCGCTAACTCGCGCAACAAGGAGTGTCGCCAACGCCAAATCAACGCGAGGACGGCTAACGCCAAGAAAACCAAAATTGGTTGCACATCATACTGTGAACCTAAACCCCAAGCAGCCCCTTTATTTCCGACATGCACTAACCAAAATCGAGAAAAGAGAACAATCGGCGGACGATCGGGATCTTCTAAAAAATAAGTTCCATAAGGGATATGCTGCACCACCCAATACTTGGTCAGAATATCAAAAACCAAGACACTTAGGGTGATTACCCAAAAGTTTCGGTAGGGCGCAAAACGTTCGAAGCTGAGAAACTTAGGCATTAAGACTCAGGGGAATCGTCTTCACCACCGCCACCACCCGAGCCAAATCCTACTTCATCACCAATTTCGCCTAAGGGATTTCCTCCACGGCGACGGTGAGCACGACGATTGCGCTCAAGTTCTTTTTGGCCTTCCAGAGAGTAGCGAGTGAAAGGTACAGCCATCAAACGGGCATGAGGAATCGGCTTAGAGGTGATCTCGCAAACACCGTAGGTACCCTTCTTCATCCGCGTAATCGCATCCGCGATTTCCTTTAAGGCTTCTTGTTCATTCGAAATCAAAGAAAGCGCGAAGTCCCGATCGGCTGTATCACTTCCGGCATCAGCCAAGTGCTGAGAGTATCCCGAGAGATCACCTGCATCATCCTTACCATTTTTCTTTAAAGCCTCTTCGGCATGGAAAGCTAATCCTTTCTGAATGGCTTCCCGCATCGCTAAGAGTAAATGATAATAACGACGAAGTTTTTCGGGTATTTGCTGTAATTCATCCTGTACCGACCCGCCTTTACGGAAAGGGTTATTGCCACCTAATAAATCTGCAATCGAAGCTGCAGCGATACTGTGCGTCTTCACTCCTTTTTCGCGTGAAGCAACGGCCGCCTTCTCCCGAGCCTTACGCTCCTCATCAGGCACCCAAAGATTTAGTTTCGCTCCTTCTTTCTTACGATTCTTTAGGTAAGCAAGTACGTCTTCAATGGTGTAATGCTGACGCTTAGGTGGAGGTGGTGCTTCAATCTCCGAAGACTGATGGTGGCCCTTACGGTGATTATCTAAAAGTTGCTTTTGTTTTTCGTGCTCAGCTTTGAGATCTTTTACGGGAACTTTTACCTCAACTTTTTTACCTTTAGCGGGAGCAATCACTTTACCGCTCGTCGGTTTCATCGCTTGTCCTTTGGCCACGGGAACCGACTTCTTTGCCGGAGCTTTGGCTGGCTTCACCACAGGAGTTTTTGCGACAGGTTTTTTTGCCACTGCTTTCTTGGCAGGAGCCACGGACTTTTTGGACACCACTTTGGCCGCAGGCTTTTTCGCCACGGACTTTTTGGACGGAGATTTTTTAGGCATGAAAGAAAAGTTTATGTCAGTGAATACTTCGCCGCAAGCGCTTCTCGACAGCGGGGTGAGACCATACCGTATTTTCCTGCCTCGACAAGCGTAGGAACCCAACGCCAGGAACGAGGACAGCGCACGCCTGGAGCGTGCTCCACTGAAAAACTGAGCGAAGCACCCACCTTAGGCTGCAAAGTCACAGCCGAAACAATCCAATATTCGGCTAAATTCTCGGAAAACTGGGATAATTGAGCGAATTCATCGCTGGCGGGATCACCAACCACCACCACCGCAGCCTCCAGGGATTGACCGATTTTCTTCTCTTGGCGGAGCTTTTCCATCGGAACATTGACCTGTGAGGCTAAGCCCAAAATACGCTCAACGGCAGCATGCGCTTGCAAGCCACTGTCGTCTTCCCATCCGGCCACCACTTCTGGCCAGTCCTGCAAATGCACACTGACCTCATCGAGATACTCCTGACGTCCATACAAATGAGACCAAGCCTCGTCGGCAGTAAAGGGGACAAAGGGCGCCAGCAACTTTAGGTAAACCCTCAAAACTGTATCAATCGCCGTTTGCGTTGAACGACGGTCGGGATGATTCGGAGCCAAGGTATACAATCGATCCTTAACAATATTATGGTAGGTCGCTGAAAGCGTATTCGTGGTGAATGCCGCTAAGGCAGCGGCGGCTCGATGAAATTCATTTCGCTCACACGCATCGGTAACCTCACGAATTAAACGCGCTGTCTCAACTAAAACCCAACGATCAATCGGAGTTAACCGAGCAACAGGCAAGGCATCGCGAGAAGCATCGAAGTCATAAAGATTGCCCAACTGATAACGCAAGGAATTGCGCATTCCTCGATACTGATTGGAAATCGTTTCGAAAATGGCATCTGAAATCGGAATATCACTTTGGTAATTTTCAGAAGCGACCCACAGGCGTACGATATCCGCTCCATATTTTTTCACATAATCATCAGCGGTTTGTGGCTTACCAGAGTTATCCGACTTAGAAATCTTCTGTCGCTTTTCATTCACAACAAAGCCGTGAGTTAAAACTTGGCGATAAGGAGCCGAGCCTTTGACGGCGATAGCGGTCCAAAGAGAAGACTGGAACCACCCGCGGTGTTGATCCGAGCCCTCTAAATATAAATCAGCTGGCCAATGCAAATCGGGGTGGCGAGCACACACCGCCAAATGACTCGAACCTGAATCAATCCAAACATCCAGGGTATCAGTTCCTTTACGTAAATCTTTGGGCCAATTCGAAGGCACAGGTGCACCTTGTAAAAGAGTTTCGACAGAAGCAGACCACCACCAATCACTGCCCTTCTGCGCCACCTGTTGAGCAATGTGACGAACCACTCCAGCATCTAAATAAGACTCACCCGTCGAACTAGAAACAAAAGCTGGAATCGGAACACCCCAGGCTCGCTGGCGAGAAATACACCAATCAGGTCTTCCTTCTAAAGCTGCACGAATACGATTCTCTCCACTGGCAGGAATCCATTTCACTTGCGCTACCGCCGCCAAAGCTTTTGCGCGCAGTCCACCTCGATCCAAACCAACAAACCATTGATCGAGCGCACGGAAAATAACGGGGGTTTTGGAACGCCAGCAATGGGGATACTGATGTTCAAAAGTTTGAGATTTTAGTAAGGCACCCCGAGCTTTCAATAAACCAAGAACAGCAATATTCGCCGGATTTTTTCCATCGGTTTCAAAAACGGTGACGCCGACTAATTCTTTGGGCATACGACCATCATCGGCATAAGTGCCGTCATCACGGACCGGACAATAAGGCTCCAATCCATATTTATTGCCCGTTTGGAAGTCTTCTAAGCCATGACCTGGAGCGGTATGTACACAACCCGAGCCAGCATCCGTCGTGACATACTCGGCTAATACAATCGGCGAATCGCGTTCGATAAAAGGATGTCGGGCCAACAAACCTTCCAACGCTTTTCCTTTGAAAAGTTGGCCATCAACGGCTCCCTCGAGACCACACTCAGCGACAAACGCATCGCGACGAGCACGTGCGACTAAATAAGATTTTTCACCGTGCTTTACTTCAACATAATCGAGGTCTGGGTGAACAGCGATTGCCAGATTGGCCGGTAAAGTCCAAGGAGTCGTCGTCCAAATTACCACCGAAAGAGAATGCGCAGGCTGTAACCCTTTCGCCCCAGGATTAGACACAGGAAATGCAACCCAGATGGAGTGAGACTTTTTATTTAAGTACTCGATTTCAGCTTCAGCTAAAGCAGTCTGACAAGGAATAGACCAATAAACAGGCTTCTTGGATCGATAAACCAAACCTTGCTCAACAAAGCTGGAAAAGCCTTTGAGGATTTCTGCCTCATAGGCAGGATCCATGGTTCGGTATTCCGACTTCCAATCCGCCAAAATTCCGAGACGACGAAATTGTCCGCGCTGTTTTTCGATGTAAGCCGCAGAAAAATCCGCACAGGCTTTACGAACACCGAGAGCATCGAGCGATTGTTTTTTGGCCTGCAACTCTTTCATCACTTTATGCTCAATGGGCAGACCGTGACAATCCCACCCTGGAACATAAGGTGTGCGATAGCCGCGCATCGACTTGTATCGCAAAATAGCGTCCTTCAAAAGTTTGTTGAGTGCTGTACCAATGTGTACATCGCCATTCGTAAAAGGAGGTCCATCGTGCAAAACAAAGGCTGGCTTTCCTTTTGCTCGTGCCTGAATTCGCTCATAAAGTTTGGTGCGATCCCAATGCACCACGCGCACTGGCTCCCGCTCAGCTAAACCCGCCCGCATGGGGAAGTCTGTAACTGGAAGATTAAGAGTGTCCTTGAGCTCTTCGGCCATATTTGAAGGGAAAATAAAGGAGGATAGTTATAGAAAAGCAATCAACAGTCCGGGCGGGCAGGCTGAACGGCTTAGCCCGAGAAGCAAGGGTGGAGATAGTAAAAAACCCAAAAAATGACACTTTCGACTTTCTCATTCGGGTAAGATTGACAGCGGGGGGCGGAATAGCACGAATAACAGCCCCATGGATAACCTGAAGCCAAAGTTGGTCACCAAACAAGGTGCGATCATTGATATCGTTCTGTCCCTTCTCTTCTTTTGTTGGATGACCTTCGTCCTCAAGAAACACGTACCCTGGGTTGAGTCTGGCGAAACGGCCGTCCTCATCGGTGCAGCCTACGCCTCCGCTTGCCTCACGGGTGTCTTCTGGCTCGCCCTCTCCCTTTTTCGCGTAACGCTTGCCGATCAAGTTTTGCAAAAGACCGAATCCGGAAAATCGAATCAGTAAGTCATCGATTCTCTTCTCTTCCAAAGGCCAGCAAATCCGCTGGCCTTTTTTATGGATTCGTTGAATCCACGAGCACTTGTTTCACTTCACGGTGTAAAGTTTCTGCCGCGGCTCGTTCACGTAAATAATTTCCCCATAGTTCATTCAATTCCTCTGGCTTAGCTGTCTCGAAATTTTCCAGCCACGATCCAAGTGCACGCCAAGCATTATGATAAACGGGATTTTGCCGAAGAATTTCACGCTGCAAAGCTGTCCATCGAGCGGCCATGGCGATTTTCACCCCTTTGGCCTCACGATGTTGCACCAAAGCTGGCCCGTCCCATACCGCGTCACCTTTTCCAAAATCAAAAACAAAATGCGCAATATCACGTAAAGCGTCAGCAGACTCCTGCACGCTTAAACTCGCTGGCATACGCGTGAGTAATAAGTTAGCACGAGCCAACAACCACGCTTCCTCATCCCAAGGTTTGGTGGGGCGAACTTCGCGTAAAACATCTTCGCCACGCGAAACAGCAATCATTACACGCACTTGTTCCGCCGTACTACCCAACTCGCCACGCAAGGCTCGCCAAAATAAAAAGGCTTCAAAATCTGGCGCCCTACCTTCGACGATATCTCGCAAACGCGCTGGTGCAGTCGCACGGCCCTGACGGTACCAAGCATCGACCATCGCGGGTCTGAGCATCGCCAAGGTTTCGCTTTTTAACGCCTGTCGCAACCAAGGTTGGCTCACATCAATTGATTTGCCCGCCGCTACTGCGGCTCGACCCAACCAGATACGCGAGACCGCTTCAGCCACTTGCGAAGAAGCCTGCGTTACCGACTGAAGTCGAATCTGTGCCACAACCACTCCGCCTTTACTTAAAACGGTCAGCGGAGGAGCTTGTTCAGAGTTAAGCATTTCGATGCGAGCGACTGGTGGCGGTAGCTCAGGCATCACGATAACTTGCTGTAGGTAACGTTGCAGGGCTTCGCAATGTGCAGCCACGAAACTATTTTCCGTCACATCTTGACCTAAAATTAAACCTAAACTCGTTTCGTTTTGAAAAATTCTTTCCTCAGGTGGCAGGCTATCTGCCTGAGCCAGCGCACAAAACATCACGAGCCAAACGATAAAAACCCTGCGCATTAAAGATCAAGAACCAGAGAAGTGACTCTCCTGAATTTCCATCGATTCTCCGCCAGAAATATGGATAGGTTCTCCGAGGGGAGCTTGATCGTTTTTCCAAATCTCAATGGTGACGGGTGCATCAGGGTCAGGCGAGGTCCATTGCCAACGACCGATGCCCAAAAAGTTCATCGGCACACCTTTACTCGAACTCAACCCTGGACCAGTTCCACGAACAAACGGCTTATTTCCGATACCAATCATTAAGTTAATAATCAAGGAAGTGCCCGAAGCTTCGCTACTGGAAACCGAAATCTCTTTGTCAGAAACGACTTCCACTTCTTCTTCATCTAAATCCTCTTCCTCGGCAATTTCTTCATCCTCTTCAGCCGAGGCTAAGAGATCCGACTCCTCTTCTGACTCGGCTTCTGAAGTTGATGAAGAGGCCACAGGAGTGGATAGCGCAGGTGCGGAAGTGCGACTCGATTCACGCAAAGCCGCCAATGCCTCATCGGCATCGGCTAAACGCTGATTAACTTTTTTTAGGTCCGCACGAATTTTTTTCAAATCGTCAGCGACTTCTTCTCCATCAGCCACTGCTCCACGCACGGTCTGAGCTAAGGTATCAATCTTCTCATTCAATTCCTCTAAGCTTTCCTTTTTCACTCCACCCTCTAAGCCACCGAGAGCTTTTTCCAAATTCTTTACTTTGGTTTCCAAGGCAACGTTGGCCGCTTTGAGTGAATTCACTTCAACCGAAGCGCGTTGGGCCACAGCTTCACTCGCACTGCGAGCCATCTGTTCAATTTCCTTAAATCGATGAGCATACTGCTCGTCTGCCTCGCGCCATTGTAATCGCAGCGCATCAACCTCCTCTTTTAAAGCGGCACGCAATCTCGCCTGCTCGGCTAAACGATTTTTTTGATTTCCACCCTCTAAAATAACAGGCACGACTACAATCAGGGAGGCACCCATGATACCCGTCACGGCAAGAAAGGCGTCAAAGCCATCGCGCATATTGAGATCAAGCAAGAGGATAGCGATTACCGCAATAAGGTCGGCCGCTACCAGAAACCATTTTTCTTTGAGGATTTTTTCGAGTTCGCGTGACATGTTGAGGGGTGTTGGGGTGAAAAGGTTTTAACGTGGACGCTCCACAAAGCCAACCTTTCGGTAAACTTTCGAAAGCGTACGATAGGCTGTTTTTTGTGCAACTTCGGCACCTGACTTAAAAATCGCATGCAAGGAATCGCGATCCTTGATTAATTGATCGTAGCGCAAACGCACGGGATCAAGGGTGGCAATCACGGCCTCGGCGACAGCTTTCTTGAAATCACCATAACCCTTGCCGTTAAATTCATTTTCAAGAGCCGAAACCGAACGCCCAGTGCAAGCAGAGAGAATCGTCAGTAAATTAGTTACCCCTGGCTTATCTTCTCCCGCCCGCACTTCACTACCCGAGTCGGTCACCGCCGACATAATCTTTTTCCGAATCTCCTCGGGGCGGTCAGTAATATAAACCGTGGATCCTTGATTCGGGTCGGACTTCGACATTTTCGCTAGCGGATCTTGCAAAGACATAATGCGAGAGCCGACCTTAGAGATGAAGGGCTCAGGGATTTTAAAAGTCTCGGAATAACGATGATTAAATTTTTCGGCCAAATCACGTGCCAACTCTAAGTGTTGCTTTTGATCATCTCCCACTGGAACACATTCTGCATTATATAACAAAATATCGGCCGCCATTAATACAGGATAGTAAAGCAAGCCTGCATCGACCGACTCCTGTTTCCGAGCTTTGTCTTTAAATTGAGTCATTCGCTCCAACTGACCTAAAGGACAGAGACACCCCAAAATCCAAGCTAACTCATTGTGCCCAATCACATGAGACTGAGCAAATAAATGACTGCGTGCGGGATCCAAACCACAGGCAACATACTGTGCTAAACAAGAATAGGTGTTTTCTCGAAGTTCAGCAGGAACATGTCGAACGGTAATCGCATGCTGATCAACAATACCAAAATAGCATTCATAATCATCCTGCATTCTTCCCCAGTTTAATACTGCACCAAGATAATTACCTAGGTGAAGTTTACCAGTGGGCTGGGCACAGGTTAAAACCACCGGCTTGGTGGGCTTTTTTTCGGCTATTTCGCTCATTCCTCGGGAACCAGAGTGGCAAGTGACGGTCATTTCTTCAAGCGGATTGCCAAATCAGTGACGCTTGCTTAACAGGTCTCTCCCGTCTACATCTTCCCTTCTCTCCTTTCATCTATGATTCTAGCCGAAACGACTGTTACTCCCATCGACTTCAAGGAAATCCTCTTTAACTCTGGTGGCCTGCTCTCTCTGGCCTTTCTAATCGGCTGGCTTAGCAAACGCCTCTTCGGCTGGTTGGGCCAAAAGCTCCATGAAAGCCCCATTGCAGAAGCCCTGATTGTGGCTATCGGCAAATCCCTACAAATCCTCACCCCTGCCTACACCATTTGGCTGCTTCTCGACCACAATATCAGCCATTTTCCAGTTTCCAAGCAGAGTACTGTCATCACCTTCTATACCCTGCTACTCTCGGTAGCCCATACCTGTACGGTCTTTCAGTTGGTAGCCGTACCCATCGCCTGGGCACAAAAAATCGCTAATAAAACGGATAACAAACTCGATGACGTTCTCATTCCCATGCTGGGGACAGTCATCAAGGTGGCTGTGATTCTCGTCGGATCGGTTAAGGCTATTTCGATTGTCGACCCCGAGATTGCTAAATCCGTTCTCGCTCTTCTCGCCACTGGTGCCGTGGCCGTAGGTTTTGCTGCACAAGACACCATCAAAAACGTTTTTGGTGCAGTCATGCTCATCATCGACCAACCCTTTACTCTCGGCGACTTAATCAATACGGGCACCCATGAAGGTCGTGTTGAAGCCCTCGGTCTTCGCTCAACATCCATCGTACTCAACGACGGTCAACGCCTCGCCATTCCCAATGGCGACTTAGCCAATCGTGCCATCGTTAACCTCACTCGTCGCGATTTTATTCGTGCACAGGACTCCGTTCACCTCGCCGTCAACACTCCTGCTGAAAAAGTCCAAGAAGCCGTCACCATTATTCGCGAATTACTCACTCAACATGAAGGTTATGATTCTCGCCAGAATCCTCTCGTGCACGTCACCGAACTGAGCGATTGGTCAATTAATGTTCGCTTTATGTATTGGTATTTTCCTGCAGTCGCGAGCAAGCAATTAGAGTTTAATCAAAAATTGCTTCTACAAATTTTTGCTCGCTTGGAAAAAGCTGGCATCCGTCTCGCCGCTCAATCCACCCCACAAGCACTCTAATTTATGGCTCTCATCGAAGCACAAAACTTAAAGAAATCGTACGGCCCTATTCATGCCGTCCGGGGAATTTCTTTTCAAGTCGATCGCGGCGAAGTTGTTGGTTTTCTCGGACCCAATGGTGCGGGAAAATCAACCACAATGAAATTACTCACGGGTCACCTTCTCCCTGATTCGGGCAACGCTAAAGTGGCTGGGTTTGATGTCAGCGAAAACCCTGTCTCAGCTAAAGCCCATCTTGGTTATTCTCCCGAAGGAGCTCCCGCTTATGGAGAAATGACCGTGCGGGAGTTCTTGCAGTTTGCCGCTGAACTCCGCGGACTTCCTCAGCCGAGCGAAAAAGTTCAAAACACCCTAAAACTTTGTCGTTTAACCGAAGTGGCCCATCAAACCATCGAAACACTGTCCAAAGGCTACCGTATGCGGGTGGGCTTTGCTCAAGCAGTGATTCATGACCCTGAAGTTTTGATTCTCGATGAGCCCACTGATGGCCTCGACCCCAATCAAAAATTTGAAGTACGGCGACTGCTCAAAGAAATGGCTTCTCGAAAAGCGGTCATTGTCTCCACACACATCCTTGAAGAAATCGAAGAACTCTGTACGCGCGTCATTATCATCGCCCATGGCGAAGTGCGTTGCGATGAAAGCAAAGAGAAATTCCTTCAGCGAGGTTCCGACTTAAACCAAGTATTCCGTCAACTCACCGCTTAATCACTATGCCCTCCTCCGCCCCTTCCACTTCCGCTCGCCAAACCATCGGATCGGTTTTCCGTCGCGAGTTTGCGGGTTATTTCCGCACTCCATTAGCTTATGTATTTCTCGCCGTCTTCAACGCCTTTGCCATCTCCCTCGCCTTCTTCGTGGGCTATCTCTATGAATCGGGCGTCGCTAACCTCGATCGATTCTTCCTCTATCACCCTTGGCTCTGGGCCTTTCTCGCTCCTGCCGCAGGAGCTCGACTTTGGGCTGAAGAGCGTCGCCAAGGCACGATTGAACTACTCTTAACTTGGCCAGTCACAGTATGGCAGGCCGCCCTCGGCAAATTCCTCGCCGGCTGGGCTTTCTTAGCGTGTGCACTTCTCATCACTACACCGATTGCTTTTACGATTGGTTATCTCGGCGATCCCGATGTCGGCGTCATTCTTTCTGGCTACATCGGCTCACTGCTCTGTGCGGGGGCATGCTTAGGCATAGCCACGATTGCTTCTGCACTAACACGCAGCCAAGTGATTGCCTTCGTCGTTGGCTTCCTTGCCTGCTTCATTCTCGTGATTGTCGGTTATGGAGTCTTTGATGAGCTTCTCGCTGGCGTTCTTTCTCCCAGTGCCATTGAAGAAGTTCGACGTCTCGGACTCTGGCGCAATCTCGAGCCCTTCACTTTAGGTCTGATCGATCTTCGACCCTGCGCCTATTTCCTCACTCTCTCCTTTGCTGGGCTGGGTCTCAGCACGCTCATCATCGAACGCCGCTAATTTCAACTATGTCACGCGCACAAGCCCTTCTCGCTACCTTGGCGATTCTCGCCCTTGGTTTTTTCGTTAACCTTATTTTTAGTACGACCTCGACACAAATTGATCTCACCGAAGATCGGACCTTCACTCTCTCCGCTGGTTCAAAAAACATCATCAGCAAACTCGATGAACCTGTTACCTTGGAATTCTTTGTCAGTCGCTCGGATGTCAAATTGCGTCCTTATCTGGAAAGTTACTCCCGTCGCGTCGAAACTCTCCTGCAGCAATATGTCGTCGCTTCCCAAGGAAAAGTTAGATTGATTATCACTGACCCCAAGCCTGACACCAAAGAAGAACAACGAGCAAATCACTACTCGTTATCAGGCATAAACACTCCTAATGGTACCGCCTACTTTGGTTTAACCGCACAACAGGCTAATACGGTTAAATCTATTAGCCTACTCGATCCTTCACGCGAAAAGTTTTTGGAATACGATATCTCCAAACTTATCGCCAACACCTCGCGTTTGGAAAAACCCAAACTGACCCTGATTAGTACGCTTGCGATTGCCAATAATCTTCCTCAAGGCGCACAACAACAACCAGGTCCTGCTGATGTTCTGCTCAGTGAATTAGCTCAAACCTACGAAGTAGTTACACTGAGCAATCAAGCAACCGATTTCCCAAAAGACACACGGGTGGTTATGCTGATTCACCCACATCACCTCTCAGATAAATTAGCCTACGAAATTGATCAATTCCTAATGAACGGCGGGAATGTATTTGTGGCGATGGATCCGTTGTCTCGCTTACAAAAATACCAACAAGGTGCTGGACCATTCAGCGTCGTCCCCGCAGCCGCTGGCGCTTCGAGCGATCCAGCTATACTTCGTGCTTGGGGCATCAATGTTGAAGTCAGCAACGTCGCCGCCGATCTCGAAAAATGCGTCAACATCCGAGGCTCTCGCGGACAACCCATTCAATACCCTGCGGCCTTTTCTGTCGGCCCCGAAGGACTGGCAGCTGATTCACCCCTCACTGCTGATTTAAGTGAAATTGCTTTCATGGAAGCAGGTGAAATTTCTCTAACCGAAGATGCGCGCGAGCGTTTAAAGTTAACACCTCTTGTTTTCCTCAAAGGCAACAACACAGGTTCAGTCAGTACTGCGATTGCCAATGCTGGCCCCTTCGAACGTGTAGCACCTGAAACAAAAACTGACACACGTACACGTATCTTGGCTGCTGACATTACGGGGAACTTCACTTCGGCATTCGCCGTAGGCGCTCCCGCAGGAGTAACCGCCAATAATCACCTAAAGTCATCCGCTAAACCTGGTCGCGTCTTGGTTGTGGGTGATTCCGACTTTTTGGTCGATCCCTTCACGGTACGTCAACGTGAACTCAACGGACAATCCGTTTTCGAAGAAATTAACGACAATCTAAAATTTGTTCTCAGCAGTCTCGAAACCTTAGGAGGTCACAACGAACTGGTCACTCTACGCGCCAAGGGCACCTCCCTTCGCCCATTCAAAGTTGTCGTGGCTTTGGAACGCGAAGCCCAACGACGTTACCAAAGTAAATTGGATGCGATTGAAAAGAGTCTCGAGGAAACCAACAATCGCATCAACGAAATCTCCCGTCGCTCGGGAGCCGCTAATGCCAAGACATTAGTCATCACCCCTGAAGTTCAAAAGGAAATAGACCAATTCCAAAAGCAGGCTGAAAAATTGGTGGAAGAACGTCGTCAAATTCGACGGGGATTAAGTGAAGACGTTAACGCCCTCGGCCGTTGGCTCCAAATCCTTAACCTCCTTGTCGGCCCAGCTCTTGCTGGATTGGCTGGATTCATCTACCACCTCGCCCGTCGTCGTTCTAAAACTTCTTAAACTATGCGCCACAAAACGCTGCTGATTAGCACTCTCGTCGTGGGCATCCTTGCCCTGATTCTGCTGCAGTCAAAATCTTCGTCCCCCACTCCTATTCCACCCAAAACAGCTTTGGTACCCGCTGAGCTTTTAAAGAATGCCCAGCGACTTGAAATCAAAGCCAATAATAGATCTACCACGGTCGAAAAAAATGCGGAGGGCGAATGGACGGTGAAAGAAAGATTTGGTCTACCCGCCGATGTTGAAAACCGGCTTCGTCCCCTCATTCAATCTTTACAAAACGCAGAAAGTTTAGGCGTCCTAACCTCCAATCCCAAACGTCTCAGTAAATTGGGTTTAGAGGATAGCACACTAACCTTCACTCCAGCTGAGGGAAAACCCTTCGTCCTCGAAATCGGAAAAACGACCGATGACGGCGTAGGTTCAGCCGTTCGCCTCCAAGGAGAGGCTGTCGCCCTGCGCTCGAACTTCACTGGCTACCTCGAATCGGATTCCTCGTCTTGGATTAATCCGCTTTTATACAGTCGTAGCGACCTCGAGATTAAATCACTCACTTTTATTTTTAGCGATGGTCAAGCAACCTTCACTCGCCCCGAACCTAAAGTACCTTTCCGAGGTAAAGAAGCGGCACTCCTCGAAGACCTCTCTCGTACATTGTCGGCTTTACGTATCAGCGATGCAGTCGAAAAAAATAGCCCTGAAACCCAAACCGCATTTAAGCAATCGCGCGAAGTGAAAATTGAATTTTGGGATGGTACTATCATCAAAACTATTTGGGGCACGATTGAGCCCGCTGATAAAAATCAGCTCCCCAAAGTCTTTGTGCGTGCGACCCACTCGATTGCCAATCACCCTTTAAATCAATTAAACGCCAAAGCCGATTTCATCTGTGCCTCTTGGATAGCGGATCAAATACCGACTTCCTTGGTTGACCTAAAAAAGCGCGTTGAACCACCCCCCGAGCCATCGGCTCCCACCGAACTCGAAGCAGTTCCGTTGCCCCAAAACCCACCAAAACCGTAATTTCTCGGAAAGCCCTTGCCTCGTTGGCCAAGGGCTTTTTTGTGAGTTCTACGTATGGCTACTGAATCTCAAAGTCTTCAAACTTACTTGCCCGTTTTGGTACAAATTGTTCTCGGGCTATCCATTCCAGCACTGATTCTGATTGCGAGCCATCTCTTCGGTCAACGTGCCAAAGGTAATTATATTAAAGACAAAGCTTACGAATGTGGCTTACCCGCTGAAGGCAAAGTTCACCCGCGATTTGCCGTTAAGTTTTATGTCACGGCAATGCTCTTTATCCTTTTCGATATTGAAGTCGTGTTTCTCGTTCCCTGGGCTTTAGTTTATCGCGAATTTTTAGCAGCAGGCATCGCCATCACCGCAGCCACCGCGGTCTTCTTAGCCACACTCATCATCGGCTTAGCCTATGAAGTGAAGCGCGGAGCCCTCGAGTGGGATCGCTAAGCGTCTCACTCTTCACTCGCGTTCTCTATCTCGTTAAGGAGCGCAGATTCCACAACCCGCAGGAAGGTTCTGGAAGAAGTCCGTTCCCTTGTCATCCACCAGGATAAAGGCAGGGAAATCCACCACTTCGATTTTCCAAACCGATTCCATTCCGAGTTCAGGGTAGTCGATGACTTCAACTTTACGGATATTCTCTTGCGCAAGAATCGCCGCCGGGCCGCCGATGGATCCTAAATAAAATCCTCCGTATTTTTTACAGGAATCCGTCACAGCCTGACCGCGATTGCCTTTCGCAATCATAATCATCGAGCCACCATTCTTTTGGAAAAGTTCGACATAACTATCCATACGTCCTGCCGTGGTTGGTCCAAATGAACCTGAGGCCATACCCACAGGAGTTTTGGCGGGACCCGCATAATAAACGGGGTGATTCTTAAAGTAATCGGGCAAGCCTTCGCCTCGCTCTAAACGCTCGCGCAATTTCGCATGAGCAATATCGCGAGCGACAACCAATGTGCCCGTCAAAGCCAAACGAGTCGTGACGGGATATTTTGAAAGTTCCGCGAGGATTTCTTTCATGGGACGATTCAAATCCACTCGCACAACTTTGGAGGTATCTTGATGGCGACGTTGAGCCTCAGGAATAAACTTCCCTGGATTCTCTTCTAACTGCTCTATCCAAATTCCATTTTTATCAATACGAGCTTTGGCGTTACGATCAGCCGAACAAGAAACCGCCATCCCAATCGGACAGGAAGCGCCGTGGCGAGGCAGACGGATGACGCGCACATCCAGCGCAAACCATTTACCGCCAAATTGAGCGCCGATTCCGAGTTGGTGTGCTGCCTTCAGTAGTTCTGCCTCTAAAACTGTATCGCGAAACGCTTGGCCGTGCTCATTCCCGTTCGTTGGCAAAGCGTCGTAATAGTGTGTGGAGGCTAACTTAACGGCCTTCATCGTTGCCTCAGCCGATGTACCACCGACGACAATGGCCAAGTGATAGGGCGGGCAAGCCGCGGTACCGAGCCCCTTCATTTTCTCGATAAGAAAAGCAGGTAAAGATTTAGGATTTAGTACCGCTTTGGTTTCTTGGAAAAGAAGACACTTGTTTGCCGAACCCCCGCCTTTAGCGACAAAAAGAAATTCATATTTCATTCCATCAGCAGCCGCGATGTCAATCTGCGCAGGCAAATTCGTGCCGGTGTTTTTTTCCGTGTAGAGATCGGTTGGCGCTAACTGCGAATAGCGTAAATTATTTTGAGCGTAAGCCTGATAGACACCTAAAGAAAGTGCGGCCGCATCCTCGCCACCCGTCCAAACTTGCTGGCCTTTCTTAGCGGTGATGGCGGCGGTGCCTGTATCTTGGCAGAAAGGTAAAACCCCCTTAGCTGCGACTTCCGCATTGCGCAACATCGCTAAAGCCACGGTGCGATCGTTGTCGCTGGCCTCTGGGTCAGACAGAATCGTCGCTACTTGTTGCAAGTGCTCACTGCGCAGATAAAAGTTTATATCATGAAAGGCTTGGTTGGCCAAAAGCGTGAGCCCTTCGGGAGCCACCTTTAAAATCGGTTTACCTTCAAATTCCGAAACCGAGACATGGTCGCGTGTCAGTAAACGATAATTCGTTTTATCCTCTCCCAAAGGAAAGGGTTCTTGATAATGAAAAGGGGAGGCCATCTTTATATGAAATAAGAAATACCCTACTCTCCCGCAAATAGAAAGAAGGGATTATGCTTTAAGCAAAGTGGCTTTCTCACCAAGAACGATTGGACCGAGGTCGCTCGTCAGCATGGCACCAGAGTTAAGTTCAGCCGAAACCAACCCCAATCCCTGATGCCCTGAAACTGATCGCACGGTGCCGACAACTTTTTGGTCAGTGGGATTTTTTAATTCCAATCCACTCCTGAGCAAAACCTTCACGTCAGACGCAGAGACTCGACGCAGGGTACGACGAAGCGTTCCCATAGCATGAATGCGAGCCATAACCTCCTGCCCACAATAACAGCCTTTGTGATAATTCACCCAAGCATCCAATCCGCACTCCTGTGGGAACTCATGCTCGCCACAATCCACAGGAACGGAAGGTACGCCTGCGAGTAGACGATTCTGCTCGAGCAGACGCTCCTCCGCCAAAGGCCATGGAGAAACAAAATCGAGTGGAGACAATAATTCCCAGTTGTTTTCTCCACAGCGATGAGAAGGAAAAATTTTACACGAAGAGGAAACTTCGGGCTGACCCTGCCCCCAAATGACACCGCGTTGCCATCGCTGCGTCTCGTCCACAACCTCGACATCATCCGCAATCAGGTTAGCCGAAATAATCGAAATTAAATC
>CANHRV010000004.1 GCA_947463395.1 Opitutia bacterium | reverse complement strand
CTTCAAAACCTCAAGACCCTGAATGTTTCGTCGCCACTACCGGCTCAGTGGGTGCTCTCGGTAATGCTTCTGCTAATTATACAATCAAACAACCACCAAAGTTACCATTATCCAAGCAGCGTATTGCGGTTAACTTATCTTCATCATCCATCGTTCTGCCAACTTTCTCTTCGGTTGAAACAATTCCTTTAAATTCGCTATCTCCTTCTGGTCAATTAGCAGGAGCAGGGAAGGGAAAAGGTTTTTCGTTCGGAGGTTTGGTCAGCCAGAAAAATTTTATCGGTCGCCCTGTTTTGGGCGCGAGTATCCAGGCTAAACGGGTCGCGGTTTATCTCGATTGTTCTGGTTCGATGCGACCGTATCTGGAAAAAGTTTCTCAAGAGATTAAATCACAATATCCCGATGCCGACATTTTTCAGTTTGATGGTGCGCGTATCGTGGCTTTGGAAGAAGTGATTGTTCATGGAAAACAATTTCGCGGAAAGGCTCCACCCTTAACCGAAGCTTCCTCGCCAACGGATGAGGCAGAATTAACGGAAACAGGTCGGCAGCTGTTTCATCGACTTAGAACGTATTGCGAGAAAGGTTCGTTGGGTGCTTGGTTGGATCGATTGATTGGTGAACCCTATGATGCCCTTGTCGTTTTTTCGGATTTTCAGGACGGGGTGCGAGTCTATGAAGAAATGGCCAAGGGAGCTCCTAGGCTGGTTTACTCCGACAGTTTCTACAGCCGACTGGGTACTCAATTACCCCCTGGATTGTGGCAAAAGCGCTGGTTAGAGGCGTTTCGAGAAGGGGGTAAGGGTAAAGGCCCAAAACTCTACCTTTTTTCCATTCAACAAACCCCACAACCATTTCTGCAGGCTTGCGTTGAAGCCTCAGGAGGAGCCTCGGTCGACGTCGGTTGGTTGCGGTCAGCACGACGTCCAGCCAGACCTTAGCGCCTTGGCGGTTGCACCCTGCAGAGAAAGGCTTTGCATAAAGCGATGGGGACCTTTTCTGCCGATTATCGAGCTCAATTTTCCGATACCGATGCTGCGGGTATCGTACATTTTTCGACGATTTTTTTCTGGGTCGAAGCAACCGAAGAAGCCCTTTTTCGTGCTTTAGAGATCCCTTTTCTGAAAACCGAGGGGGCTAAGTTGACTGGTTACCCACGAGTCCGAGTGGAATGTGATTACCTTTCGCCTATCCATCGCGAAGAGGTGGTGACCGTACAATTAAAGCCTCTCGAAATTTCTGATAAAAAGTTGGTTTGGGGATTTACGGCAGTGGTACAGAATCGTCCAGTAGCCCAAGGGACGTTGACGACCGTTTATGCGTGGCGCGAAGGGCAGGGGCCGATGTCCGCTGCCTTGATTCCTTTAGATGTCAAAAATGCCTTGCAGCGGTATTTCAAGATTTAGCCCATTGGCTTTTGCTCTTCGTTATTCATGAGTGATTCGGTCATTCATAATTTTTCGCACAGCTTTTTGGGTACACCATTTTGGATCCGGATTGCCGATGAGGATTATGCTTACGCACAGCGAGCGACCTCAGCCATTTTTTATCACATACATTCTTTTTTGTCTGAAATCGATGTCGGTGAACTTGATGGACCGATGACAGGGATTAATCAGATGCCAGTCGGAGGACTCGTGCCTGTCGGAGAGCACTTTAAGGCACTCTGGAGCTTTGCTCAGCGATTGAAAGCGATGTCGAATGGAGCTTTTGATGTAGCGGCGGGAAATGTTTTTGTTTCTCTCAAAAACACGACAGGTGATTGTCCAACAGACTCTCCTGAAATCGAAAAAATTTTTCAGTCCGTTAAGGATTCAGAGTGGGATTTGTCGGGCAATGAATTTTGTCGCCTGCGTGGTGAGGCGAGCCTTGATTTTTCCGCTTTTCTAAAAGGTTATCTTTGCGATGTCATGGCAGATTTATTGGAGAATCGTTGGGGAATTCACCGGGCTCTTCTCTTAGCTGGAGGCAATCGAGTTCTTGCTTTGGATCCACCTGCAGGGTCTGCAGGATGGCGTCTAGGCGTCGGAGAGTCTCAACAGATTTTATTATCACGTTCAGCGATGGTATCTAAGTTTTTTACACCATCTTCCTCTTTTTTAATCAACCTTCGGACGCGTCAACGCGTTCAACCTAATCAGCCGTTGCGTGTTCTAGCGAGAGAGGCAATGCAGGCTGAGGGGCTCGCCTGTGTTTGGTCTTTGCTGAACCCCGCTCAGGTTGAATCCATCATACAAACGAATAAAGACTGGGGTATTTGGTGGGGTGACAATACTCGGTGGGGGGTGGCTCAGAAATTGAAACCCACTCCTCTACTGCCTTCAGCCTAGTTATTGCCTAGCAAGTAAACTCTCAATATCCAGCTGCAGTTTATCGCGATTTTTGGAATAAAGATAGGTATCCGAAGCCACACATTGGAGGGCCTCTTGTAGCATTTCTTTGGGCGGACGACGAGTGCTCATCAGTCGACGCAGGTAGACTTCAATATCCGCGGCAACTTCAGGATGGTCCAATTTGAGTTTAACAATTTGCAATAATAGTGGCTGATTAATTTCGTTCATGAGGTGAGCCTGGATCAGCATATTATTCGCTTCCCAGTAACGCTTGGCTTTGATGAGTTTATTACCTGAAGCGATAAGCATTTTTGGAGGCACTGATTTATTCTGCATTAACTTTTGTAGATTAATGGAGCCGATTTCAGTTTGATTATCGGCGAAGAAAGCAATCGTACGAATCGCATCGAGGGCGATACGGGTATCGGCCGGCCATTGTTCTCGGTCGATGGATTTAATTAATTCGTCTGTGAGAGTAATGGCTTCGTGGCTTCGATTGGCGTTAATCAAACATTCGGCGTGAGTTAAACTAAACTTGATTCGATTCGGAAAGCGTCGTTCCTCGGCCCAGCGGAGTAGGCGTGCACTCAACTCGGTGTCCGCTACGGAATTGGCATAGAGGGCTAGGCCAATAAGTGCTTCATCGTTGCGTCCAAACTCACGGAAGATGCGCTCAACAATGGCCATTCTTTTCTCGTGATTTTCAGGTCCAGGGATTAAATGAAGTGATTGAATAATAGGAGCAGGGTTTTTGGGGTATTGGATGGCAAGAATGTCGAGGCAGTCCCGAGAGCCTTTGAAATCACCTAAATCTTTTAGCCAAGTGGCTTTGACTTCGAGTAGTTTGCTAATGGCGGGGTAGTCCGTGATAATTTTGTCCAGTTGCTTTAGTGCTTCGTTTTGGTCCTCGGTTTCCCAGGTAATTTGAGCTCTTAGCAATGCTCCGTCGGGAATAGTTTCTAATTGATATTTTTTAATCAATTGTGATGCCTCTTGGTAATTGCCACGGAAGAAATTAGCTTGGGCTTGAGCTAACTTGAGTTGCTCAGCAATCGCTGGATTCAGCCCTGGAAGGGCGAGGTATTTTTTAGCGCATTGAATGACTCGACTATCTTGGTCCAACATGAAGCAACGATAAAGGTAGGCTTCAAATTGACTGGGATCATCGAGTGCAAAATCGAGAGACTGTTCGAGAATCGTGTAGGCATCAAGAGGTCGCCCAATGACGAAGTAAAGTTCTGCACAACGCTGTTGAGCCCAGGCGTTTTTAGGGGAAAGCATCGCTCCAGTGCCGATGTATTTGGCGAATTCAGGGAAATCGCCACGCTCTAAAGCCGCTTTCGCAATGCTAACAAAGTATTCTCCCTTATGTTGCAGGTGTGCAATCCGTCCGTAGGTTTCGCCTTCCTTGTAATCGATAATTTTTTGACGTTCACGCCGGGTAATTTCTTCGCGGGTTAAAGGTAAATTAATCAGATTATTGATTAAAGTTTCAGGTAAGTAGAGGTAAGCATCTGCCCGACGGGTGGTGGGAATTCCCCACATGTAGCGTTCACGAAAATAAAAAATTTCGGAAGAAATTAACCAATAAAGCAGAAAAGCAAACGGAGCGATTTGGAGAATGCGTCGCCAATTCAGTCGGTAGATTTTATTTTGATAGCCAACCTGCTCGATGGTAATCATGCCGAGCAAAATGCTACGGGACCTCTTATCGTAGGGGTCGCTACCATAGACATATTGTCCGTAATTAGGCATGGGGTGATTTGATTTAAATCGGCCTTACACTTCTAGCAAGTGTGGACTCCTTATTAACTAAACCAATTCAGCAACTTTTGGCCACGAGTCAATGGGTGGACAGCAGGTATTTCCTACACAGACGATCCATTCTTTGATGGAATGCTGTAGGAGAAAGACTGGACGATAGGGTCTTTGATGAGCTCCAGTCATTTCTGTTCCGCAGAGCGTTTGCTGGCATTCTTCCATCGAAGACTGATGGGGGCATCGGATGGTAACTAAACCAATGGTTGCCCACGTCAGCCCAGTTAGGGCATGGCCTACGCCACTGGGGATTTGTCGGGCCATTCCACCATAGGCACAAGTATGCTCTTGGAGTTCTTTTCTCCAAATCTCTTCGCCTGTTAAGGTGTGTAGAGCAGAGAAGCAGTGAATGAGTGAGGAATTCCCAGCAGGGGTCGCATTATCAAACCATTCCTTTTGTCTAAGAGAAAGATCCGTTCGATGATTTCCTACGATGAAGTAACCTGCGAGATGCAAATCCTTAAATTTCTTTTGTGAAGTAGCCACCAGTTTCTCGGCTCGTTGAGCATACTTTGGGTATTCTTTTCCTAGTGCCCATAACGCCGTTGAGGCCAAGGCTAATTCCATTTCCGCCAGCCAAGCATAATCAGTTAAGCAACCTTCGCCGACAAAGCCATTTTCATAGCAAACAGAATTTAAGTCGAGCCAACCCTCTCGCTCTTTAACGGCTTTTGTCCAAAGAACGGATTCAATTTCACTTCCACGCTTCCACCAGTCTTTTCGACCAAAAATCCAACCTGCTTTGACGAGATTACGAGCCAACAAAGCGTTCCAACTGACCAATGCTTTGTCATCGCGAGTGGGCTGAGGTCGTTGATTGCGTACCGCTAAAAGTTTTTCCCGTGCTGTTTTAAGGCAATCGCGAACATCGATGGGGGCTCGTAGCTTGAGAATGTTTGTTCCCTCAAAATTTCCTTGATCGGTGACTCCATAAGCCTCTGCAAAAGGCAGCGCTTCTTCTCCTAGGATTTCGACAATTTGGGGAGGTTTCCACACGTAGGTTTGTCCTTCGTGGTGCTCGGTGTCGGCATCGAGAGCCGAGGCAAATAGCCGATGATGCGTCACCATTTCTCGCTCTAACCAATCCACGATTTCCTGAGCGATTCTTGAGTAAAGTGGATTGCGATATCGCGCCCAAGCTTCGGCGTAAGTGCCGAGAAGTTGAGCGTTATCGTAGAGCATTTTTTCAAAATGAGGAACCGTCCATTGCGAATCGACGCAGTAGCGATGAAATCCGCCACCAATCTGGTCAAATAAACCTCCTCGTGCCATCGCACCAAGAGTGACAGTGATGACAGCATCAAGGCGAGTAGCGAAGGCTCGATCTTTTTCAGCGGCAGCTGTCGAACGAATGCTGAGAAGAAAATCAATCAGGGAAGGGGAGGGAAATTTAGGCGCCGAAGTGAATCCTCCCTGCTGGTCATCGTGCTGTTCGCAAAGTTTTTTAGCGGCATGAATCAAATCATCGGGACTCGGTGATAATCCGTCAGCCTCGGGTGCTGCGGTGAGGTGGGTGAGGTTTTTCGCGATGGCTTCAGCATTGGCTGCTAATTCGCTTTTGTGGGTGTGATAAAAATCCGCTACCCGCATGAGTAACTGTGGCCACGGAACCTGACCATGTCCGCGATCTTCCGGCGGGAAATACGTGCCACCGAAAAAAGGACGACCATCAGGTAGACAAAAAGCATTTAATGGCCAGCCACCGTGTCCTTGAATCATTTGCACAGCATCCATCATTAATTTATCCACTTCCGGTTTTTCTTCGCGATCCACTTTGATGCAGACGAAGTGTTTGTTCATTAATTCGGCAATCCAGGGCTGTGCAAATGACTCGTTGGCCATGACGTGACACCAGTGGCAGGACGAATAGCCAACAGAGACTAGGACGGGCTTATCCTGTGCTTTGGCTGTCGCAAACGCCTCGGGACACCAAGGCCACCAATCGACCGGGTTGTCGGCGTGTTGTCGCAAGTAAAGGGAGGGTTCTTGAGCGAGGCGATTGGGCACAGGTTAAACTTTAGGATGTCGAGGTTGGGTGCAACCCTGAGGTTTTTATTGAGTTGTCCTTGCGGGGGAAGGGAGACCTCTCAAATCTTTTAATTCTCGAGGCAAGCCCTGCATTTATGTCACTTATTCGTCTATTACCCCCCACGGTTGCGAATCAAATCGCGGCAGGGGAGGTTGTGGAGAGGCCTGCCGCCGTGGTGAAGGAACTTTTGGAGAACTCTTTGGATGCGGGGGCGACCAGAGTGGTAATCGATTTTTCAAGAGGAGGTAAGGCCGTAATTATCATTGAGGATAATGGTCAGGGTATGACGCCAGAGGATGCGGCGATGAGTTTACAGCGGCATGCGACGAGTAAGATTCGTTTAGCCTCTGATTTGGATCGAATCGCCACCTTTGGATTTCGTGGAGAAGCTTTACCATCTATCGCGAGTGTTGCTCGTTTTACCCTGCAGACACGTCCTTCGTCAGCTACCTCAGGCTGGGAAATCGCCGTCAATGCCGGACGTATTCTCCATCAGAGAGAGCAGGGGATGGCTCCCGGAACTCGCATTGAAGTCGCTAATTTATTTCACCCCGTTCCAGCGCGATTAAAATTTTTAAAATCAGATGAGACCGAAGCGGCTCATATTATTCGATTGGTTCGACTGTATGCCGTTTCGCATCCAGAGGTTGGCTTTTTGTTACGAGAAGAGGGGCGGGAAATTTTTCGATCACCTGGTCAGGTGCCGTTGCTTGAGCGTGTTCGAGCCATTTGGGGTCAGCAAGTCGCGGAAGAAGTGACTTTAATGCCCTTGTTTGAAAGCTCTGGAATGCGCTTATCGGGTTTGCTCGGTAAGCCAGGGGTTAGTCGAGGTACACGCCAAGACCTTGTCACGGTGGTCAACGGTCGACCAGTCGATAGTCGGACGATGGCCTTTGCTCTCACAGAGAGTTATCATACCCTGATTCCCAAGGGTCGATATCCTTTAGCTTTTGCGTTTCTCGAAATTGATCCCGCTTGGGTCGATGTGAATGTTCATCCTGCAAAACGCGAAGTTCGTTTCCGAGATGAATCAAGAGTTCGGGGATTTATTATTGAATCAGTGCTTTCGGTTTTGCGCTCAAAAGGTGGCGATGGATTACCTCAGTCTACAGTGTTGTCTGTACCCTCCATTGAGATTCCTGTGGCACCTTCGATGGCTGCTTCTGTGCCTCCTGTTTCGCCTTCACCCATCGTCTCGCCGCCAACTTCTCCTATTTCCCCTTCTTCATCAACTTCTCCTAGTGCCGTTCGCTTGGGTTGGAAATTCCTCCATCGACTTCGTGGAGATAAAGCGCTGTTTGAGACACCGACTGGCTTGGCGATTCTCAATATTAGTTTTGCGCATCAACGGGTGCTCTATGAAAGGATTTTACAGCAGTTTTCTGAAAACAAAGCAGCGAGTCAGCCACTGTTGGTAAGTATTCATTTAGAACTCGATCCCTTGCCCGCTTCAGTGCTCAAAGAAAAAATGGAATTTTTAACAATGGCAGGATTTTCTTTTGAGGAGTATGGACGCAATTTTTGGCGGGTTGTCGCTTTGCCTCATTGGCTTAAGCCTGAGGAGGCTTTGAGTTTCATTCGTGATTTATTGGGCGAAATGGCTCGTCGTGAAGGTGATTTTGGACGGCCCACTTTAGCTCACGATGCTTTAGCAAAAATGGCCGTACAACGTGCCTATCGAAAGGGTGATTCGATGTCAGAAGTTGAACTTCTCGCTTTAGTTCAAGCTCTCTTTCGTACCACTCAACCAGGAACGGACCCTAAGGGACGACGAACCTATTTAGAATGGACGGATGCTGATTTGGATCGTCGTTTCGGATGATTAACGACGTCCTTTGTAGCGTTTCTTGGTCGGTGCTGGTTTCCCTGTACGAAGTGCTTCAATTTGATCTCTTAAGATAGCAGCTTTTTCGAATTGTAGTTCATCTGCTGCGGCCAGCATTTCCGATTCCATTTCCGCTAACACTTGTGCGACATCGCGGTCGGAAGTACCTTCAGCTACGGCAAGAATTTCTTCTGATTCATCGACTAAACTTTCTTCAATAGGCCGCATGGTGCTCTTCGGAGTGATGCCGTGTTTTTGGTTATAAGCTTCCTGGCGCTTACGTCGATCGCCACAAAGCGTGAGGGCACGAGTTAATGATTTGGTCATCACATCGGCGTATAAAAGAACCCTTCCTTCGACGTGACGAGCGGCTCGACCAGCGGTTTGGACTAAACTCGTTTCACTGCGAAGAAAGCCTTCTTTGTCTGCATCCAGAATGCCGACCAGGGCCACCTCTGGTAAATCAAGTCCTTCTCGCAAAAGATTAACACCAACGAGAACATCAAATTTACCAGCACGCAAACGACGAAGAATTTCAACTCGTTCAATGGCATCGATATCGGAATGAAGGTACTCAACCTTTAATCCTTGTTCGCGCATGAATTGCGAGAGGTCTTCTGACATCCGTTTAGTCAAGGTTGTGACGAGAGTCCGAGCGCCTTTCGTGGCGGTCAGTTTAGCTTCGCCGATAATGTCTTCCACTTGTCCTTGTATCGGTCTGACTTCCATCACGGGATCCAGTAAGCCTGTCGGACGAATGATTTGTTCGGCGATGACTGGAGAAACTTTGTACTCGTGGGCAGCAGGGGTGGCGGAAACGTAAACCGTTTGTCCTGAGATAGTGTCGAATTCTTCGGGTCTTAAAGGCCGATTTTCTAAAGCAGAGGGAAGTCGAAATCCATAATCTACCAGCTTTTCTTTACGAGCTCGGTCGCCGTGATACATACCGCCAATTTGAGATACGGTGACATGACTTTCGTCGATGAAAACCAGACGGTCTTTCGGGAAGAAATCGAGTAAGCAATGTGGCCTTTCTCCTTTTTTCCGACCCGAGAGATGCATGGAGTAGTTTTCGATACCGGAGCAGAAGCCAATTTCTCGAAGCATCTCTAAATCATGCTCAACACGCATGCGAATACGTTGGGCTTCAACCAGACGGTTGGCTTTTTCGAATTCGGCCACGCGTAGCTCAAGCTCTTCGCGGATTCCTGCCATCGCCGTTTTGATTCGTGCAGCCGAGGTCACGTATTGGTTAGCAGGATAAAGATCGAATTTTTCTAGAGATTTTCCAGGTCGCAAGGTAACTGCATCCAGTTCGCGAATAGACTCCAGTGTATCACCCCAAAATTCCAGTCGAATCGCTGATTCCATGTAGGCTGGCCAAATATCAAAAGTCTCTCCTCGTGCTCGAAAGGTACAGCGTTCTAAAATAGCGTCTTGTCGTACATATTGATTAGCCACAAGTTGCGAGAGCAGATCATCGCGTTTGATGGTTAAGCCCTTTTTCAGCGGAATCATCATCGCTAAAAAATCTTCGGGAGAACCAAGGCCATAGATACAAGAAACAGAGGCGACGACAATCACGTCCCGCCGTGAGAGAAGGGCACTACTCGCGCTAATACGTAGTCGTTCAATATCCTCATTAATCGCTGAATCTTTTTCAATAAAGGTATCGGTTGAGGGAACGTAGGCTTCGGGCTGATAATAGTCGTAATAACTGACAAAATATTCGACGGCGTTTTCGGGAAAGAAATTTTTAAATTCCGAGTAAAGTTGCGCTGCTAACGTTTTGTTGTGAGAAATGATTAAGGTGGGGCGTTGCTGTCGCGCGATGAGATTCGCCATCGTGAACGTTTTGCCTGATCCCGTAACCCCAAGAAGGGTTTGTCTGGCATTTCCTGCTCGCAAAGAAGCATCCAGCGTGGCGATAGCTTGAGGCTGATCGCCCGTTGGCTGGTACGGAGAATGCAGACGAAATTCCATTTAATCGATTTTTCCGTTCACTAACCACTCAGGATTTACTTCGGATAGGTCTCGCACAATTCGATGAGCCTGATGGGGCTCTAAAGCTTCTCGGGGATGAGTTGTGGCTAAAGCGATGGTAATAAACCCTCCGGCCAGCCCAGCTTGTAATCCAGAAAAAGAATCCTCGAAGACAAAAGATCGCGAAGGATCGCCACCGAAGAGGGCACACGCTTTTAGGAAAACTTCAGGGTCAGGTTTGCCACGTTTCACATCCTCGCTGGCAACGGCTCCTTGAAAAAGATGTCCCAAATTAAATAGTTCAAAAGCGAGTGCGAGATTGGCTTTGTGTGTTGATGTTCCTATCACACAAGGGATTCCCTTTTGGGCTAAAGATTCGGTTAATTCGCGAACGCCAGGGAGGAGTCGAATGTGTCCACTCCGGGCGATATCGCGGTAAGCGGCTTCTTTCTTCTCTGAGAGACGACGAATTTCGTCAGGCTCTTTGGACCATCCGAGTATTTCAGGAATAATCACTTCATTGCGTTTTCCAAAACCACGTTTGAAGTGATCGACGGGTAAAGGAAGATTTTCTTCACGAGCAATCGCTTGCCATGAACGTTCATGAGCGGTCGATGAGTCGATGACGACTCCATCCCAGTCAAAGACAGCAACAGTGCGTGACATATTAATGCTTGTCCCAAGCACAGTGAACTTTAACTGGGCGATATTCCCAAACGTTGAGAGGTTCAAAGATTTGTCCAGGGGCTAAAATGTTATGAGGGTCTAAAGCTTTCTTCACGGCCAACATCGCCTGAATTTCTGCGGGAGAGTGTTGCAGGGAAAGGAAAGGGGATTTGGCAATGCCGATACCGTGTTCACCGGTAATAGCGCCACCGAGTTCAACGACTTTTTTCATTACTTCGTAGATGGCCTCTTCGGCTTTGCGACAGTGCTCGGGGTTGTCCCGATTGTACATAATATGGACGTGGAAATTGCCATCAGCGGCGTGGCCGAAGGTTGGGGTGGCTAATCCAATCCGTTGTCCCAAGGCACGTGTATACTGAATCAAGGGAACATAGCTTTTAAACGGTACCACAATATCTTCGTTGAGTTTTGCATTACCGAGCGAATACATGGCTTGCGAGCACGTGCGTCTGATGTCCCAAAGAGATTCCGCCTCCGTTTCGTCATCCGTTTCACGATGAGCCACTCCGTAGCGAGCAATCCAAGCCCGAACTTTTTGTGCGTCTTCTGCGAGTATGGCGGGGTGACCATCGATTTCGATCAGGAGAATCGCAGGTGTGGCCTCCTCTCCCTTCAACTCGTTTGTAGAAAAGACCCGACTACCTCTTTGTTTTTCTGCGGCTTCTACGGTTTGCGTATCGAGGAATTCAAAGACGGCTGGATTGATTCGTGAACCCATCAGTTGGGCAGCGGCCTCGAGGGCGATTTCGTCGCTCCGACAGGCGACAAGAAAAGTTCTTCGTGCAGTCGGTTTATTAACTAATTTTAGGACTGCTTTGGTGATGACGCCTAAAGTTCCTTCCGAGCCAATCCACAAATCGCGCAAATTGATTCCGCTGACAAATTTTCTGAGTGGAGCACCCCACGTCACTTTTTCACCAGTTGGCAAATAGCCTTCGAGTGCATAAACATGGTCTCGGACGACACCATACTTTGCCGCTCTTAATCCTCCTGCATTAGTGGCAATGTTACCGCCGATACTGCAGTATTTTAAGGAGGAAGGATCAGGCGGGAAAAATAAACCATGAGGAGCAGCCAGTTCATTAATTTTCGCTGTGATGGCCCCTGGTTGTACCGTGGCCATGGCTGAGATGGGGTCGATCTCGATTTTGTCCCAGTGATCCAAGTGGATTACCCATCCTCCATGAATTGGCGAACTCGCTCCTGTATTTCCTGTGCCACGTCCGCGAACCGTGACGGGTACTCGATGTTGATTGGCCAGTTTTAGTACAACGCCGATATCGGCTTCAACACCTGGTCGAATCACTGCCTCGGGCATGAAGGACAAACGCATGTTGTCATAGGATGCAGCAAAACAGGTAGCCTCATCGGTCTTAACTTTCTCGGTTCCGAGTCGTTTAAGTAACTCTTGCGTGGCCAAAGGATGAGTGGGCAAGGGAGTCATCGCGAACTCCATCAAGCACGGTTAGCCGAGTTCCGCAAGCCACGCTGTGACCTCAGCATCCGATGGCATTCGCCAATCGCCCCGAGGGGATAGGGCGACAGAGCCTACTTTGGGCCCGTCAGGCATAGCAGAGCGCTTAAATTGTTGGCTAAAGAAGCGGGTTAAGAAGGCCTTTAACCAATGGCGAATTTCAGCCTGGTCATACTTCCCAGCAAAGGCGTGTTCGGCGAGCCAGAGAATCTTGGCTGGGCGGAAAGCGTTTCGAACAAGGTGGAAGAGGAAGAAGTCGTGTAATTCATATGGGCCAACCAGAAGCTCGGTCTGTTGGGTAATTTCACCTTCCTTGCCAACAGGGAGAAGCTCGGGACTGACAGGTGTTGCCACGATATCTTCCAATAAGGCTCGCTCATTTCCGACATGACGCGCGTGGGCGGCCCATGATACCAGATGGCGAACTAATGTTTTAGGTACACCGATATTGACGTGGTACATGGACATGTGGTCGGCGTTGAAGGTGCACCAACCTAATGCCGCTTCGGAAAGATCACCGGTGCCAACAACAAATCCTCCAACCTGATTCGCTATATCCATCAGAATCTGCGTTCGCTCCCGGGCTTGCGCATTTTCATAGGTTACATCGTGTTTATTGGCAGGATGTTGAATATCGGCTAAGTGTTTATCGAGCGCTTCATTAATAGGAATCTCGCGTGCAGTGATGCCTAAAGCTTCCATAAGCTTTAATGCGTTCATGCGTGTGCGTACCGATGTTCCTGGACCAGGCATGGTGATGCCGATGATACCTTTGCGGTCTAAGCCGAGACGGCCAAAAGCTTCAAGAGTTACCAGCAAGGCTAATGTGGAGTCTAATCCACCAGAAACACCAACCACGACTTGGCGAGCTCCCGTATGACGGAGACGCCGAGCTAAGCCAGTGGATTGAATCGCAAAAATTTCTTGGCAGTTCTCATCGCGACGTTGCGCATCGGCAGGAACGAAAGGTTGTTGAGAAAAGCGACGGCGAAGTTTGGGTGTTGTACCGACAGGATGGCCTAATTCAAAGCCAATGGTCCGAGGAACATAGGGTGCCGTCGTGCCAAAAAAGGTACTATTTTTACGACGTTCGTTTTGTAGTTTATCGACATCGACCTGAGTTACCAAGAGCGAGAGTTCGAAACGAAATCTTTCGGATTCACCTAAGACGGTGCCGTTTTCAGCAATTAAACTATGTCCGCTATAGACAATATCGGTGCTCGATTCACCAGCGCCGGAGGCAGCATAAACATAAGCCGCCAGACAGCGGGCGGATTGCGAGTGTACTAAGTCGCGACGGTAAGAAGATTTCGTGAGAAGTTCGTCGCTAGCCGAGAGATTGCAGAGTAGGGTGGCGCCGGCTAAGGCTTGAGCCCCGCTTGGTGGTTGTACCGACCAGAGATCTTCGCAGATTTCGATGCCAACGACGCAATCGGGTAAATCGGTTGCTTGAAAAAGTAAATCAGTACCAAAAGGAGTCACTCGGCCGAGTAGTTCCACTTCTTTGAAGTTAGCAACGCGACTGGAAGCAAACCAACGCTGTTCGTAGAACTCGCCGACATTGGGGAGATGAGTTTTGGGAACAACGCCTAGAATATTTCCTTTGGAGATAAAAACGGCGACATTGAAGAGACGTCCCGAGACTTCGAGGGGTAATCCAACAATGGTGGTTAACCCGAGGCGGGCTGTTGCCTCGGTAACTTGGGCGAGGGCTTTTTGAGCACCAACGAGAAGGGTTCTTTGACCAAAAAGGTCACCGCAACTATAACCAGTTAGGCAAAGTTCCGGTAAAACGACCAGCTCAGCCCCTTCGGCGGCTGCTTTTTCCAGCGCTTGGATTACTAATAAGGCATTTGCCGCAGGGTTACCCAAGCGGAGGGCCGGGGTGGCCGCCGCAACGGCCACGAAACCGTATGGGTGGGTCCGTTTAGTCATTTTGGGCAGAGGAATGTCGATGTTCACCGTTGACCCCTCGGTAAGCAACCCGAAAGGTCTTTCAATTCCCCGTTTTTGGGCTGATATGTCTAAAATGCCACTTAAAGAAGTCAGAGTTTTTTCTCCCGCCACGGTAGCCAATGTGGCCTGCGGGTTCGACGTGCTTGGATTTGCCATCGATCAGCCGGGGGACGAAATCGTGGTTCGTCGATCGGAGAAGCCTGGATTTCGAATCACGAAAATCACGGGTGACGATGGTCGTTTACCTTTAGATCCTAAGTTAAATACCGCAGGCGTTGCGGTGCTCGATTTATTGCGTCATCTGGGCAAGGGCGACGTGGGTATTGAAATGGAAGTGCATAAAAAAATGCCTTTCGGAAGCGGACTAGGCTCCAGTGCTGCGAGTGCAGTCGGCGGAGCTTTCGCCGTGAATCGGTTGCTGGGTGAGCCTTTAAGTCGTCGTCAACTTTTGCCTTTTGTGGTTGCTGGTGAAGCCGCTGCTGATGGCGCTTGGCACGCGGACAATGTCGGCCCCTGTTTGTTAGGTGGAATTACATTGATTCGCTCTAATGCCGAACTCGATGTTCATAATATTCCCATACCAGAAAATCTTTGGGCTTCCGTCATTCATCCTGACATTGTTGTTCTGACTAAAGTCGCTCGGGAAATTATGCCACGACACGTACAAATCGAAACTTCGATTCAACAAAGTGGTAATCTCGGTGGATTAATCTGCGGACTATTTCAAAGTGATTACGCACTGATTAGTCGATCGGTGCATGATTTAATTGCTGAGCCGCATCGTCAGCGATTAATCCCTGAGTTTTATCGAGCCAAGAAAGCTGCCTTAAATGCTGGTGCTTTAGGTTTCTCTATCTCAGGTGCTGGTCCCAGTGTTTTTGCTCTTTGTGAGGGCGAAAAAGTCGCTCGCACGGTTGCTCAAGCTGTCACCGATGTGTTTTCAGCTGTGCCGATTAAGGCCACGGCCTACGTTTCTCGAATCAATCCTAAGGGTGTTCATGTCCTCTCCGAATCGTAAGTTGGAATTCGTTTCTACCGCCGATAACCAACAACGCGCCTCTTTGCGCGATGTTTTGTTATCTTCGATGCCAGGTAAAGGTGGCCTTTGGGTTCCCAAAGAAATCCCGCAACTTGATTCTGCCTTTATCCAATCGCATCGAAATTCGACCTACCCGCAGTTAGCCGAAGCGGTTATGGCACCTTATTTTTCCGAGGTGCTCGGTTCCTCGGTGCTACGCCGTCTTTGTGAAGAGGCTTTTAATTTCCCAGTTCCTTTAGTTTATCCTCCGGGTTTTGCGGGGACTTCAGCAGAGCACATTAGTGTTCTCGAATTATTTCACGGTCCGTCCGCTGCCTTTAAAGACTTTGCGGTACGAATGTTGGTACGAGTGACGGCGGAAGTTTTGGGACAAGACTTTCCTGAACTCACCATCTTAGCCGCTACGTCTGGAGATACTGGAGCCGCGGTTACGGAGGCTTGTTCTGGAGTTAAAGGCGTCCGAGCTGTTGTACTCTACCCACGAGTGGGGGTGAGTGCAGTGCAGGAATCTCAAATTGCACGAGCTCGCCCTGGTGTTGTGGCTATCTCGGTCGACGGCACTTTTGATGATTGTCAGGCTTTGGTGAAGCGAGCCTTAGCCGATGATAGTCTTCGCTCTCGTCGGCCTTTGCTGACAGCTAATTCGATAAACCCTGTTCGCCTAATTTCCCAAGTGCCCTTTGCTTTTCATGCTCGTCGACTGCTCCAATCACAACGAGCGATGGCGGTCGTCGTGCCTTCGGGTAATCTTGGAAATGTGGGTGCCGTGCAATTAGCACGCCGTATGGGTTTAGCCGTGGATACCTTAATTGCGGCAACCAATGTTAATTCGCCACTTCCGCAATTATTTGCCACGGGTAAGTACGAGCCTCGTCGAGCTCACCCCACGTTATCGAACGCCATGGATATTGGAGATCCTAATAACTTAGGTCGCTTACTGGCATGGCGCGAAGGAGGTCCAGCTGTCTCCGCTGTCACGGTTGATGATGCGGCGACCTTGGATGCGATGCGCCGAGTCAGGGCACGCGGTGGTTATGTCTTATGTCCGCATACCGCTGTTGGTTGGAAAGCGGCAGAGGATTTGGTTGCTCGTGATTCGCGAAAGAATCTCGATGTTGTTGTTTTTGGTACCGCTCATCCTGCTAAGTTCCCTGATGTTTTAGAGGAAGCTTTTGGCGACCGTCAGGCTTCAACATTCCCTTACGCTTTGCCAGCACCTGCTCCCCTTAAGTCAGGTAACGACTATACTGAAATTCGTCGAGTCCTCGAATCTGAGCTTGGTTTTCGCTAAGCTTGTTTCGCTGGTGACTTCGCTGGCTCAGTTTGCGCCTTGGGTGAGGCACTTTCCCTTTTATCGGTTTATGTCAGGTCTATCGATGGCATTAATGTAACCTGAAAAGGGAAGGGTTAATAAAAGTAAAAGAATGTCGTTTCTTTTTATGAGGTCTTTTTGCGGACTTTTTTATTTGGCAATCTGCCAAAAAGAAAAAGGCCACCGAAGTGGCCAAGAAAATAGGGTCTTTCTTGGAGTCTTACTCCACATCCGCCACGGCGAATGTCACATTAGACACTTCCGCGAGAGCTAGCATATCGAGTACATTAACGACTCTTTCATATTTAGCAGTTTCTTCGGCTTGTACCGTGACTAAAAGTTTTGTTTTCGACTGACGGGCAGCTTCCGCGATTTTCTTCATTTCATTGAAGAGCCCAGTTAGGTCTTTGTCTTGGGGGGAGCCAACGGGATCTTCATTGATGGTTACCTGGCCACTCTCAGATACGCCGATGGTTACTTCATCAGGCATTTCGGTTTCTTGTGCGGTCTCCGCATTGCCAGGTAGAGTGGTCTTGAGTTCGTGTTCCACTTTCACGGCACCAGCCATGACCATGAAGAACAGCATGATGACGAAAACCACGTCAATCATAGGTGCGATTTGAAAACCAGCATCGGCTGGTGGTTCTTTAGGGGCTTGGCGCATGGACTATTCTTCGCGATTTAAGCCAGAGAAGGCAATGTTATCGATACCAGCTTCAGCGCCCCATTCGAGGGCTTTGGAAATATACTTAGCGTGGCACTGACGGTCGGCACGGATGAGCAATCGGTATTTTTCGTTAGAGCCTTTGCGGGCACTGAGCTCTCGAGCAATTCCCTCTTTGTCATTCGGATCCAATTCTCGGTCGTCTAACTTGTACTTAGCCTGTCCGGTGGTGGCATCCCAAGAAATATTAATGAGGCCAGCCGCTGCTTTGTCATCACGCTTAATGCCGTGAGCAGCCACAGGAAGTTTGATGTTCTTGTCGACCTTCAACACTTGAGCCGAAGTGATGGACATGAAGAAGATGAGCAACACCAAGAGGACGTCGATCATCGGCGCCACTTGGAATTCTGGTTCCCCGTCCCCGCCTCCGCCTCCGCCTGCCATGTGATTCTAGAAAGGTTGAGGGTTTATCTTACTGGTTGGTAACACCTTCAGCGGAGGTGTTCCAGACAGGTTTTGCTGCGTAAATTTCCATATCACCAATGTTTTGACCTGCTACTTCGTCATAAGGGAATGAGCGGAAGAGGCCATTGGTAATTTCTTGTAAGTCGTGAATACCCTTGGTCACACGGTTACGAACTAAATAATAAGCCATAAAGGCAGGGATAGCGATGAAGAGACCAGCACCAGTAGCCACTAGAACTTCACCGATAGCGGCAGCTAGCTGCGAAGGGTCGCCTACTCCCGAGGAGCCGAGTTTATCGAAGGCCTTCATCATGCCCGTAACAGTGCCCGTCAGACCAATCATCGGTGTGCAAACCCCGATAACGGAGAGATAGGAGGCGCGGCCCATGAGATCCGCTTGGACTCGTGAGATTTCAGAAATGATGGCTTCTTCGGCCATTACTTTGCCATCAGGAGCCAAACCAAGGCCAGCTTTGACGATATCACAAACGGGCGAAGGGGAGGCCTTGGCGAAGTTGTATGATGCAACGTAGTCGCCTTGCTTAAACAACTCACGTAATTGTAGTACGTGGTTAGCGGGGTAAAGTTTTTTGCCACCTGTGCGAATAGTGCAATCGATAATCAGCCAAATCGTGGCGACCGAGCAGACGGTGATAGGATACATAACCCAGCCACCTTCATGGAATAAATCCATCATGGTTTTTTGCTTAACACCAGCTTCGGCGGCATGAGCGATGACGGTCGTCATTCCGAAGAACAGGGTGGTCAGGAATGGGATACGGAATTTTTTCATAGGTGGACGTGAGTGGAATTTATTAGATTAGGTTTTGGAAAGGAGCAAGGACTCTTAGTGGTTAATCGTCTGAGGTGTTCTCTCGGGTTCAGGTTGTGGCGAACCATCAGGCGTTTTGACTGTCTCATCGGCTTCCACTTGAGAACGGTCTTCCTTGGTTAGCATGGTTTTGGCAATTTCTGCTTCCTTGGAGAGGGGGTAGGTGGAGATAAGGTTTTTGAGGTAGCGATTCGATACTTCGCCGAGTTTTTGCTCACGGGCGGCAGGGGTATCCATGCCCCGGAAGGCACGAGCTGCACCAAGCAATGCTTTCGGCATATGATCGGTTTGTGAACCATAGAAAACAGGTATTCGTAGGTAAGTATTCATCGCTGCTTCATATTTTTTGGTCGCGAGTAAGGCATTACCCTTAACAAGGTGTAAGCGAGCGAGGACATCGAGGTCGTCAGATTTAGCGATTAAATCGGTCGCATCTTTAATCACCGCTTCGTTTTCTCCCTTGCGGGCACGAAGGGTTAAGCGAGCGAGCTTCACTTTTTGACTTAACTCAGGGTTGGAGGCTTCTTCGGAGCGTTCGAGCGTATCGAGATACTTGGTAGTCGCAGCATCATTTTCCAGGCGATCGAGAGCATCCAGTTTGATGAGAACTGATTTAAGCCAGAGATTGCCGGGGACCTTTTTCAAAGGTTCAAAAAAGACTAAGACAGGCTCAATGCTATCCAGTGCTTTTCCTGGTTCACCACGGCTAACAAAGTTTTGTGCTTCGGTGATACGATCGAACTGAGGCCAAACGATTTTTTCGACATCGGTGAGTCTCTTGGTATTAACCACGGTGACGCCACCTTGGGTCGACGATTTTTCTACGGTGCCTTTAACCAGATTAATCGTTGCTTTGTTGGGGTCTCTAACGGGTTTAGGTGGGATTGAATTATCTAACTTGAAGGGGTCATTGATTTCCCATTTTTCGTTACCCTTAAAAATAAGGGTTTGCCCATGTAGCGAAGCGGCAATCAGCAGGGTAGTGAGAGAGAAAAAGACTGAACGCATGGTCTTAGAGAGTGTTGAGGAGTTGACGTGCTTCGGCGGCTTCAGGCGTATCTTTGATTTTATCTTTACTCAGCATTTCCTGAATGAGCATTTTGGCATCAGCTCTTTGGGCCATCTTGGTCGCGAAAATTCTTGCCGCAGCCAAATAAGACTTGGCTGACCAATCTGAGTATTTTTTCCAGGTTTGGTAGCAACGACGGTAGTAGGCAACCGCTTCCGCATTTCTACCCTGTCTTTCTTCCATTAAGCCAAGCCAGTAAAGACATCCAGCGGTGGTTTCACCTCGCCACTCTTTGGTCTTAGCAATTTCTTCAAATATCTTTTTCGCTTCATCGTACTTTCTCATTTCTGCCAAACTTTTCGCCATCGTGAAACGAACCTCTTTCTCTTTAGACATGAGGATATTGTTATCGATGGCTTCTTGGCAGAGATCGATTGCCTCTTTGTATTTCTTTTGGGTGAATTTAACTTCGGCTAAGCCAGCGAAACCATAATCCGCGTATTCCGAAGAACGATGGTGATCGAGGATGTACTGGAAGTATTCTTCAGCCTTAGCGATTTGGTCATTGGCCAAGAGTTGATCTCCGACAATCGCGACAAGGGTTGAACTTAATTCTTCAGCACGATAGTTATTGTAAATCTTCTTGTAATAGAGATCGGCGGTTTTGGGGTCGCGCAAGAAGGTGGCGAGTTGGGCTTTTGCAAAATAGCCACGTGCTTGAGCGATGAGTGAATCTTTATTTCGATCGAGTTGTAAAAGCTGAGCAAGCTCCTCTTCCGCCTTGGCCGCGGTGTATGCGTTAGGGTCTACTTTAGCTCCAGGCTTTAAGCGTTTAACTTTGCGGGCTAATTTTTCGGATAAGAATAAGATGAGTTTTTCAGAGCCTTCTTGGCGACGATCATTGATGGATTCGATAACGGCTTTGGAGAGAATTCCCAACGCCTCGGTTTTCGCTGCAGCGATACTCGCCTGTCGGTCTTTTTCGACCACAGCCAGTTCGGCAGCGAGTTGATCCGATAACAAGGCAACAGCTTTTTTAGCGTTATCGAGAGCGACCTGATTGACCGCTCCTTCGGCGCGCACGATGTCATCGACGTTTTTCCGGGCGGCCTGCAATTGAGCACTAAACTTCTTTTGAACTGCTTCCGTGCGTTGAGCAAATTCAGGTTTATCTCCCATTCTCTCGGTCGCCTTGATGACTTCGTAGAGATAACTCATCGCTTTGGGATGATTGTGGTCCCAATCGTAGATTTCTTGATAAAGGTCTCGCATCCGAGCGTTTTCACCACGGCCAGGCAGGAGTTTGCCAAGTTCGCGTAAGACGAATTCTAAAGCATTGGTGTTCGTACGGGCTGACTTTGCTGCCGCGATGTAAGCATCGATGCTGTTTTTGACATGAACTTCTTTTTGTTTTTCGAGGGCTTCTTTTTGTGCCTTAAAACGAGCTTTGTCTGCGGGCGCAGCGTTCGTTCTCATGTCCTCGTCCGCTTTTTTGATGGCGGGATCTAAGTCGGAAGCGAGACGAGCATCGCAGTCGCCAATCAAGGTATGAATTTCGGGAATCTGATTAATAATCGCTTCGTTATGCGACTCATTGCCGTAATCGCGTAACCAATCACGACAGATTTTTTTGACCTCATCAATTTCAGGAGGATTTAAACCAAACTTAATGATTCCTTGGCGATAACGTACATCAGCTAAGAATTCACCCTGTGGATAAGCCTTTTGGTACGCATCGAAGGCTTCTTTTGTTTCTTTGTAGCGACCCTGGAAGAACCAGCAAAGGGCGCGCATATAAACGGCCTGCTCTTTGGCAACGGTCTTGGGGTATTTATTTAAAAATTCATCAATGGCCACCTGAGCCTTTTTCCATTCCACTGATGAGAAGTAACAAAGAGCGATACGAAAATCGATGTCTTCCTTGGTGGTCTCATCGATGTTTTTAACGTTAGTTTTAATCCAATTATAGTGGCCAATCGCTTCGTCGTATTCTTCGCGTTCTTGAGAAATGGAACCAAGAATCAGTGCGACATTAGAGACTTCATCAGAGTCGGGATATTTCTTGAGAAACTCTTTGCACTTTTGTTGGGCTTCGGTGTTTCGACCAATATCGCGAAGGGCGAGAATGTAGTAGTAATAAGCACTCGAAGCCTTATCGAAATTGGGTGAGTTATCAAAAATATCTTGAAAGGCGACATAGGCCTCCCAGGGCATCTTCAATTCCAGTAAGCAAAGACCGATACGATAAGAGAGTAGGGCATCGTAGTACTTATCTTCCGTAAAATTGTCCCGAATGCGCTTAAACTCGGACAATTCGTTTTTAGCTGCTTCAATGCGAGCTTTCGCTTCGTCGTTCGGATTAGGCAAAGAAGCCTCCAGTTTTTCGACTTCTTCGCTTTTAATTTCAACGGCTTTACTGACAGAACGTGCAATGGTGGCTCGCCGTAGAACGCCTTGATAATTGGAAAGTGCTTGGCGGAGTAAGGCCATTTTTTCTTCGCCCGCTGCATTTTGTGCCGCATCGAAACGAGCATCTCCGATGTTTATCTTTTGGAAGTTGGAGCGAACGATATCTGTTGGAGATCCCGAACTCTTGGCATCGATTTCCGATTTTAACTGTTCCGCCTCTTTAACCAGATTCAACTTAATATAAACCTCAACGAGTTGCATCCCTGCTTCTCGTCCTTCGGGTGTACTGATTCCCGATCCAATGGCTTTCTTTAAAAGTTCCGCAGCCTGTTCGAGGGCTTTGTTGCGAATGTCAGCTCCGCCCGTTTTCGATTGTTCGATGATGATTTTTGCCGAAAGCGTGAAGGCAGCAACGCGATCTTTGGGCTGAATCATGGGGCTTGTACGAAGTTCAGCACAGAGCTTTAAGGCTTCTGGCCACTTGGATTGATTGAGGTAGATTTCGACCAGGGTTAACTTGGCGACTCCTACCTTATTGTCATTTGGCTCAAGGATATCCTCGGTGCCTTTAGGGAATTTTGTTAAAAATTGGTTAAAGAGGTATTCAGCTTTTACCCAATCTTTTTTCAGGAAATGACAGCTGGCCTTTTTGAATTCAACTGCGGCAGCAACCCCTGCTGGTGGGTTAATTAATTTCTTTTCTACCTCGTCCAGAAGTTTGAGTGCACCGTCATAATCTTTTTTCTCCATCGCCTCCATCGCGCTGATGAAGAGAGCTGTAATGGGGTCTACTTTTTCGGCGGGTTTCGTCGCCGCGGGCCTCGTTTGTGCTCGTAGTTCGCCCGTGAAAGGGGCTACGGCAATGAGCACGGCTAGAATAGCAGATTTCGCTAGCCGATAAGTGCGGGACTCAGATGATACCATCGGGATTCAGATGAGAGATGACTCTAAGAATAGAGAGAGCCTTAAAATGCTTTTTCCGCTGTCGTTTGCCAAGCAATAAGGAACTTAAAATCGAGGAGTTTTCCCTAAGATTGAGGGGGTGTCTTTACCTCAGCCTTATCGGGTGGGCTTCAGGGCGGTGCCTAGGATGGTTTCGAAGCCCGGTTCTTGGGTTTCTTTGGCTACCACTCGAACTTCTGAACGATTAAATCCTATTTCCCCTAACCAATCGTAGAGGTCGTTTTCCTTAAAGCCTAGCCAACGGTCAGCATAAAGTTCGCGGGCTTTTTCGAAACGGTGGGCTCTTAGGTCCAAAATGAGGACCCTTCCGCCTGGTTTAAGAATTCGGTAGGCCTCGGATAAAGCCTTTTTGGGATTTTCGGCGTGATGAAGAGCTTGGCTGAGAAGAACGAGATCCACGCTATTATCAGGCAAGGGCACTTTCTCGATATCCCCTAAAAGATAATCTAAATTTTTAATTTGCTCCTTCTTGGCTAAGGCCCGACCAAGTTCGACCATGCGAGGAGAATTATCCACGCAATGAATAAACTCAGCTTGTCTCGCTAGAAGTCGTGAGAGGGTGCCATCGCCTGCACCGAGGTCAGCAATCTTAACTTTGGGAGTAAGCAAAAGAAGCATTTGCCCAATCGATTCCCAGGAACGACCTGGGCAATAGGTTTTACCCAATCGATCTGCGATAAGATTAAAATGTTGTTCGGTGCGACGACGACGTTTTTCGATTAATCGTTTATGGGCTCTTAAATCGGCCTGAGTAAGAGAGTCTTGGGCGGTGGCTTGTATCGCCGCATCAATTATCTTTTGTACGCCGTTGGGTAAATTTTCTGCGAGAGCGTAAAAAGAATTTTTCCCATCTCGACGATCGCTGGCCAAGCCCGCCTTACGTAAAAGCGATAAGTGAGTGGAGATACGCGATTGGCGCATGCCAAGAATTTCTTGTAACTCGCCAACGGAAATTTCGCCGCGCGAAAGTAAAAACAAAATTCTTGCTCGCGTGGGGTCCGCCAGAAGGCGCAGAGATTCCCAAGGGTTAGGCATGTCACCACCTTGGAGGGGTGTTGCGGGTATGTCAAAAGAGGAAGCCCCCGAAAAGGGGGCTTCCTCTGAAACGAATGGGGTGATTCTTATTTCTTATCAATCCAACGAGTAATCGAGAGAACTTTCCAGGTTTCGGTCTTGCCCTTGATATTCGTGGTGAAGGTTTCACCGACATTCTTGTTTAGGAATTGGCGGGCTAAAGGCGAAGTGTAGGCCAAGACGTTAATCTCGGGCTGACCATCCCAAGCACCGAGAATGGTGTAGGTGATTTCGCTTTTATCTGAATCACGGTGCAATTTGACGACCGAGCCTACCGAGACGGTGTCATAAGTGGCTTCGCTAAAGTCGGTCACGCGTGCTTTCTTCAGCATGGTCTCTAATTCACCACGACGAGCCACGAGAGTGTCGTGATCCTGACGAGCCATCTTGTATTCAGAGTTCTCGCGCAAGTCGCCGTGTTCTTTAGCCACTTGAATCGCTTCTTTAATGGCGGGAAGTTTAACTTGGATGATATCGAGTAATTCGGCTTCACGGGCTTCTTTGCTCGTTTTAGAAACCACCAGTTCCTTGTCTTCCATCGCCGCATCCGCTTGGCGCGTTTGGATGAGACGATTCACGTGTGGCTCGATTTTAGCGAGTCGTGCCAACAACGAAGTCTTGGTCATCTTGTCGAATCCTTGATTGCGAAGCATAATGCGCGCTAAATCAAAGATGGTCTCGCTGTCCGCTTTGGTTCCTTGAGCAGGCGATAAAATATCAGCGATGAGATTCTTGTCCTTAATCAGTTCGTTCGCGAGTGGAATGCGGGCAGTTGAATTGGATTCCAGGGCCTCGGTATCGATACTAGCTAAAATAGCACCAAGTAAACTGGGTACGATGAGAGGTGTGACGATTTCGGCGTATTTCTTGGAGTCGCGATTTTTGATAATCCAGATGATGACGGGAGGGCGGAGTTCACGAGATTCCAACCACTGTTGGAATCGCTGAGCGACTTGTTCTCCTAAATTGGCGTCACAGAGGTAGGCAATACACTCGGAAACAAGTTTGGCAGAACCACTCTTGGTGCCACCGATATCGCGATTACGCAGAAGATCAAAAGCACGCTCGGCCCAATTGTCGCCGTGGTGAGCTCGAACGAGGTCGAGTAAATGACGGATCTTCTCGGTGGTGTGAGGAATATTTAACGCGATGTTGGCGAGGTCAGACTCGTTGCAAAGGGCGATGATTTCCGAAGCGGTTGGACTAAATGTATCCACGGTTTCAACCGCTGGACGGAAGAATTTATCACGATTCCAAATTGCACAGAGAATCTTGGGTAGGTTTTCGTTACGACGAGTGCCCTTGAGGTTCTCTTTGGCTTTTTCTAAATCGGCAGAAACTTTAGCCAGATTAGCTTCGTTGGCAGCCGAGCGAGTTTCGCTTGAGGCCGATTCTGCTAACTCTTCGAGAATTGCCAGTTTACGCTCCAAATTAGGAGCCAATTCGTATTGGGCAAAAAGATCTTCGCCGACGTCTTTGGGTGCTTCGAGAAGAGCGTAAAGACCACCTTTTTTATCAGGCACCAGGATAGCACGATCTTTGCGGAGTGCGGCTTTGGCTTTACTCCACCAAGACTTAAAAGCGGTTGCACGGTCTTTACCAGCGGGTAGCGAAGCAAAGTGTATGCGATCAAGGAGTGCTTCCAAAGCGTAGGAGGAGCATTCGCCTGTGGGGTACTCGGCTAAAAGATGTTTAACCAACTCGGCAGGATTATCGTTGGTAAGCGTGGCAATTTTTGCCTTGGTAGATTCGTCGTAGGCTTGGGCTAGAATACTTTCGGGATTAATGATTTCAATTTTTCCTCCCGAGAAGAAAGAGACATCGATGGCATGTCCTTTTTTGCCTTGTTCAGGGAAATCAACAATCAATCGATTCGTGGCTTGGTCAAAACTACGGATGATGCCAATGCCCCAAGCTTGGTGTAAGCAGAATCGAGTTTGGCCTTCAGAGACCTTAGCGATGGTATCGTGAAGGAGGTGGGTTTTGACACCTTGTGAGTTTAGGGCCTTGTTGCTCATTGCAAAAAATGGTTTTGGGCATAAGCATAATCACTTGCAAGCAGGAAGGCAGGGTATCACTCACTGTCGTCCACATCTGACCTCAACTGTCCTCCCTTTTATGGCCTTTAAGCCCGATAAACCCTCCATTCACGGCGAAACCCCCGAAGGGCTGGGGGCTCGTTTGGCCGAGGCTGGCCATCCGCGTTATCGTGCTGGGCAGATTTTTGAGTGGCTATACCCGCGTCGGGCTGAGTCTGCCGAAGAAATGACGAATCTTCCGGCTCCCTTGCGGGCTTGGTTGTCGGAGAATTACGATTTCAGTGCGACCCAGGTGTTGGGCAAAAAAACGGCTTCCGACGTTACCCAAAAACTTCTTCAGAAATTGCGGGATGGGTCGTTGATTGAAACCGTGATTATACGAGCACCGATGGAGGGTGTTGGACAGGATAAATCGCGACGTACGATTTGTATCTCAACTCAGGTCGGCTGTGCCTATGGGTGTAAGTTTTGTGCTTCAGGCTTGGAGGGTTGGAAGAGAAACTTATCGGTGGGTGAAATTGTTTCACAACTCGTTCAGGTTTGTCGTATCGAAGATCAGGCCGACCCCGCACGTGCCGCCGAGGGATTGGCTTCCTTCGATAATATCGTTGTAATGGGCATGGGTGAGCCTCTGGCTAACTATGAAAATTTATTGGCAGCTTTGCGCATTGTGAATGCTTCCTGGGGATTCGGTTTTGGTGCTCGAAGAATCACCATCTCCACTTCGGGTGTGGTTCCTAAAATTCTCGAACTAGCGGAGGAGCCTTTGGGTTTCCGTTTAGCCATTAGTTTGCACGGAGCCACCAACGAGGTGCGGGAAAAGATTATGCCCGTGAATCGGAAGTATCCTTTAGAGGAGTTGATTCCTGCGGCCAAAGCTTTTGCTCGCAAACATGGTCGCATGTTAACGTTGGAGTTTATTTTAATTGAAGATATTAACGATTCACTCGAGCAGGCCAAAAAACTCGCTTCGATTGCTCGCGAGTTACATGCACATGTTAACCTTATTCCTTATAACAAAGTAGAAGGTTTACCTTGGGTGCGCCCTTCAATTTCTCGGCAAGATCGATTTGTTAAGGAACTTCGTGCGCTTGGCGTCACCGCGACTTTGCGTCGAGAAAAAGGACACGATATCGATGCTGCCTGCGGACAACTGCGTTTACAGAAAGAAAAAGCCCAAGGCCCTGATTCTTTGCCGCCCGCGGTAGCCTAGGCACTCAGTTCCCTGAGAAAAGTCTGACGATTGGCAGCTTTGTAGAAAGCCGTGCCGGCGACGAGCGTGTCAGCTCCTGCTTCACGACAAAGACGACCTGTTTCCACGTTGATGCCACCATCCACTTCGAGGCGATAGGCGAGCTTCTGTTGACGTCTTTCTTGATCTAAAAAACGAATATTATCTAGTACGGAAGGAATGAATGCCTGACCGCCAAAACCGGGAAAGACGCTCATGCATAAAACGAGATCCACAGAGGAAAGGAAGGGGAGTAGTCGTCGAGGATTAGTGTTAGGATTGATGGCAATTCCCGCCGCGATGCCATGGTCTCGAATAACTTTAAGCGTCTTAGTTACGTCGTGGTCTGACTCGACATGCACGGTCAATCGTTGAGCTCCCGCACGCACAAAAGCCTCAATAAAACGATCGGGGTT
>CANHRV010000003.1 GCA_947463395.1 Opitutia bacterium | reverse complement strand
GGATGAAGCATTGAATCATGGATGCGGGCATGAAGTTACCTTTTACATTCATCCTAGGATTAGTGATTATTTTCTCATTACCGAGGGTTAGAGCCGAGGGCTATGTTGCCGAACCAGCTTTCCCTGGTAACCCACTTTTTAAACAGCCAGTGGGTATTGTATCTTTGCCTGGCGAAGACCCCGATTCGCCCAGTCAGTTTTTCATCATCGAAAAGGTCGGACGTATCCAATGGGTTCGTCCAAACTCCTCCGAAAAATCTCCGCGGTTGATATTCGATATTTCTGAACCGAAAGACGGCGATTTTTACCATAAAAGTGAATGCGGATTGTTGGGTTTTGCCCTACATCCTCAGTTCAAATTAAATGGACAAGTCTTTGTCTATTATAGTCTTAAGACAAAAGGTAAGTTATTCCAACGAGTCTCTCGATTTGTCATACCCGACCGAGGTACCATGATGGTGGATGGGTCATCGGAACTGCCTCTGATAAGTCAGGAAGATCCGGCCGATAATCACAATGGAGGTGACCTGCATTTCGGCCCCGATGGCTACCTCTACATCAGCACTGGCGATGGGGGTTGGGCTGACGATTATTTCGATTATGCTGGTCACATTGATAAGGGGTTTTTTGGGGCCATTTATCGCATCGATGTGGATAAGCGGTCCGGGAATTTGGAGCCCAATCCACATCCTGCCGTCCATCGGGACATGCAGGGTAGGGCATTCTACTCTATACCTGCGGATAACCCCTTTCTGGGGGTAGAAAAGATTCGGGGGGAGCCCCTGGCTTCTTCTGAGAAGGTAAGGACCGAAACATGGGCATTTGGCTTAAGAAACCCATGGCGTTTTTGCTTCCACCCCCGCGATGGACGACTCTTTACGGGAGATGTCGGTCAGAATCTTTTTGAGGAGATTAATGTCATTATTCGTGGGGGAGACTACGGTTGGAGCGAAAGAGAGGGTTTTCATCCTTTTCGAAAATCAGGGGAGGGGGATGTGAAAAAGATGAAGTCAAAGGAATCGGATAGCAGGTTTATAAACCCGATTTACGAATACCCTCATCCTGAAGGCTACTCCGTAACTGGTGGAGTTTTTTACTTTGGTAATCGTCTCCCGTCGCTCAATGGCGCCTATCTTTTCGCTGATTACTCTTCTGGTTGGATCAAAGCATTGCGAGAACAGGGAGGTCGTTGGACGGCGGAGCTTCTTTTAAAAGATGAGTTTGTTACTGGATTTACTGCCGATCCCGCCACTGGGGACATTCTTTTCGTCAGTCTCTCAAGTGGCCAAGTTAAACGTATCGTTAAAAAATCTCCCTAGGGCGAATAGGGATCTAAAACTTTGGCTGAAGGTTTTGCTCATTGTCGCCGTTTGTCTGCCGTTTTCCGAATGATAGTTAATCACCCCGCTGATGTCGCTTTTGGTCAGTAGGCCAATCCATTAGGTTTTAGCAGCCAAGAGGTGGCTGATATTTGTAGCCCGATAAACGAGTTATGATTAAGAAAAGGGGTTTTTAGGTTATTTTCCTATGAATAGGTCGAATTTACCGCTTGCATCTTAGGCTTGGGTTCCCAAGTTCGACCTTCCTTTCCTTAGTCATGGCACGGCCGCACAACGCGGGCCCGCGACTTACTAAGACATCAAGCACCTTTACACCTATGAAGCAGCTCAGTCTCTCCGTCACCAGTCGACAGAACCATGGTCGTGGCCACTCTCGCCGCCTCCGTATCAGCGGTTCTATCCCTGCCGTTATTTATGGTCCCGCTGGTATCCACAGTGTCTCTGTGAACCAAGAAAAGTTCCGCGACTTAATGCGGACCAAGGGTAATGCTGCTGCACTTATCGAACTCGAGTTGGATGGAAAAAAGATGCTTTCAATCATCAAAGAGTTTCAGCGCCATCCTATTACTCAGAAATTCCTGCACATCGACATTCAGCAAATTGATCCGAATGCTCCGATGACTGCAGCAATTCCTGTTCGTGTCGTTGGCGAAGCCTATGGTGTCAAAACGGAAGGCGGTACCTTGGCCATCGTTTCTCAGACCATCAATGTCCGTTGCTTACCAAAGAATCTTCCTGAGTTCATCGAAGTGGATGTAACTCCTCTCAAGGTTAATCAGTCTATTCACGTGGGAGAAATCAAAGCTCCTGAAGGTATTACCTTCCCTGGTGATCCCGCTCGCGTTGTGGTTGTTTGCTCTGAAATGGCTGAAGAAGAAGCTGCTCCAGAACCTACTGCCGCTGCTGCAACTGCCGCTGCTCCTGCGGAAGGTGCTGCCGCTTCTCCAGCTGCCGCTGCCCCTGCTGCTGGCGCTCCTGCCGCTGCCGCTGCTCCGGCTGCCGCTCCTGCGAAGAAATAATTTTTTAAGCCAGGTTCTCCTGGTTACTGTTCTTTAAAGTCAAAATGCCATTCACGGTTTTCGCTGCCCTAGGCAACTACGGGCGACAATACATCACCACGCGACATAACGTCGGCTGGTTCATTATCGATATCTTGGCAGATAAGTATCAGGTGAAATGGAAGGAGGAGAGTCGCTTTCCTGTTTCCTTGGCTCAAGTTTCCTTGGGCAATCACACTTTCTATCTGATTAAGCCACTGACATTGATGAATGAATCGGGCGGGCCGATAGCGAAATTTCTTCGTTATCACAAAATCCCCGTCAACGAATTGGTCGTTATTCACGATGACATCGCTTTTGCCCCTGGCCAAATGCGATTAACTTTCGGAGGATCCGAAGGTGGTCACAATGGAGTGGGAAGTTGTATTGAGCATTTAGGTCCTGACTTCGTTCGTGCTCGTATTGGAATCGGGCCTAAAACTAACGCAAAACAAGATCTCGCCGATCACGTCCTCGGTAAAATACCTGAGGCCGACCTCTATAAAATCTTCGATGGCAGCCATGACTTTATCAAAGGATTTGAACTTTTAATCACCCAAGGCCTACCCGCCGCCCAAAACTTTATTCATCACAAAAAATTACCATCATGACCTCCGCCACCACCCGTCGTCGCCCTTATCGCGTTAGTCTGATTCTCGACTTGCGCGGATCGGCCGAGTCTCCTGAAGCCGCTATCGAGCGACTCAAAGAGATTTTACAATCCATTGATTGCAAAGTTACTGAAGTGGAAAACCTCGGCCAACGTGACTTCAGTCGTGCTGTGGACCGTAATTTCCTCAATGGACTTTATGTCCAATTCCATTTCGAAGGCCCCGTCAACGCTCCGGCTGCCTTTGCTGAAAAACTCCGCCTCGATCGCACCGTTGATCGTATCATGGTGCAAGTTTCCAAGCGCTAACCTTTTCTTTTTACCGCTATGGCTTCGTCATTCAATCGCGTGATTCTTGCTGGCAATATGACCCGCGACCCCGAAGCACGCGCTCTGCCTTCTGGGCAAGCCCTGACGAAGTTTTCTTTGGCCATCAATCGCGCTTACACCACCAAAGAAGGAGAGAAGCGCGAAGAAGTTACCTACGTCGATGTCGAAAGCTACGGCAAACAGGCAGAGATTATTGCGAAGTATTGCAGTAAGGGCTCTGGCATCTTGGTTGAAGGTCGCCTCAAACTTGATCAATGGGATGATAAAAAGACTGGTGAAAAACGCTCCCGTCTTGGGGTTGTTTTAGAAAACTTTACTTTTCTTGGTAGTAAGCCTCAAGGTGGCGATGAAGGTGGCAGTTCGCGCAGCCGCGGTAACCAAGATCATTCTGCCCCTTCCGCATCCGACACCAGCGACGACGTTCCCTTTTAATTAATTTTCAAAACATTCTATAAACCCACGACAAACATGTCCTACACTGAAGTTTTACTCATCAAACCCGTTGACGGCCTCGGTGCCGAAGGCGAACAAGTGCGCGTACGCTCTGGCTACGCACGCAATTATCTCCTTTTGCAAGGCATCGCTTTACCCGTTAATCGTGCCAATTCGAAATACATCGAGTCGCTCAAGAAGGCTCGCGAAGTTCGTGAAGCACGCGACCTCGAAGCCGCTAATGCCATCGCCGCAAAGCTCGCTGGCATCAAGTTGGTCTTCGCTGTTAAGACTGGTGAAGGAGGAAAAATGTTTGGTGCAATTAGCACTGCAGAAATTGCCTCTAAATTAGCCGAGCATGGCATTGAATTAGAGCGTAAGCGCATTCACCTTGGTCAAGGACCTGTTAAACTTTTAGGTAAACACATTACCACCATTCGTCTGCATAACAATGTGACGGTGGAACAAGAGTTTGAAGTCGTTTCGGAAAATCCGATCGAGCCAGTGGCAGAAGCAGTTGAAGAGACTGAACGTCCTGAGCGCGAGAAGAAACCTCGTAAACCCCGCAAGGAAAAGTCCGAAAAATCTAAGAAGTAATTCTTCTTCGATTTCAAAACGTAAACCCGCCAACCCCGGCGGGTTTATTGTTTGGTAGGTTAGAGATCTTGTGTGCTTAACCATCGACAGGATAAAACAACAAATCGACGACCGAGTAAGTGATTTACGGGCGAGTGTTCAGCGGAGGATAATCCTATCCATGGTGGTTGAGTTGTATCCATGTATTCAGGTGTACGCTGTACAATCATTTCTAAAACCGCTGAAGTGGTGCGTTTTCCTGCAATGGCACTTTCTCCGTAAGCCCGTAGAGTAAACGTATCCGAACGAGAAGCGAGTTTAGGCCCCAGAATACTCAGTAGGTCTCCCTGGAAAAGGCAGCCCGACGCCCCGAATCCATTGTGTGTGCGAGGGCGATTTTCGTGATCAAAAACTTGAATATTACCCAAATAATTTCCAGGAGGCATACCTGATTGTCGACCACTCCCTGCACCATATTGCCAATGGTGAGAGACGGAGGGGTTAATGATAAATGAACCATTAGGTGGAGCAGTGAAACGTGTACCAAAGATTTTATCACTTCGTGCTAAACTACTCTCCAGGGTGCCTGAACGAAATGACCAACGATAATCATTGGCGTTATTCCAACCTAATAAAGGTACTGGGTAAGGGGTCGGCGTTTCGCTTGCGGTTGGGTTGAGTGGGTAGAACGAATTCGTGTAACGAGCACCCAACTTCTTAGTTGGACCGAGAAATCGATTAACAAACTCATGTAATCCTAAAAAAGGTGTTCGTGGATTTTGGTTCTTGGGGAAATCTAAAAAACGTCGCTGACTCGGCGGGTATTCTTGATCTCGCTCGGTGCGTTGATGGAATTGAGTCCGTGCCTTTATTTCTAAAACGATTGATTCAGCCAAAGCGGTAATTTCTTTTTCAGTTAAAAGCGTAAAGCCATTCCAGTAACTGGAATCTCGGATGTCGCCCGCTGCTGGCTTTTGCCCCTCCCATCTTTCACTGCGTGAGAGTGGCTTTTTCAGTTGGGTTAAGAGAAAAACCCTCCAGGCTTCTGGTGAAGTAGAGTTAATATTAAAGGCTCCTTCGCTTAGTAAATAAGAAGCAAGCCGACGATAGCCATCGGGCGGTTCACCTGCTTGACGGCGTTGCACAAAACCCGGTCGGCGAAAAATACTGAGGACAGTTTCGTTTTGGTTGGATTGATAGAGATGAAAGTGTTGGTTGGACAAATGACTGGTGCCTTGAGCAAACCCTTCCAGTCTTTCCATCGTCGTTGTTCGTCTTACCTGATTGTAATCTCCATTCTTCAATTCCTCCAGTTCAGGGGTAGCTCCAGAAAAATAGAAACTATCCCAGAGGGCTTGATTGAGTAAAAAACTATTATCGGCAAAAGTGTGGCCTCCTTGATAGGCTGGGGTGCCGTAAGTCCATGATTTGTCCAGCGGACAGACAAGATTAGGAAATGAATTTCCAACGTTATAATAGGGGAACCATTCCCATACGCTTAAGTTGGCGTGCATCAATTGTCCCAACGACACGAGAGGTTGTCGAGGAATGCTAACAGGAGAAAATCGAGAAACACTGTTTGACTGATGTGAATATCCGCCCCATGCATTCCCGCCGTCGGGATGTAGGTTTAAATCGACCTGGAAAAAGTTGCTCCAAGAGGAAGTTGATCCGTTTAAAAGTAGTTCATCTCCGCCATAAATTTGTGTTCGTAAACTCGCCCCGCCAATCCCAGGCATTCCATTTTGTGCTGCTGCCGTTGAACATTGGGCGAGGGGATTGCTAAACAACCAAGGAGGATTGCACGCGGGAGTGGGTTGATTTTGAGCGACAATCCACGGACGTATTCCGCGATCATAGGTCGTTTGACGAACTGAGTCAGCCACTCGCATTTGCGAATCAATCACTCCAACCACCGCCCCTGGTTTATCCTTTTCGGTTAAAGCATCTCGTAGGCGATTGAGAGGCCCGATGATTACAGGATTTTTCTCATTTCCCGGGTCGCCAAAAAAATCGCTCGGTTGTTGAGCGAAAGCCGTACCAACATTAATCATTAGACCGTAACTGGCGCGAGAGTTGCTTCGATCTGTCCCCAGAAACTCTTCTGCCTCCAGCATGGGACCCACTCGATCCTGTGCCCGATTTTGTTTCCATCCTGAATTGAGGTAAAACCAATGATGCCAGTAAGTGTTCGGACGAATCCTTAACCAAGTTTGTAAGGTATCTTCAGCGTTGAATCTTCGCCAAAGAAACCGCGTCCGACCATCTGGATTTCCTGTGCTTTCAACACATTGATAGCTTTTTAAGTCAGCTCGCAAACCACCTGTTAAATAGAGTCCTCTTTCAAGTTTAACGAGAACGGGTAATCGAGAGGACGTTGCAACGTCGATTGCTTCTTTGGCAGAATAAACCGCAAACTCACCCGGCTCGAGGACAGTTTCAGGAATAATGCAGGAAAAATTTTCAGTCTTTTTGGCTACCTCATTTTTCTGCATTTGAAAAAGATCATCGATGGCTACGGCCGTTGTCTCCCAAAGTGGATTGGCTGCATTGTTGCCTTGGTGGGATTTGAGGTAGATGCATAATCCATCGAGCAATGAGAAGCCAATGCGTGCCCCGTAACCTTGCAGTCGACTATCAGGCTCGGGGCTCCTCGAAGCTTTCAGTTTTAATCTGATGTCATAGGGATTATGTAAAACTATGAGAGGTGTGCCCAAAATTTTGAGAGCATAATCCGCCTCCACGCTTTGTTTTTGTACAGAAAAAACCAGACTTAAGCGATGAAGTGCCGGCAAGTAAGCACCTCTAACGGCTCGCGGTATAAAACGATTTTCTTTCCGACCATTAATCCACCCTAGAGGGTCGGGTGTTCCGCCTTCATTATCGAGGTATTGAGCAGAGCTCGAGGTGCTTCCACCATTTGGCCAATATCCATAATCAAGATTGTAGTTAGAGTAAGGGTTGATGCTCAAAGAAGGTCGATAACCTCCCTGAAGAAATTGGTCGGTATTGGGATAAAAAGAGCGGGCCTCCAGGAGGGGTACTTGGTTGTACCACTCGATTTCTTTATAGAGGCGATAGTAGTCTCTTAGAAGATGCCAAAGAGGGCCTAGCAATCTTCGGCGTGTTCCTTGTGGGCTTGTGGCTAAACCAACGACTGGTGAAACTATAGGTGATTCCGCTGGTGTTTGGCCCATTTCATCTTCGCGAATGTAAATCGGTGACCATGGTAAATAATGGGTTCCTGTTGTTCCAAGAAATCGTCCAGGATTATCAGGGTTTTTTTCATATAGGGGAATCCAGACACGAGGGCGAGGATCAGGAGATTCTAAGGTGCCAACTTTACCAGTGGGGAATGTTGGGAAACGTGAACTTCGTGTTTTTCTCAGAGGGCTCCCTTCAAGTGTTGTGGGAATCGTGTATAATTCAATAACATCACTAGTGCCTGAACCAAATCCCGAGGAATCAAAATCCTCATCGTCCATTTCAAATGCCAACGATAAATCGCGACGAAGGCCACCTCGGTAACTGTCGGCAAGAACGCCTGCTGAATAAAGCGTATGATGATGAAGGCGAAAAAGCGAGACAGTTGCTTCATTCGTTTTGTTAGATAAAAAATCATCGGAAGAGACGCGTGCTTTCACTCCTTCGTCGCTAATCCAGTAAGCAAAAAAACCTAACCCTTTTTGGCTATCATCGGAGAATGGTCTTTTGGGAAGAAGAACCTGGCCTTCCTTCGTTGGCTTGTTGGAATTAACCTCATTCTCGAGGGGCTTGGCATTTACGAGCACGACCCACGATTGGGAATCTTCGGGATTTTTTTGCCAAGGTGTCCACTGACTCGTTAAGTAGTCTTGTGTATCAGCAAGGTGGTAAGATTGAGCTAATATTCCTCCTGGTATATTGGTAGAAGGTTTTGCAAAAGTATTCTTTCCACTGATTAGCCAAGCGGGAGGTTCATTGGGTTTGTCGGTTCGCCAAACTCCAGTCCAGTAGGCCTGACCTATTAAATCAGACGAGGGAAGGTCGGTTGGGGGATTTTCTGAGGTAGATGACTCTGCTAAACCAGCGAATTCGCCCGTCGCTGTAGTACGTTGATCTGGTCCTGCAGTTTGCTGTAAATGACCGAGCGCCAAGCGTGCCGCCATCAAGGCATGAAGTTTGGCTTGGGCTGAATCCTTGGCGTTTATTAAATTCCGTGTTTCTAAAGTAAGAAACGCAGACAAAGTTAATAAACACAAAATTAAAAAAGAAACGACAACGAGCGATAGCAGTAAGGCAAAGCCCGAGCGTGTCATGGGGCGAAAATTTGGTCTTCGATATTTTTTAGGATTAAAGAAGGTCCTTCCGAAGAGGGGGGAAGAATAAACCAGAATAATCGGGTGTCTTCCATTTGTAGCCAACGAACTCCACTCTGCTTGGCCTCTGCATTCACTTCGTCCACCGTCGTAAATCTTCCCTGGCCATAAGTAGCATTTTTTACGTCAGGTCGAAACTGAGTACGTTGACCGCGAGGGAGTACTTTTTTCTGACCAGGAAAATCAATCGCAATTGTTGAGTGAGATAAATTGAATATATGAAAGACTCCTCCCTCGCGTAAGTAATTGGAATCTGGTAATAGATGTAAGGTTGGTTGTGTGGGTGTTTCGGAAATGATGGCTAAAAAATTTTCTCCCGAGGAAGGGACTAGAGCCGAAACCCAGGGCGACCATTTGACTCCTTCCGCGGAGGAGGCTTGAGTTCGATAGAGAGTCAGTTTGCTTTCGGGGCAATGGACGGCAAAGTGTGGGCTGAAAGAATGCGTGTAAATGGAGCGTTCAGAGATTTCTCCTTGGCAGTTTTTTGTTCCGATTTGAATAGGGTTAATTCCAAAATAGAGGGCTTTAATCTTGATAATGGGAGTGGAGTTCGGGGATGAAGCTAAACCGAGTAGAAGCGAGGCGAGGGCGAACATCGTAAGCGAAAGATTTAGCTACAGCCTTTCTTGGCCAATGACTTAGACACGCTTTGTTTTTGCCATTTTTACCTTCATTAATTCCCTAAATCTCTTAACTTAGTTTAAGTTATTCACAGTTGTCTGGGGGTAACTTGGTGTCAGTTCAGGCTCCGTCCTTGGTTCAGTTTTATCTACAACCCCTCATTCCACTATGGCTGAAAAAATGAAGCGCACTCGTCGCGAGGAAAAACCCAATTACGGAGATCGTGTACCTCCACATAATCTCGATGCCGAGCGGGGATTGATTGCAAGTATCATTATTGATGGTGGTGAAACATTGCAGCGATGTTTAGCTGAGAAAATTACACCCGATTATTTTTTCGATCCTAAGCATCAAGATATTTACCGCACCGCGGTTGCCCTTTCTCAGGAAAGTACTGGCATCGATGAAATTACCATTACGGAAAGACTGCGACGTGAAGAGCGCCTCGAATCGGCCGGTGGTGCTACTTATGTTAATGAGCTTACTGGCTTAGTCGCTTCGACGGCTCATGCCCCTCACTGGATTGCGATTGTTCGCGAGAAACATTTTCTTCGTTGTTTAATTTCTACCTCCGTAAATACGGTGGAAAGAGCCCATGCGCATACTGAGGGGATTGAGCGACTTCTCGAAGAGGTGGAGCAGTCATTCTTTAAAATTAGCGAAAATCGAGTGGGTGATTCGGCGGTGAAGATTGATAAACCTGTTGAGGAGGCGATGGAGTTAGTGCAGAAAATGATTCAAGAAGGGGATAGTATCCAAGGAGTTCCCTCAGGGTTAATTGAACTCGATCGTCTCACTTTTGGTTTCCAGCCCGGACAAATGATCATCGTGGCGGCGCGTCCAGGTATGGGTAAGACTTCCATCGGACTAAATTTCATCGAAGCTGCTATTTTCCCAAAGCATCGCGAATCCGCTCACATCTTACTTTTCTCCCTGGAAATGCCAGCCCGAGAACTCGCCCTGCGTTTATTGGGTGCTCGCGCCAGGGTGAATATTCAAAAAATTCGTTCGGCTCGACCGACTCCGCAAGAGCAGATGGATTTAGCGCAGGCAGCTCAAGAATACAAAGGAAAGTCTCTCATTATCGATGATAACGGCGGGCAAAATATTTTAGAAATTCGAGCGAAGTGTCGCCGAGTGCATTCGCAACGCCCACTTGATCTGATTGTCATCGATTACATTCAATTGATTAATGGTTTAGATTCCAGTCTTCCTCGAGAACAGCAGATTGCTGAAGTTTCACGAAGTATTAAAGCCATGGCAAAGGAGTTTAAGGTGCCGATTATTGCTTTGGCGCAGTTGAACCGTAAATCTGAAGACGAAGGTCGTCAGCCTCGTATGTCAGATTTACGTGAGTCCGGTTCCATCGAGCAAGATGCCGATATTGTGCTTCTCATCTCTCGGCCCTCTGCCAGTCAGAGTAAGGCAGCCGAAGCCGAGGCTGAATTAGCAGGGCAGGACGGCTTTTATTCTCGTCAATTAATAGTCGCTAAAAACCGAAACGGTCCTACAAGGGAGTTGGATGTGCTCTGGAATCCAGGGCTAACACGCTTCGAAACTCCCGCCAAAGACAATCGCAATGAGCCAACTTAAACTTCGACGTAGCCTTTTACAGGTGGCTGCCTTCGCCCTCGCTATCAATCCTTTTGCGAGTTTTGCACAAGAGACGAGTGCTCAAGAAAAAATTCCCCTCGTTCGCACAATCAAAGTAAAGTCAGAAGGAGGACCAGCTTCTGAACAATTTGTTTTAGGTTTCGTTTCCTTACGTCCAGGGGAGCCATTCAGTCAGGAAAAAAGTACCAGTACCGTGAAAGCACTTTATGCCACGGGACGTTTTAATCAGGCAAGTGTCATTCCCCAACTTGATCCTAAAACGGGAGAAGTCGACTTAGTCGTTTTGGTTGAGCCTCGTCCGACGATTGTAAAATTTGAATACATTGGCGGGGAAGGACTCTTCGATAAAGAAAGCGAAGACCGCTTTGCGGATGGTTTGCGAGTGGGCGAGCCTCTCGACATGGCTGCGCTTCGTCGTGCGGAAATAAAACTACAAGATGAAATTCGCAAAAAGCATCCTTTTACTGCGGTAAGTGCTCAGACTTACAAGGCAGAAGGGGGCGTGGTCGTATCTTATGTCATTCGTGAAGGGGCTAATTTGCGAGTTGATAACATTATCATAAAAGGTGCCGAACAATTAACCGCTGATGAAGTGATCGATGGCGCTGATTTAAAAGCTTCCAATTGGCGCTGGTGGAAGTTTTCTTGGTTAAGAAGTAGCGGACGATTAAATCACGAGGAATATAAAAAAGATTGTGAAGCGATTTTGGAGTTTTACCGCTCGAAAGGATTTTTGGATGCAGAAATTCTAGAGTTCGATCCGGAAAAAGCCTGCGTTATCAAGGATGTTAAGAATCCAAACACCCCTGATGCCAAAGGTTGGATTGATTTAATTTTCTCGGTTAAAGAAGGACGTCGTTATTACGTTGGTAATCTTTCCGTCGACGGAAATCGTCTGGCATCCACCAATACGGTCTTTAGCACTGAGGCTTTGCTCAAAGTGGTGAATGAACCTTCCTTGCGTCGTGGAGCACATAAGCCTGAGGTGGACCGCTTTGTGAAAGGTGAACCCTTTTCCGTCGCTTCACTCGATGTCGCAGTTGATAAATTAAAAGAGTATTACGGGCAAATGGGTTATCTCAATACTAGGGTTGAGGTATTGCGTAAACCTAACCTACAAAATGGAACGATTGACGTTCTTTTCACCCTTCGTGAAGGAGCTCGTCACACCGTGCGAGCGATTGATATTCAAGGCAACACGAAGACTCGTTCCACGGTTATTGCTCGAGAATTAGCTTTGTCGCCGGGTGAGGTTTTTGACTTGGCTCGAGCTCGCGTTTCCGAAGCACGTTTACGTAACACTCAGTTCTTTGAAGAAGTTCAAGTCATCCCCGTACCCACTTCGATACCTGGTCAAAGTGATCTGCGGGTGAACGTTAAAGAAGGAAATACTGGTAGTGTGAGTTTTGGAGCAGGTTATAGCACGGTCGAAAAACTTGTCGGTTTCGTTGAGTATTCAGAAGGTAATTTCGATGCAAGTAATCCTGAGGGATGGTATCGCGGTGGAGGTCAGAAATTCCGTGTCCGTGCATCGCTGGGAAGTTCTACGAGTTCGCTGGAGCACTCTTTTGAAGAGCCCTCGTTATGGGAACGCGACCTTGCAGTCGGCTACAAGATTGAACGTCGTTTTACTGGTTATCTCTCTTCTAATTATAATGTCGTTAATGAAGCATTCGGAGTTTATGCACGTCGGCGTTTGTGGGGTGCAGTGGAAGGTCGATTGGGTTATGACATTCGTCGGGTTAGCGTTAAAAATGTTCAAGCGGCAGCCCCGAACGATGTTAAAATCGAAGATGGTCATCCTAAGGTAATCTCATCGGTCTCTGCTTCCTTAACCAAAGACACACGTGATGAATATAATTTCCCTACTAAAGGCGTCCGTATTTCTTTAACGGAAGAGTTGGCTGGGCTCGGTGGCGATGTGAACTATCTCCGTTCTGAACTCCGTGCAGGTAAGTGGATTTTGGTAACGCCAACCTCGGAGCAAACATTAGCACTGCTCGGTCGCGTTGGTACAATTACGGGCGCGGGCTCAACGTTGCCTTTTTATGAGCGATTCTACCTAGGTGGTGCCTACGATATGCGTGGTTTTGGCTATAATGATGTGGGTGCCTATAACACTTGGGACACTTCGAGTGGAAATCAGCCAATGGGCGGTCTCACCTATGGCTACTTATCTGGCGAATACACTATCAAGGCGGCGGAGAATTTACGATTCGCTCTTTTCTATGATCACGGATTTGTGAATCGCGGAGCAGCTAAATTTAGCCTCAGTGAAGCGAATTCTGACTGGGGGGTTGGTGCACGTATTTTGTTAGGAGGTGCTGTCATGCGACTGGATTTTGGTTTCCCTCTGAAAATGACAAAAAATCCCACCACTGGGGAAAAACTTAATGATGGTGGCATGAAGTTTAACTTCAGTTTCGGCACTGTCTTTTGATTGCCAAGGCCTGTTGGCTAGGCCTTTATGAGAGTACTATGAAATCTCTGAGTACCCTTTTTCTTCTCATTTGCGCCCCTCTTATGGCCGCCCCTACGAGCGTCGGTATCGTGGACGTGGCACAGGTGATGAATAAATACAACAAGGCCATCGAGATTAAGGCCAGTATCGATAAGTCAGTTGAAGTTAGTCGTGCGGCGATTAACGATCGCCGCACCGAGTTAGACCAACTCAAGACGGACTTAGATGCCTCTATCAAACGCACGCAAGATCCTCTCTTAAATGAGTCGGGTAAGAAGAGTGCACAGTCTGAGGCACAGACTAAGGCACAAAATTTCCAACAGCGCGTCAATGACTTCGAGCAATTTGTTAAGAATGCTCAGGGGCAAATTCAGCAACGTGCCACCGAATTAGAACAAAACATTATTTCTGATATTCGCCAAGAAGCGGAAAAAATCTCGAAAGAAAAAAATATTCAAGTCGTGCTTCCTAAGTCGATGACCTTTGTCTCCGATGCTTCTTTGGATATCACCGATGCCATCATTGCTAATTTAAACGCCAATTACAAATCGACCAATCCCGCCGGTTCTGGCGATCAGCCAGCCGAGAAGAAATAAAAAATTTTTTAACGCCCCTGTAATGCAGGGGCTTTTACTTTACGGCCCTTATGCTTTCTCTTTCGACCTCCCAACTAGCCTCGATAGCCGGTGCTGTGGCGATGGAGGGGAAGCGTGAAGGAGTGATAAAAACGATTGCGGCTTTGAATGAGGCGGGCCCTGATGACCTCTCCTTTTTAGGTAATGCCAAATACACAGCTGAAGTGGCTCGGTCGAAGGCAGGAGTGATTCTCGTTCCCAAGGATTATGTCGGTCAACCTGCTCCGCAGCAGGTTTTCCTTCGGGTTGAAAAACCCTCCTTTGCACTTGCTCTCGTTTGCGCGGCAATTGAGGCACAACTTTGGCCTAAGCCAAAACCTGGCATTCACCCTACGGCGGCGGTTGATGCTACGGCAAAAATTGATTCCTCGGTTTCGATTGGACCGTTTTGTGTCATTGGTGCAGGAGCCATCGTACGCTCGGGAGTGGTTATCGATTCGCATTGCACCATCGGAACTCAATCCGTCGTTGGCGAAGGTTCTTGGATAAAATCGAGAGTGACTATTGCTGACTACTGTGTTGTCGGTGCACGTTGCCGTTTACAATCAGGAGTTGTTATTGGGTCGGATGGATTTGGCTACGAACCCATCGAAAAGGAAATTCATCGTATTCCTCAAATTGGAAACGTGGTATTGGAGGATGATGTCGATGTGGGAGCTAATACCACCATCGATCGAGCTCGCTTCAGTCGAACAATCATTGGGCGAGGAACCAAGATCGATAATTTAGTCCAAATCGCCCACAACGTTCGGATTGGTCGCCAGTGCCTCATTACTGCCCAAGTAGGCATCGCCGGTAGTACGACTCTGGGCGATTACTGTGTTCTGGGAGGTCAGGCTGGAGTGGCTGGTCACCTTCATTTAGGGGACCGAGTGCATCTCGGGGCTCAAGCGGGTTTATTTGAGGATGTTCCCCAAGACAGTTTCTACAATGGAACTCCTGCCGTCCCTATTGGTTTAGAGCGTCGACTCGTGGTTCTTTCCAGAAAGTTGCCAGATTTATTCAAAAAGGTTGATTCGTTGGCCGCATCATTGGACGCTGTTTCACGTTCGAAATCATGAACCTGCCCGCTATCAAAATTTTCTCAGGCAACGCCAACCCTGAACTTGCTCGTGAAATTTGCACCCATCTCGGTGAGCCACTGGGTTCGGCCACGGTAAATTGTTTTCCTGACGGGGAGACCTTTGTTCAGATAAACGAAAACATTCGAGGCTGTGACGTTTTTGTCATTCAGCCAACTTGTGCTCCCGCGAACGATCGAATCATGGAACTGCTTATCATGATTGATGCTCTTCGTCGTGCTTCCGCAGCTCGTATCACCGCTGTCATTCCCTTTTTTGGTTACGCACGTCAGGATCGCAAAGACCGTCCACGCGTGCCAATCACTGCAAAATTAGTGGCTAACCTTTTGACAGCAGCAGGGGCTCATCGCGTTTTGACGGTCGATTTACACGCTCAACAAATTCAGGGATTTTTCGATATTCCCGTCGACCATCTCTACGCTTCACCCGTTTTCTACGCTCACATCAAGAGTAAGCCTTGGTTAAAAGATGCCACGGTCTTCTCGCCAGACGTGGGTGGATTAAAGTACGCTTCGGCGGTCGCTGATATGTTGAATTTGCCCTATGGTTTCGTGGCTAAACGCCGAACCAGCGCCACCACTGTGCAAGCTACCAGTTTGGTTGGCGAAGTGGAAGACCGCGATGTTATCCTGGTTGATGATATGACTGAAACCGCAGGAACATTGGTCGCAGCGGCTGAATTGTTGAAGAAAAACGGTGCTCGTACGGTGAGAGCCATGGTTTCTCACTGCATGATTCAGGAAATTGCTTACGAGCGTTTGCGTAAAGGTTTCATTGATGAAGTCATTACGACCAACTCAGTGCCAGTAGATACTCGTGGTTTACCTATTACCGTTTTATCTATCGCACCTTTACTTGCCGATGCGATCCGACGCATTCACGGTAATAACAGTGTTACTGACCTTTTCCCTATCAAAGGCCACTGAGCGAACGCCCCTTGAGGGGTGAGGCTATCTACTATTTTTTCTGCTGAAGGAATTTGATAACTTCGGCGGCTTGATCGCCGGTGTGTCCTTCGTAGTCTGCCATGATGCAGATGCCATCGCGGAAGAGGTAGGCCGATCGACTAGCAAAACCGAAATTCGTTTTAACTTTAAAAGCGGTAACGACTTTTTTCTCACTATCAGCTAAAAGAGGGAAGGGGAATTTCTGCTCGGTGTGAAAAGATTTTTGCGCAGCGACACTGTCAGTGCTTACTCCCAAGACCTTAACTCCCATTTTTGTTAATTCTTCCCAGCTATCGCGCAAAGAGCATCCTTGTTTAGTGCAACCTGGAGTGCTGGCTTTGGGGTAGAAATAGACTAAAAGGTAACCCTTGGAGCTGTATTCGGTGACGGAGATGGGGGCACCATCTTGATTGAGGCAGGTCACGCTTGGTAAGGGGTCGCCGACGGCTAAACGTTCAGCCGCATTGCCAAAAAAAGGTAGGGTGGAGAAGAGCATGATGAGTAAAGTTTTAGTCATGCCGAGCAAGTTGCGAGGCCTATTCGAAAAGGCAATTCGCCGAGCCTTCTTTTCCTATCGCTTGTCCGGCATTCTCTGGACAAAAAGAAGGTATGTTACAGGAAATTCTCGCGATTATCCCCCACCGACCACCTTTTCTCTTTATCGATGAGATTAAAGAGATTCGAGACGATGGGGCGATTTGTGCCCGTACCTTTCGAGTCGATGAGCCTTTTTATGCCGGCCACTACCCAGGAAACCCGATTACTCCAGGGGTTCTACTTTGTGAATCAGTTTTTCAAACGGGAGCCGTTTATCTCACGCAAAAACTCAAAAAAACTGGACAACAGTCAGACCACAAAACCCCTGTTTTATGTCGGATTGAGGAAGCTAAATTTAAAGGTATGGTAAAACCTGGCGATACCGTCACGATTGAAGTTAAGCACACTGAAACCTTGCAGCAGTTTCATTTTCTTTCGGGAAACGTGAAACGAGAGGGTAAAGTTGTTTTATCTTTGCGATTCGCACTCGCCCTCATTGATCAACCTACTTGAATTTCCCTATGTCGTTCCTCGGACTTTCTGGTAAAACATTTTTAGTTCTCGGCGTTGCTAATAAAAAATCGGTTGCTTGGCATGTCGCTAAAACACTGGAGGAGGAAGGAGCCAAAGTCATTTACTCTGTTCGTTCCCCCGCTCGCAAGGAATCGCTCGCCTCGCTTTTAGCGCAGAAACCGGTTTATATCTGTGATTTAGAATTCGAGGATCAAACGCAGAAATTAGCCGAACAAGTGGGTCGCGAACACGGTCCAATCGACGGAATTTTGCATAGCGTGGCTTTTGCTAATTTTTCTCGGGGCATTCAGCCGTTTCACGAAACAGTGAGAGCCGATTTTCTTCAAGCCACGGCCATTTCTTGTTTCTCTTTGGTTGAGTTGGCTCGTTACTTTAAGCCCTATTTAAATAAGGACGCCTCAGTGGTTGCCATTGGCATCTCGTCTCAAGTCACCGCTACGAATTATGGTTATATGTCTCCCATTAAGGCGGCATTGGAGTCTGCTACACGTTTTCTCGCGAAATCTTTTTCTGTCGATACGCGCGTTCGATTTAACACCGTTAACGCAGGTCCTTTGAAGACCAGTGCGAGTGCGGGAATTCCTGGTTACTTAGATAACTATTTGCACGCCGAGAAAATGACCTTGCGTAAGGCCGCTTTAAAAACTCAGGAAGTTGCCGATGCTGCGGTTTGGCTTTTGTCCTCTCGTTCGAGTGGAGTGAATGGACAGGGTATTATTGTTGATGCAGGAATGGGATTAAATTTCTTTGATGAAGAATTGGTCAAAGCCTCATCGCGAATTTCTTAATCGTGCAATTCCATCGCACAGTTTTAACTGATTTAGTTTGTGAGTTGCCTCCCGAGGTTTGGACTTCGACGGAGCTCGAGCAGCGGTTGGCTCCCTTGTATTCCCGATTAAAATTACCCGAAGGTCGTTTGGAGTTGATGACTGGCATTAAGGAACGTCGTTTTTGGCCTCAGGCGATTCGCCCCTCGCAGGCTTCTGCGTTAGCGGGCCGTAAAGCCATGGCTTCGGCGGGCGTAGGGGCAAAAGATATCGATTTGCTTATACACGCTTCCGTTTGTCGTGATCGACTCGAGCCATCGACGGCTGCCTATATTCACGGTCTTTTGGGCCTAGGTCCGCAGGCTCAAATCCTTGATGTTTCGAATGCTTGTTTGGGTTTTCTAAATGCGGTTGTTTTGGCAGCTGGACTCGTTGAGTCAGGCCAAATCAAAAGAGCTTTAGTTTGTGCTGGTGAGGATGGACGTCCCCTTGTCGAACACACCATCCGTCAACTGAATGAGGATCGGTCTTTAACCCGGGAGACGATAAAACCTTTTTTTGCGAACCTCACGATTGGAGCTGGTGCGGCGGCTGCTTTAGTCTGCCGTGATGATTTGGCAGGTGCGGGCGCCATTCGTTTACGTGCGGGTGCGTGGGAGACAGATTCCTCGGCCAACGGTTTGTGTGAAGGGGATACTGCAGCACATGAGCTTGATATGCGAACCGACTCCGAAGCTCTTCTCGTTGCAGGAGTTCGCTTAGCGCAATCTTGCTGGAATCGTTTTAAAACAGAAAGCGGATGGAGCGAAAGCACCCCCCAAAAAATTGTGACTCACCAAGTCGGGCGTCGCCACTCTTCACTTCTCTTTGAGCGATTAGGTCTCGATCCTCAAAAAGATTGCCCTTCTTTTGAACGACTAGGAAATGTCGGTTCGGTTTCTTTACCTGCTACTTTGGCTCTCGCTCGTGCCGAAGGCCGAATTCAATCGGGCGATAAAACCGCTTTGCTGGGTATTGGTAGTGGCCTAGCGAGTCTGATGCTTGCTGTTGAATGTTAATTCCTTCGCCCCATGCCTTACCCGCTGAGGTAAAAGCACTCTATCCCTTTCAGGTTAAAGAACATCTTACTTCCTACGGATTGATGCGCTATGTGGACCATGGCCCAGTCGATGGGACGCCAGTGCTGCTTCTTCATGGAAATCCTTCTTGGTCCTTTCTTTGGAGAAAACTCATTGTGCCACTGGCAGAACGTGGTTTTCGTGTGATTGCCCCCGATCATCTTGGTATGGGGCTGTCGGCACGTCCGCTAAACTGGCTACGGCTGGAGGAACGGATTCAATCGATTAAAGAATTAGTCGATGCCTTATCTTTGACCTCTTTCCATCTCGGGGTTCATGATTGGGGCGGCGCGATTGGGTTTGGTCTGGCAACACGTATACCTGAGCGCATTGGCAATATTCTCGTCACAAATACTGGAGCTTTTCTTTCGGATAACATTCCGCAGCGCATTGCCCTCTGCCGTCTTCCTCTGGTGGGACGTTTTATAACTCAGTATTGCAATGGGTTTGCCTGGCCTGCCACTTGGATGGCGGTGGAAAAGCCTTTAAGTTCAGAGGTTAAAAAAGGTTTCCTGTATCCTTATACTTCGGTTTCATCACGACGTTCCATTGCTGATTTTGTTTTGGATATTCCCATGGAAGAAGATCACCCCACGCGTTCCGTTTTAAGGGAAATCGAAAATCAGCTCGAAAAACTCCGAGATAAAAAAATGCTGCTCTTTTGGGGTATGAAAGATTTTTGTTTCGATGAAACCTTTTACGCCGGTTTCGCGCAAAGATTTCCGACCGCTGAGAAGATTATTTTCCCACAGGCTGGTCATTATGTTCTGGAAGATATCTCTGAGGTAGAGATTGCCCGAGCGGCGAATTTTTTCCTGCAAAAATAAGGGGTTTTTAACTTGGTTATCTCTTTGTTAAAAACTCTGTGAATGACCTGATAATTGGCTGTTTTTCCGCTGATAAAACTGTCTCACAAGTCTCTAATTATTAGGTATTTATAACAGTGAAAAAAGAGGTAATTTTTGCTGTTTTCCTATTGCGAAAACCCCCTTCCGATTTACAGTGTTTTTAATCCGTTAAACCACGGATTGCCCCACTATTTATTTATTAAAAAATGAGCGAAAATTCAGAAAAAACTGGTTCAGGTAAACATGCAGGTAAGGCCTCTTATGAGGCAACGGATATCAAGCGATTGAAGGGCTTGAAGGCCGTTCGAGAGCGACCCGGCATGTACATTGGCGATACGAATGAGACTGGTCTCCATCACTGTGTGTACGAAATTGTAGACAACTCAATCGATGAAGCTTTGGCGGGCTTCTGCCATCACATCAAAGTAGAAATTCATACAGACGGATCTCTTTCCGTTGAAGATGATGGACGAGGCATTCCTGTTTCCATTCACCCCGAAGAAAAAATTCCGACCCTCGAACTCGTTCTGACTAATTTGCACGCGGGGGGTAAATTCGATAAAGGAGCTTATCAAGTCTCTGGGGGGTTGAACGGAGTTGGAGCTAAGTGTGTCAATGCTCTCTCGGATAACTTTGTCGCTGAAGTCAGTCGTGATGGCGAGGTTCATCAAATGAAGTTCTGCCGCGGTGAAGTCACTCAACCTATCAAGGTTATCGGAAAGACCAAGCGCACTGGTACTAAAATCACTTTCCACCCTGACCCCGAAATCTTCGTCGCAACTCAGGAGTTTAAATACGACACCTTAGTTCGTCGTATGCGCGAGTTGGCCTTCCTTGTTCCTGGTATTACGGTGGAAATGAAGGATCATCGCTCGAATCGCGCTGATAAATTTGAGTTTAAAGATGGAATTGCTGAGTACGTTGCCTTCTTAAACGTCAATGAAGAGCCGTTGTTTAAGGACCCGATTTTGATTTCGGCGGAGGTTGATTTTACCGATTTAGAAAACCCTCGCGTAATGAGTGAGGGCGAAAAGCCCAAGCCTAATCAGCGTCGTATGACCGTCGACGTCGCATTGCAGTACAACGATCGTTACGACGAAATGGTTTTTTCCTATACCAATTTAATTAATCAACCCGAGGGTGGTACTCACTTGTCTGGATTCCGCTCGGCTTTAACACGGGTGATTAATCACTACGCTAAGTCGAATAATCTGATTAAGGAGAAAGACGCCAAGTTAAACGGCGATGATATGCGTGAAGGCTTAGTCGCAGTTATTTCCGTTAAGCACCCTGATCCTAAATTCCAATCGCAGAACAAGACTCGTTTAACTAATCCAGAAGTAGAGGGTATTGTTACCTCCGTTGTCAGCGAGCAGCTTAAGTATTATCTCGAGCGCGATCCCAAGACCGGCAAACGAATTGTCGACAAATGTTTAAACGCCGCTCGCGCCCGCGAAGCTGCACGAAAGGCTCGTGAAACTGTACGTAAATCAGCGATGTCATCGGGCGGCCTGCCGGGTAAACTCGCCGATTGTTCGGAAAGCGATCCATCGGTTTGTGAACTATATATTGTCGAAGGTGACTCTGCCGGTGGCTCTGCTAAGCAGGGACGTGACCGCCGTTACCAAGCGATTCTACCAATTAAAGGTAAAATTCTTAACGTCGAAAAAGCACGCATTGATAAAATTTTATCCAACGAAGAAATTCGTACGATTATTACCGCTTGTGGAACGGGTATCGGTAAACATGAGGGTGATGGCGCCTTCGATGTCACGAAATGTCGCTACCATAAAATTGTCATCATGACGGATGCGGATGTGGATGGTTCGCACATTCGCACTCTCTTGTTAACGTTCCTCTTCCGTCAGATGCCTGGTTTGATTGAAGCAGGGTATGTTTACATCGCACAACCTCCTCTTTATCGCATTAAACGAAAGAAGCGTGAGCAGTATGTTGATAACGATGCTGATTTGAATCGCATCCTTCTCGAACTCGGTTCCGAAGAGGTGAATTTACTGCGCTTGCGTGATAAACATGTGTTCCCAGGGCAAAAGCTGGACAAGATTGTCGAATCGCTCGCTCGTTTAGAGTCACTGGGCGTGAGTATTTCACGTACTGGTTGTCAACTGGGTAACTACCTTGATCAGCAAAATCACAAGAGCCATGCGCTCCCGCGTTTCATCGTTCGCACCCGCACTGGTAACGAAGAAACTTATGAGTTCCTAGATGACGCCGACGCTAAGCAGGAGTATTTAAAGAAAGCCGGAGTGGATGACTTCCTTTCGGACATGATTAACCGCGAGAAGAAACTCAAGGACGGCACGGTTGTGCAACAGCGCATTAATATCATCGAAGTTTTTGAAAATGAATCCATCAGCAAGGTGCTGAAGGATTTAGAGAACCAAGGCATGGATGTGCAAAAATTCTCCAGCGGGGAAGACGCTCGTTATCACTTAATTGATGGCTCGGCCCCTGAAGAGGAAGCGGCTGCAGAGAAAGAAGATGCCAAGGCTGAAAAAGCTGAGAAGGGTGCAGAGAAGCCAGCGAAGAAGATTGTGAAAAAAGCTGAACCCGTTCCACTGATGTCGATTCTCGAACTCATCGGACAAATCCGTCAATTCGGACGTAAGGGTCTCACTATTCAACGATACAAGGGTCTAGGTGAAATGAATCCAAAGCAGTTGTTTGAAACGACGATGGATCCGGCCAAACGCCGATTCTTAAAGGTCGATATTCGCGATGCTGCTGAAGCTAACCGCGTGTTTGCGATGCTCATGGGTGAAGACGTGCCATCACGTCGTGCCTTCATTGAGGACAATGCGCTCAACACCTCAAACCTCGACGTCTAATTTCTTACTCACTCCTCATTTTATATTTCAATGTATTCTGATAACGAAAAACTTAGTTCGGCTAATATCTCCGAAATCATGCAAACGGCCTACATCGATTATTCGATGTCCGTTATTGTTTCGCGTGCCTTACCTGATGCTCGTGATGGCTTGAAGCCTGTGCAGCGTCGTATTCTTTACGCCATGCTGCGTGAAGGCCTAGTTCACAACCGTCCTTTCGATAAGTGCGCAGGTGTTGTCGGTGAAGTTCTAAAGAACTACCACCCTCACGGTGACAGCTCGGTTTACGATACCTTGGTTCGTCTGGCCCAAAATTGGGTCATGCGTTATCCGCTGATTGAGCCACAAGGTAATTTCGGTTCAGTTGACGGCGATCCACCTGCGGCTTACCGTTATACCGAGTGTCGTTTGTCGGAAGTCTCAGCTGAACTTCTCGGCGATATCGATGAAGACACTGTAGACTTCATTCCTAATTACAAAGAGTCTACGACTGAACCTACCGTCTTACCTTGTGCTTTACCGCACCTGCTAATGAATGGTTCGACGGGCATTGCGGTTGGTATGACCACGAATATCCCGCCACATAATTTAAATGAACTCGTTGAGGCGACCTGTCTGATTATCGATAAGCCAAATACGACGGTTGAAGACCTTGAAAAAATTATCACGGGTCCTGATTTTCCAACGGGTGGCGTAATCAACGGTAAAGATGGCATTAAGCAATACCTCAAGACTGGTCGTGGCATTGTTCGTGTGCGCGGTGTGGCCCATACCGAAGAATTAAAGAACGGTAAGGAGCAAATCGTGCTCACTGAGCTTCCTTACAACGTAAATCGCTCATCTTTGGTGAAGCACATCGCCGAATTAGTCGGTGAGAAAGTTCTGGATGAAGTTTCTGATTTACGTGATGAGTCTGATGAAAATACCCGTCTCGTTATCGAATTAAAACGTAACGAATCCGCTAAGGTTGTTGTTAACAAACTTTTTAAAAACACGGCCTTTGAAAGCTCTTTCGGTGTGATTTTATTGGCTCTCGATAAGCGTCGTCCTAAACAAATGAATATTCGTGAGATGCTCGAATGTTTCGTCGAGCACCGTCGCGATGTCGTTACCCGTCGTACTCGTTTCCGCTTACGTAAAGCCGAAGACCGCGCCCATATTTTAGAAGGCTTCAAAATCGCTCTGCGGAATCTTGATGATTTCGTAAAAATTATTCGTGCCGCTTCCAATCGTGATGAAGCTCGAGTGAAACTGATGGCCAAGTATGGTCTGAGCGAACGCCAGGCTGTCGCAATTCTCGACTTGCGTCTTTATCAACTCACAGGCTTAGAACGTGATAAGATTGAAGCCGAGTATCTTGAGCTCATGGCCTTGGTAGAAGAATTACGTTCCATCTTAAGCAGTGAGTCTAAATTGCTTAGCTTAATTAAAAAAGAATTACGCGAAGCAGCGAAGAATCACATCACGCCTCGTAAGACTAAGGTGATCAACCAAGAAGGAGATTTAGCGATGGAGGATGTGATTGCGAATGAAGGCTGTGTGGTGACCGTATCGCACGCTGGATTTATTAAACGTACTAAGGTGGATCAATATCGCTTACAAAAACGTGGTGGTAAGGGTACGAAAGGTGCTGAAGTCTCCAAGGCGGCGAGCGATGAAGACTCTGATTTCATTGAGCATTTGTTCACTGCCAATACACACGATCATATCATGTTCTTTATGAATAACGGACGTGTTTATGTAGAGAAAGTTTATGAAATCGAAGAAGCTGCCCGGGCGACTCGCGGTAAGTCGATTGCCCGTCTGCTTGATTTAAAAGATGATGAAAAATTAGCTGCGATGGTATGCGTTAAAGATTTCGCAGAAGGTAAATTCTTAATCATGTGTACGGCAAATGGCACCATTAAGAAGACTGAAATCTCTAAATACGAAAACTACCGTAAGGGTGGTATCATCGGAATCAATATCGAGCACGGTGATAAATTAATCGCAGTTAAATTAACTAATGGCGACAACGAGGTCGTGATGATTTCTCAGTCGGGGATGTCTATCCGTTTCCATGAATCGGATGTTCGCTCGATGGGACGCGACACGACTGGAGTGATTGGTATGAATCTCGATTCAGGTGACTTGGTGAAGGCCATGGAGATTGTGGATCCATCGAACACCTTACTGGTTGTGGGTATCGATGGTATTGGAAAACGTACTCCCTTTGATGATACTGAAACCAAGGAGCCGATTTATCGTAAACAATCTCGCGGTGGTAAGGGCGTGATTGCGATTAAGACTGAAGTCGGCGTGGCGGGTGCATTGAGCGTCCAGGAAGAAGATGAAGTCATGCTTCTCACCAAGGGTGGTCAATCCATTCGAACGAAAGTTAAGGACATTCGTTGCACCGAAGGTCGCAATACCAAGGGTGTGCGCATCATGAGGCTCAAAGACGGGGAGGTCCTCACTGGCATCTCCAAGGTTGAGCGTTCAGATGAAGAGGAAGAAGGCACCAAGCCTTCAGCTTAAGTCACAGTTCAACTCTCAAACATGGGGGCGAAGAGCGCCCCATTTCTTTTACGCCTTTTCTAAGGCAGCAATACATTCGATGTGTCGCGTTTGGGGAAAAAGATCGAACGGTTTCGCTGAAATCACTTTCCAGCCTAACTGAGTAAGAAACTTTAAGTCGCGAGCCTGCGTATCGGGTGCACAACTTATATAAACGATGCGACGAGGATTGAATTGGTTGAGTTGAGTGAGGAACGATTCATCACAGCCACGACGAGGGGGATCGACAATGACGGCTGCTTCAGGTCCACGGATAGCGATATTTTTAAAAATCGACTCAGCGGATCCTGCAATGAAGCGACAATTGGTGAGCCCATTGAGTGTGGCGTTTTCGGCCGCTTTACGGGCCGCTTCAGCACTAACTTCGATACCATTGACTGATTCAAAATCTCTCGCTCCCGAAATCGCAAATAAACCTGATCCACAGTAAGTATCGACGAGGTGTTTCGCTCCTGAACCTTTAGCGAGATTAATGGCATGACTCACAAAATGTTCGAGCACGGAAGGGTTGTTTTGAAAAAATTCACCAGCGAGAAATTTCAGTTTAATTTTCCCAACTTTTTCGGTGACCGTTTGACGAGGATCAGAGACCACGCCTTCTTCGCATTCACGAAAGAGCAGGGTTGCTCCGCGTTCAAATTGTCCAGGTTGACTGCGAATCTCTTTACGTGCTCGAGTGTAGGCAGAATTAATCGCTTCGGTCGCAATCGGACATTTGGCCACGTCGACAATGCGTCGTGATGTGCCTGTTGCGAGAAAACCGATGGGGAAATCGGCACGCTTCGGAGATAAAAAGTGTGGAGTAATCTTCGAGCGGTATCCGTACTGTTTCGGAGAAGGATGGCAGGCTTCGATAGTAATTTTCATCCCCCCGATGCGCTCGTAAACTTCTTGGACCTGTTTTCTTTTCCATTCCAATTGTTCAGGGTAAGCCATGTTTTGATATTGGCAGCCCCCGCATTCGCCAAACAGTTCGCAACGTGGTTGTACGCGATGTGGAGAGGGAACTAAAACGCGTAGAAGATCACCGCGTGAGTAGTTGGCGGCGTTATGCCAGATTTTGACCACAACTTTTTCTCCCGGGAGAGCTCCAGCCACAAAAACCACCCACCCGTTCACTCGACCCAGCCCGTCACCAAGATTGGTCAGCGTCGCGATTTCCACTTCTACCTCTTGATGGTAGGTGAATGGACCTTCGCGAAATTTGGTTGGCTTGTTTGATTCGGACATACCTTGAAGTTTGGATGCTACCAGAGAAGGTCGAGCCTTAACCCGAGGACCGAACCCTGTCCTTGCCCTTTTTCTACAAATGTCTCTTTCTATTTGGGTGGCTGAAGAAATTATTCAAAGTCGACAGAATCCCCGTATTCAAGGGGTCGCTCGCCTGCGGGATCGTGCGGAAAGAGAGTCGCGCGGGTTATTTCTCATTGAAGGGTTTCGTGAGTTAAGCCGTGCGTTAGAACGAAAAATAAAAATCGAAGAAGTTTATTTCTGTCCCGCTTTGTTTCGTGGTGCGGAGGCGGCGGAGTTGGTCACGCGTTGTCGGAACGCTCGCATTATCTGTTGTGAAGTTGGTCAATCCGCTTTTGAGAAAATGAGTGGTCGTGAAGGACCTGATGGTCTTATTGGTGTAGCTAAAATTTGGGATTGTTCGCTTAGTCAGTTATCTTTGCCTCCAGAACCTTTACTTTTAGTTGTCGAATCCATTGAAAAGCCAGGTAACTTGGGTGCCTTATTGAGGGCGGCCGATTCAGCGGGCTGTCATGCTTTGCTCGTTTGCGAGCCGACGACCGATCTGTTTAATCCTAATGTGGTACGTGCTTCTCAGGGGGCCGTTTTTTCTATGCCTTGTGCCGTTTGTACTTCAGCCGAAGCTCAGTCTTGGATGAAGACCAACCAGATTCGTTCTTTTGCTACGACTCCTGCCGCTACCAAAGTTTTTTGGGATAGCGATTATCGGGGTCGTGTTGCCATTCTTTTGGGTTCGGAAAAAGCGGGGCTTTCTGACTTTTGGTTAAAGCAGGCCGAAGAAAAAATATCGATTCCTCAAGCGGGGCTTTCTGACTCGCTTAACGTTTCGAACGCCGCAGCGATTGTTTTGTTTGAAGCCGTGCGTCAACGTCGGTCCAAATAAAAAAGGGTCGGAAGTCCGACCCTTTTTTATTTGAGAGTGAAGTGTTTTAACCGATGGCCTTGGCAACGAGGTCGTCGAGTTTCTTGCCATCGACAGCGAATGCACGAATACCTTCAGCGGTTTTTTCCGTCGCCATAGCATCTTCGTTGTGGAACCAACGGAATTCTTTTTCTCCCCAAGTTTTTGCTGCTTCTCCTTCGGTTTTTGCTTTTTGTTCGTCGAGAACCTTGGGTACGCTGGCTTCATCTTTGGAAAGTTTATCGAGCAGATCCGGAGCGATGGTGAGCAAATCGCAACCACAGAGGGCCTTAATTTGTCCTGTGTTTCGGAAAGAGGCACCCATGACTTCGGTTTTGATGCCGTTGCGTTTGTAGTAGGCAAAGATGCGACGTACCGATTGCACGCCTGGATCGTTGGCTCCAGAGGAAGCTTCTTCATTCCAATTTGCACCTTGGGACTTCTTGTGCCAGTCGTAGATTCGACCAACGAAGGGTGAGATTAATTGTACTTTTGCATCGGCACAAGCGACGGCCTGAGCAAAAGAGAAGAGAAGGGTTAAGTTACAGCGAATGCCTTCTTTTTCTAGTTCGGCTGCGGCTTGGATGCCTTCCCAAGTGGAAGCGATTTTGATGAGAATGCGCTCTTTCGGAATGCCTGCAGCTTTGTAGAGAGCAATCAGTTCTTTGGCTTTGGCGATGGTGGCTGTTTTGTCGAAAGACAGACGAGCATCGACTTCGGTTGAAACACGACCAGGGACAATTTTAAGAATTTCGGTGCCGAAAGAAATCAGCAGAGCATCGACCGCGGCTTGAATACCTTTACTGCGGTTATCGTGAGCGGCTTTGTCGAGGAGTGCTTTATACTCGGGCATCAAGACGGCCTTGAGGATGAGGCTGGGGTTGGTGGTCGCATCCAGAGGCTTAAAAGCTCTCATGGCGGCAAAGTCTCCCGTATCGGCGACGACTTTAGTG
>CANHRV010000002.1 GCA_947463395.1 Opitutia bacterium | reverse complement strand
GATATTTGAAACAATGCATTCCGATGGAAGTATTCACAAACCCGATGGCACCAGCGTGTCGGGCGATAAAGCTCTAAGATCACTTCTGCGAGAGATTTTAAACATCGGCAAAGGAGCCTGTTTGTTGCTAACCGAATCGGGGAAGACATTAGCCTACCTTTCGACTTCACGAAGCGATCCTGCCACGGGCGAATCTTATCCCGAAGTGGACCCCAAACACTTGTCCTGGAATTCACCTCGTGGTTGGTGCCCCGATTGCCGAGGACACGGATTAAAGGTTGAAAGTTTTTCTGCGGATGAAGAGAAAACGTTAAACGAAAATGCCCTAGCCGATCGCATGACAGAGGAAATTTGTCCTACGTGTAAGGGTGAGCGACTGAATCCCCTCGGACGTTCGGTGAAACTTTCTAATACCCGAGGAGAAAAGTTATCGTTGCCACAATTATTAAAATATCAACCGAGCGAGGCTCTCCATTTCCTAAATCATTTATCGGTTGAACCTCGCGAAAAAGCCATTGTGCAAGCGCTGCTACCCGAGATTTCTGCCCGCTTAAAATTCCTTGAATCGGTTGGCTTAGGCTACCTCGCACTCGATCGAAGTGCGGACACTCTTTCAGGAGGGGAGTCGCAACGCATACGACTTTCCGCACAATGTGGATCGACTCTCTCGGGTGCTCTTTATGTTTTAGATGAACCGAGTATCGGTCTTCATCCTCGAGATAATGATCGTTTGATACAATCACTCCATCATCTAAAGAATCGAGGTAATACCGTTTTAGTCGTCGAACACGATGAAGATACGATGAGATCAGCGGATCAGATTATTGACGTGGGTCCTGGGGCAGGAATTCACGGAGGCAAGATTGTTGCACAAGGTACGGCTAAAGAAATGGAATCATTTTCTTATTCCATCACGGGACAGTCTCTCAAAACTTCAATCCCTCACCCACTCCGTGGCCAACGTCGCGCCATCAAGGGTTCGGATGCCCCCACCGAATGGTTAAAAATCAAAAACGCACGATTGCGTAACCTCAAAGGATTCGATGTTTCCTTTCCTACTGGTAGACTCTCGGTGGTCTGTGGAGTCTCAGGTGCGGGTAAAAGTACACTCGTAACCGATTTACTCGCTCCCGTCGCACAATACGGCATCGCCCATAAACGGGATAGCGTCACGGGCAAAGAAATGAAGCAGTCCTTACCTGACTCCGAATCCAATGCCTTAACGAGCTTGAGCGGATTAAAATCATTCCGCCAAATCATTCTCGTTGATCAGGAGCCCATCGGAAAAACTCCCCGCTCTACTCCAGCCACATATATCGGAGCTTGGGATTTAATTCGTGAACGATTAGCCTCATTACCCGAAGCCATTATGCGCGGGTATGGAGCTGGTTTTTTCTCTTTCAATACCTCAGGCGGTCGATGCGAAGCTTGCTCAGGGGCAGGACGAATTAAACTCGAGATGAATTTTCTGCCAGATACTTACGTACCTTGCGAAGAATGCCAACAAACGCGTTACGGTTCAGTGGCTCGCACGATTCGATGGCATGGTAAATCGGCAGCCGACCTTTTAAAAATGAGTTTCGAGGAAGGTGCGTCCTTCTTCTCCTTTGACGCAAAACTTCATGATCTCTGTCGATTAATGACCCAGACTGGTTTGGGTTACCTCACCTTAGGTCAAAGTAGCCCCACACTTTCAGGGGGAGAAGCTCAGAGACTAAAACTCGTCAGCGAACTTGCACAAGGTCTGCCGACTTTCCGAGAACGACACAAAGGGAAGATTAGACCCAACTTGTACATCCTCGAAGAACCTACGATTGGATTACACCAATCGGATTGCCGTCGACTCATTGAGTTACTCCACGCTTTGGTTGACCAAGGACACACTGTTATCGTTATTGAGCATCATCCCGATATTCTTGCTGAAGCCGATTGGATTGTGGAGATTGGACCTGAAGGTGGTAAAGAAGGCGGCCAACTCTTGTTTGCAGGCGATCCCGAGTCTCTCGCCAGTAGCGCTTCAACCCCCACGGCTCCGAGTTTAGCCAACGTTTTAAAAATAAAAAAGAAAAGCACCCAAAAAGCGAAAATAAGCTCAGCAGAAGTTAAAAAATAGCCTGCCGACGAAGAGGTTCTCTTTGACCCACCTTCTTTAATAGCTAGCTTAACAATGTCATTACTCATGCGTGAGAAAACCTTCAGTCTCGGCACGAAAATTTTCACCACCATCCGTTTTCTTTGTTTGGTTATTCTCGCTTTGGCATCCTCTTCCTCTCTTTTCGCACAAAACCTGCTAGCGAACAACAACGAGGATGGTCGCCCTGAAATCAAAAAAATTAGCCAACTGATTAGCGAAACTCCCCAATGTTTAGAGAACGGCCAATGGGAGAAGCAAGTTGAACAACTCGAGAAAGAACTCTTGCCCTTGTTAAACGAAACTTTTGCTACCAATGGATTACAACGGTACCAAAAAATTTGGGCAAACCCTACTTTAGCAACCGCACTCACTCAAACCTATTTCATCCGTCAAGTCACACCGGATGTACTGCGGCAATTAAGTTATAAAAAAACTTTTAATCCCTTTCTCAGCGAGTTGCTCAAAAACTCCGAATGGATGGCCAATTTCGCTCTTAATCTAAAACCAGAAGATAAAAAGCGCGAGGCGCTCGAAGTTTGGGGCACACTTTGGGCAGATGACGCGAAAGAACTGAAAGGAAAGTATTTCAACCTGCAGATTGCCTGTGCTCTCGTTTTTGATGAGCCACCGCTCTTTTTTAATATCGGCACCCATAAACCTTTTGAAATTCCCGTCCTCAATCGCTACCGCTTATTTCGAGAGCTTGCTCAAGGGAACAAACTGCTCGTCGACATCAAGACCCTTCAACCATACGAGCTGATTTGGGTGGTAGCTAGTGGTGTAACCGATGAAGAATTACGTTGGGCACAAAACCAAAATAATTTGAGAAGCTTAGCCGACTGGGCCCCCACTTACTCCATGATTAAATATCGTATGGATTTTGTGACCAAAGAAAAAACCAATTTACCTGCTCCAGTTGAAAGCACACTCAAAGAAATTTTAGAAATTGGTGGCATTTGCGTGCAACAAGGGCACTTTGCCGCCTCAACCGCCAACGCATTTGGGATACCTGCTACCACCGTCACTGGTGAAGGTAATCGCGGAGGTCACCTCTGGTTTGCGTATATGCGTAAAGACCAGAGCTGGAACATGAATGCGGGTCGCTACAATGATGGCTACGCCTGTGGAAGTGTTCGGAATCCGCAAACCAACAAAACCATTGGCGAGTTTGAAGTCGAGATTCTCGGTGATTCTCAGCGAACCTCTGATCGCTTCAAAAAGAGCCAGCAGTTACTCATGACTGCCAACGTCTATAAGCAGAATCAAAATCTCAAAGCCGAGAAAGAAGCTCTTTGGTTATCGATTCAAGCTGCCAATCGACACCTCGAAGCCTGGCGGGCTTATGCAGAGCGACTAGAGGCCACGAAGACGGAAACGAAACCCGAAGAATGGAAGGCCTTTGTCACCGAAATGCGACGAGCCTTTGATGAGTGGCCCGATATGCGGGATTTAGCCGACGAAATGGAAGAAAAATACCTCTTCCCGAGTATGAACAACGAGGAGATTTTTATGAGCTGTAAGCGGGCCTACAATCGCCTCATTGCCGATAAAAAACGCAAAGGGGCTTACGACCGTACACGCTACGATATGATTCAAAAAGCCGTGGCACGAAATGCAGCGGTTTTGAAGAAAAACCCCAAAGAGAACATGGAGCGTATCCACGCACTTTATCGCGACGCTCTTGATGAAATCGCCGATAATCTTCCCGCCTTTAAAGAAATTCTTAGCCAATATTACGACACGGTTAAAAACGACCCCAAAGCTGTGTCTCAGTTTTTAGGGGAAATCGACCGTCTCTATAAACGTCGAATTGGCACATCTGGTGATATCTTCCGTCAACGTGCCGTTCTTGAAACACTCAAGTTTATCAATGAATACTTCGTTCAATGTAAGGATACGCTCCGGAGCAAAAACATTGAAGTTGAAATTGCTAAACTCACCAAAAGCATTGAAGGTTTGAAATGAGCAGAGCGGAACGGATCTTACTCGGGGTAAACATCGACCACGCGGCGACTCTGCGTCAAGCTCGCTACCGGGGGAATCATCAATCCATCCACGCTGAACCAAGTCCTTTAGCTTTTGCCAAAGAGGCACTCGCGGCGGGTGCAAATGGTATTACGATACATTTGCGAGAAGATCGTCGTCATATTCAAGAAGAGGACGTATGGGCAATTGCCCAGATTCCCCGCATTCGGCTGAATCTTGAAATGGCCTGTACAGCCGAGATGATACAGTTTGCCCAAAAGTTAAAACCAGCCGCCGTTTGCCTGGTTCCCGAATCTCGAGAAGAGATAACCACCGAAGGCGGATTGGATGTGGTCAATCAGTGGACTCGTGTTCGAGAAACCGTCCAAGCCTTAGCCCCTCTAGGCATTGAGGTCTCACTCTTTATTGGACCCGATAAAAATCAAATCGAGGCCTCACATCGAGCCGGCGCACCTGTCGTTGAATTACATACTGGCGCTTTCGCCCATGCTTGGAAGAGTGCTCATGCTCCAACCGAATTTGAGCGCTTGCGAAGCGCCTGCGAACAAGCTCACGCCCTTGGCTTTGTCGTCAATGCTGGGCACGGAATTAACTACGATAACGTTAAAACCATTGTTCAATTACCCTATTTAAATGAATTAAACATCGGACACACCATCGTGGCTCGAGCTCTGATGGTCGGAGCTCACCAAGCCGTGAGTGAAATGAAAAATCTCCTTCGCTCTGCTTCATGAAACTCGAAGGCGGCAATGTTTTAGGGGTTGGTGTTGATCTCACCGAGATTGCACGGATTCGTTCGGCTCACGAAAAACATGGTAAACTTTTTTTAGATAAAATTTTTACGCCAGCCGAACAAGAACTCTGCCTCGCTAAGACCAATCCCTACCCTTCCTTGGCTGCAAGATTTGCTGCTAAAGAAGCCGTGAGCAAAGCCCTTGGTACAGGCTTCAGCGAAAAATTTGGCTTAAAGAGCGTAGGCATCTTAACCGGCCCAGAAGGTCAACCTCTAGTCGAACTGGATGAGCTAGCACAAAAACTTTTAGAGGAAAGAGGAGCAAAAAAAATTCTCGTTTCTCTAACTCATACAGAAAATTTCGCCGAAGCTTTTGCCGTTCTTGTCTGCTGACATGAAATCTCCCACGCATCTTCCTATTCTTCGCTGCTCTGAAGCAGCCACAGAGGAAGCGCGTTTTATTAAAGGACGAACTAGCGTTGCTTGGCAATTAATGCAAAAAGCGGCCCGAGGCGTTGCCCAAGAGGCACTCGCTTTTTTGAATCGTCGTCCAGAAAAGATTTTGGTTTTAGCGGGAAAAGGAAATAACGGTGCCGATGCTTTACTGGCAGCAAAAATTTGCCGTCACTCTGGAACCTCTATCCAAGTTGTTTTTTTAGAAGGAATCCCGCAGCAAGGCCTACCCTACAAGGTTTGGAAACTTTGCCGAAAAAATGTTACTGTTATCCCTCCTCAACGTCTCGCTACTCTTAAAAAAGAAAATTTTTGCCTCATCTTTGACGGCTTAATCGGCCAAGGCTTTCGCGCCCCTTTATCGCCATCATTAAATCGTTTCATTGAATCAACTCATTCGCTACAAGGATTGCGTATTGCCGTCGACCTACCCAGTGGCATCGGTGATGACTCGGTTGGTCCTGCCTTTCGCGCCGATCTCACCGTTTCGATTGGATGCTTAAAACGACCCTTGCTTTCCCCTCGTGCACAGCGATTTGTCGGAAGATTGCGCGTTATTGATATCGGCCTTCCTTTTGCTGAAACGAACGAATCATGCACGATGGCTTCTCTCCTTTCGACACTCCAAAAGCCTCGTCCTGCCCGCACGGACAAACGATTACAAGGCAGACTCCTCATTGTGGGTGGATCAGAAAATCTCTCGGGAGCTGTCATTATGAATACCGCTGCCGCTCTGCAAACGGGAGCTGCCTTGGTTACCACTTGTTTGCCACAAAATGTCAAAGCGCGAGCAGTGGTGACTTACCCTGAAGCCATGTGGCGCGGGTTAACCACATCACCTGGAGGAAGCATTGCGTTAAAGCACCTTGCGCAATTAAAAAAACTCCTGCCACTCAACGATGTTCTTTTAGTTGGTTCGGGTATGAGCCCCAAAGCTAGCCCGCTCATCCAAAAAATCACCGCACAGTTCCGCGGTGACTTAGTGCTCGATGCTGATGCTTTGAGGCCTGAAATAATCAGCAAAATTAGCCATGCCCAAAACCTCGTGTTACTTCCACACGCTGGAGAATTTAAAAGATTAAGTAAGCAGAAATTATCGATCGAAGCTGGAAAGACATTCGCTAAAAAATGGAAAGCTATCGTGGTCCTCAAAGGACCGCTCACCGCTATCACGGATGGAACCCGAGTCGTCTATGTCCCTTGGGGTGGCCCTATTTTGGCACGAGGTGGTTCGGGTGATATTCTTGCTGGTATAGTTAGCTCTCTCTTGGCCCGTCGAAAATCTTTGGGTCTTCTCGCTTTTCAGGCGGTTGAATTAGCCGTCACCTGGCACGCATTCGCTGCCGATGAACTCAGAAAGAAATGGGGCGAAGAAGCAGTAAGAACTACTCAGTTGCTCTCTGGGTTATCCTCGGTCTTGAAAAAAGTTTAGGCTCTTCGAGGTATGCCATGTGCAAACTTTGCCACGCGACCCATTGTGCTTACGTTTACTTCTTAATGGACTAAGTCATGTAGGACCCGTCTCCGTTCGTAGACTGCAAGAAGCTTTTGATAATGATTTATGGGAAGCCCTACAGGCAGGTCCCAGTGCTTGGCGAAAAATAAAAGGGATTACCGAACCGATGATTCAGTCCCTTGAGAGAAGAAACTTTGATTGGGTTAAAGAGTTAGCAGAAGTAAAAAAAGCAGGATTCGAAATCCTACATCCTGAACATATGAAGTGGCCCAAACCACTTTCACAACTCTGGGATCCACCGTTAGTCTTATATGCGGAAGGTTCAGAAATTCCTCAGGATAAATCGGTGGCCGTGATTGGTTCACGACATTGCAGTCCTTATGGCGCACATTTAGCACACCAAGTTTCACATGACTTAGCAAAAGCAGGTTGGTGGATTATCAGTGGGATGGCACGCGGTATCGATGCGGCTGCCCATGAGGGTGCACTAAAAAGCGGAGGTAAGACCGTGGCCGTGCTCGGACACGGTTTGAATTTAACTTATCCGCCTGAAGCAATCAAACTGCGAAGGCAAATTGCTTCGCAAGGTTGTTTGCTCTCTGAGTTTCCTTTAGGTCGTCCAGCGGATCGACAAACTTTTCCCCAACGAAATCGTCTCGTTGCTGCCCTCGCACAAGCAGTCGTGGTCATTGAAACCGATATTGATGGAGGAAGTATGATTACGGCTCGTTTCGCTGGTGATCTTGGTAAAACACTTTGTGCTTTCCCAGGGCGAGTGGACAATGCCACGAGTCGTGGTTGTCATACCCTTATTCGAGAGGGAGCAATCTTGGTTTCTTCCGTGGATGATATCCTTAGCGAATTAGGTGAAGCTCGCAGTCAACTTTCTCTACCTCTCGAAACGATGACGCCCGAGGAAAAACGCTGGTTGAACTACTTTCGTGGCGGAATGATTCATGATGCCGAATCGTTGGCTAACATGGCTCACTGTAATTTAACAGAAGCCGCAGGAGCGTTAACTTATCTGGAAATTAAAGGTAAATTATGCCGAAGATCCGATGGCCGACACGAATTGCAAACGACTACTTAAAGATGACGTTTCCTTCATTGGGTGCTTCATTCGTGGTTAACTTACTTCCCATAACCCAATCGATGACCGCTTTGGGTTTGGCTAAAAAATCTCGTAAAAAATAAGAAATTGGTCTCCACCCATCACCAAAGTCAGCCACAAATGCACAGGTCCGCATATTAAGGCGATTAGCAATCCACATTGCTCGGTCGCAATGCCATTCTTGAGATACAAAAACGATTGTCTGATTGGGATAGTAGGCTGCTACGCGATGGACTGAATCAATCGTACGCCATCCATAAGGGTCCATCACGAGAGTGCATTTGACTCCCGCTGCCCTCAAACGCCGTGCCATATTCCAAGATTGATCGTCGAAACCCGAAAGGACGGCGACTTTGATTCGACCTGACTTACAAAGCCTCACCGCTGCCTCAATGCGAGGCTCATAAGAACCGGTAGGGATTTTGGTGTTTTCGATGAACTCGCGTGCACCCAAGAGCACCATCACCGAACCTGGAGTGATTTGATTGGGATCTGAGTAAGTCCGATTCCAGCCCGCTGACCAAACCCAGAGATTGGTACCCACTAGGAATAACAAGAAGAGAACAACCAAACCCTTGATCAAGGACTTGAGCCAAGAAAACATACATAACTCATAAATTGACCTAAAAAGGGTGTAAATGTCCCTTTTGGCGGACTTTTTGTGCTCAAAAATAAGCAAACACAGTTTGAAAATGCTAATTATTGGGGTAAAAATCGGGGTCTTCCCAAAATGGCATGATAACTGCCTACTTTTACTCATGAATGCTTCCGCCCATTCCGCCAAGGTACTCATCATTGATGACGACAAGGATCTCCGTTACTCGCTTCGCCGTGCTCTCTCGGGACAAGGCCATCAAGTCATTGAGGCCGATAGTGGGGAAAGCGGTGTGGCTTTAGCGAAGCGCGAACAACCCGATGTTATTCTTTTAGATAATCGCATGGGAGGAATGACGGGCATTGAAACACTTCAGATGCTTCGCGGAGCACAGCCTCAAGCCATGGTCATTCTCATGACAGCTTTTGGAACCACGCAAACCGCCATCGAGGCAATGAAGTTTGGCGCCTACGACTACGTCATGAAACCTTTCGACCAAGCTAAGTTGATTGCCTTGGTTGACCGCGCACTCGGTGCGCGATTAGATTTGGCTGCCGCAGGAAAATCTCCCCGCACTTTAGTAAATCCTGCAGATTACAAAGAAGGCATTGTGGGAAATTCCGAGCCAATGCAAGAAGTGCTGAAGTCTATCGGACAAGTCGCAGCCAGCGATGCCACGGTACTTATCACGGGAGAAAGTGGAACCGGCAAAGAGCTCGTGGCACGCTGTATTGCTCAACACTCTCTTCGTGCCAAAGGACCATTCATCGCCGTCAACTGTGCAGCGATTCCAGAAAATCTTATCGAATCTGAACTTTTTGGTCACGAGAAAGGGGCTTTCACTGGCGCGGCCAATCAAAAGCCAGGTAAATTTGAACTCTGTGATGGAGGCACGATTTTCCTCGATGAAATCGGAGATATGTCTCTCCCCACCCAAACCAAGGTTCTTCGTGCGATTCAAGATGGAGAAATTCAACGCGTTGGTGGTACGACAACACTGAAAGTCAGCGTTCGCCTCATTGCTGCGACCAATAAGGATTTGGAGGCGATGGTTGCAGCACGTCAGTTCCGTGAAGATCTTTTCTATCGTTTAAATGTTTTCCGCATTCGTCTTCCCGCCCTGCGTAGTCGCAAGGACGACATTCCTTTATTGGTCGATTACATGCTCCAACGCCAAGCCGCAGCCCGAAAGTCAAAACCCAAGCGTCTTTCGAATGAAGCTCTCGATAAATTAATCACTTACGATTGGCCAGGTAATGTCCGCGAATTAGAAAACGTTGTTCAACGAGCCAATGTTTTAGCTAAAGGGGAAACAATTCTGGCAAAGGATTTACCACAAGAGGTTCTTCATCCCCGACGCCCCACCACCCTCGGCGCCGAAAAAATCGCTGTCGCAGAACTCACCCCGGCTACGACTGCATCGACCAGTAATCCGGGTGCTCCTGCGCCGACGATGAGTTCGGCGTATGATTCGATTTATCAACACAACCGCCTCAATGACGGTAAAAATATTTTAAGTGTGATTGAATTCGAATTAATTCGCCGAGCCATGGAAGAAACACGTGGCAATCAACTTAGATCCGCCGCCATCCTTGGGATTAATCGTTCTACTCTTAAGAAACGCCTCAATGAAATGCGTGAGGCGGGAATCAAGGTTTTTAGTTAAGAACAAAATCCAAAGCCACTATGAGCCGAGCTCGCAAGGGCTCGGCTTTTTGTGCGAGATTGCGTTGAGCCTGTTCGTATTCACTACGCCCTTCCACGGTTTCGATACAAATCGGTTTAAGGCCCAGAGTAGAAAAGTCATAAGGCGAAGCTCGCATATCAATGGCACGTGCTTCGTAAGCCAAAGCCAAGGTATCCGTCGCCAAATCTGATGGCACCCAGGGTAAGGATTTCATGGTCCACTTATAGAGATCCATCGTCACATGCACACAGCCAGGTTGTTCATTGGTCAGCCTACCCGCTAAGTCGGGTTTCCCACGATTCAGCGGTTTGGCGGCAACTGTAAAAAAGCGGAAGGCATCGTAATGCGTGCATCGCAAAGGCAGTGAACGAACCACTGCATCAGTTCCTTCTGCACCTAAGCGAAGCGGCCAGCGGGCGTGGCGACGTTGTGAAGCTTCGGCATAAACCATGGCCCATTCGTGCAATCCAAAACACCCAAGAAAAGCAGGTCGCTGAGCAACGGCACGGCAAAGATTAAGGGCGAAGAGGAGACGCTGTCGTTGAGATTCTAGTGGTGGAATAACCCGAACCAAATTGTCTTTTCCCATAACATAATGTGTATCACGACACAGTTCCTCGGCATCCATTAAGGCCACCCCCACGCCTGGCGTCCAACGTCGAAGAGCGCTAAAACGGAAAGGATAATAGGTGTAAAGAAAGTCTTCTACAGGATCGCTTTCGCCCAAGGCGGCGCGCTTTTTTCGCAAAGCCACTAAAGCATCAGCACGTTCTTCATGTTCAGTCTTTTGCCGACGCCAAATCTCAGCGGATCGAATTTCTTCACTTTGACTGGTCAAAAGTTTACTCAATCGAAACGACGGTAGTGAGTCGCTACTTTAATATATTTCTCAGCCCAACTTGGTAAATCCTTTTGCTCCTCTACACTGAGAGATCGAACTATCTTGGCGGGTGAACCAAGAACGAGAGAGCCATCGGGAATCTGCGTACCCTTGGTAACTAAGGCACCCGCTCCGATGATACAATTTTTCCCGATGACCGCTCCATCTAAAATTGTCGCGTGCATTCCAATGAGCGTTGCGTCGCCAATCGTACAGGCGTGAATCATCGCCAAGTGACCAACAGTAACGTAAGAACCCACAAGGGCGGGTAAGTGATCAGCGACGTGCACCACCGCACCATCTTGAATGTTCGTTCCTTCTCCGATGGAAATCGGGGCGATATCGCCACGCAAAACAGCACAGGGCCACACACTTGATTTAGGCCCAAGGGTAACATTACCGATAACCACCGCTCGTGGGTGCACAAAAGCACTCGGGGATATGGAAGGCCCCTTCAGTAAGTTACGGGTCAACTCTTGAGAGAGACTGGCATCAGAATGGGGGCTGGACTCAGGTGAGGAGGAGGAATTCACCCATAAAAAATTGCCCTTTGTCGGCCAACAGGGAAGCCATAATTCCCCCAGACCCGCGTAAAAGAGAAAATTAGCTGTTTTTTGGCTAATTCAAAAGAAATCCTCCCCTCCAAACCCACCTCACGAAGACATGAGAAATTCCCCTTGCCAAGGGCGGTCGAGTTCATTTGCTCCGACCTTCCGACAGCCATGAAGGCCACATTTACTACATCAGGTCGCCAATTCACCGTAAAGGAAGGCGACATTCTTATCGTTAACCAGTACCCCGGTAAAAACGAAGGCGACACGCTGACCTTTAACGAAGTCCTTCTCGTTGGCGAAGGTGCCAACGCCAAGATTGGTACTCCTCATGTTGCGGGTGCCAAAGTGACCGCCAAAATTCTCGAGAATAAGCGCGGAGAAAAAATCGACATCTTTAAACACCGTCGTCGTAAAGGTTACTACCGCCGTCGCGGTCACCGCCAAGAGCTCTCTGTTATCAAGGTAGAAAAAATCTCTGCTTAACTCCCTTCATCCGATACAACCATGGCAACCAAGAAAGGTGGCGGCACTTCGAGCAACGGCCGCGATTCCAACTCCAAACGTCTCGGCGTTAAACTTTACAGCGGCGAATTTGCGACTGCTGGATCCATCCTTATCCGTCAGCGTGGCACACAGATGCGTGCCGGTCGCAATGTTGGTATGGGTCGTGACCACACTCTTTTTGCGAAAGCCGATGGTTTAGTTAAGTGGGATGCTGAGCACCGCCGCGTCGAGATTGTTCCTACAACCTCTTCGAGTTGCTCGCTCTAATCTTCCTCTCACCTTCGATTAAAAAGGCCGATTTTTATCGGCCTTTTTTGTTACCATCTAATCCAAATCCAGTCGCTGGTATTGGCAATAAAACCACGCACGCGTAGAATCAGTGTAAATTGGATCATGCAAAACGTAATCACAAACACATTGAAGCATTAATTTATCATCCGCTTTAGTCGCACGCAGTGAATCAAGTTCAGTTAATAACAACTGAAGATGGTCAATAGAGAACGAGGCTTGATCGAGTTCAACCGATTCACACAAGTTGTACTCGGGGTCTTCCGGCTCTCTTAAAGAGAGCATAGTATTTCGATGATGCATTGGGGTGCGAGTAACAGTTTAGCCTCACCCCAAAAAATGCAAAGAACTTGCATGTAAAAATTAGGCGTCGGAGAGAATACGAAAGTGTTAATCGCAGCTAACGAGTCGCCCGCCAAAACTTCCATGTCATCACGATTGCGACCAACATCAATCCCGTCGCGAGAGCAATCCAGATACCGACGGCACCAAGATGCAGCGGAAAGGCTAAGAAAAGGGCTAATGGTAAAGTAATAAGCCAATAAACAACAAAGACGCTTCCCGAAGCCCACGCGGCACAATCAATCGAGCGCAAGAGGTAAGCAACGACTACTTGCACGCCGTCGAAAGGTGCCCAAAGAGCAGCAAAGATTAATAGAGTCGATGCCAAGAAAGCAGTCTCTGTTCCCGCTACACCATACATTTCTAACAAGAAAGGCCTTAGCAAAATCATCATTAGTCCGTAGATTGACATCATCAATCCGCCCAAAAGGAGAGCACCCCATCCCACTGCACGCACCCGTGCGCGATCCTGGGCTCCATAAGCCTCACCGATGCGAATACCCGCAGCGATTCCCAAACCCAAAGGCAACATAAAGGCAGCGGAGGCTGTACTAATTGCCACTTGGTGAGCGGCTTGAGCGGTCGATGAAATCCACCCTGCAAAAATAGGAACGACGGCAAAAATACCAACTTCGCTAAGACTATGAAATCCCGCCGGTAAACCGGTGTGCAAAAGCCGAGTAAAAACTTTTTTTTGCAAACCTTCGATCCAGTTCACTGGTCCACGACCTGGAGTAAACCACAGACCAATCAACATAACGAGCCGAGATACGAGAGTGGCCCACCCTGCTCCAGCCAATCCCATTCGGGGAAACCCCCAGTTGCCATACATCCAAAGCCAATTGAGAAAAACGTTAACCAGCAAGCCCACCGCTAACCAACGTAATGAAATCCATGGCTGGTGCTGACTATCACGATGTCCTCGCAACGCATGAAACATCAGTCCAGGCACCATCGCCCATGCCATGATGACAAAAAAGTCGTAGGCTTCGGTGGCGACCTCAGGAGAAGACCCCAGATTCTTCAAAAAAGGGGCTAGCGCATGGGTGATACCTGCGGCGACAAGGCCAAAGCCCATCGCCAAAATCATTCCATGTCGAAGGATAGCGGGAGCCGATTCCTCCACTCCTGCTCCATTATCTTGCGCTTGATAAACTGAAATCGCTCCCACCAAACCAATCCCAAAAACATAAGGAATATAATTCAAATTAGCGGCCAAGGCGGAAGCCGCTAAAGCGGTTTCACCAAGGTGCCCGGCCATCGTGACATCAATAACAAACATCAAACCGTAACCCAACATACCCAACATAATCGGCACTGCCAACTGAAGTGTTGGACCTAATTCCCGACGAATGGAAGCAATTGAACTCAAGACCATTGAAAGGGAGCAAAATATCCTCGGAGGCGAGTTTAACTTTTTTAATCTAAAAGACCCACAACATCCTCAGGTTCAGCCCAAGCATAAATTAAGGCCTTGGATCCAGCCGATTGACGAGGATTTATTTCCGCTGTTTTTAAAATGAATCCTGAGTTTGTTTGAAATTGATGGAGGGAAAAATCTCCTTGAAAGACACTCTCTATAATTTTGCCCTTAAAAGCGTTTTCATCGGGCGAAAGACTATCTAATCGCAAGCACTCGGGGCGGATACAAATTGTAATCTCCGAACCTTCTACTGGTTCTGGTAGGGGTGCGGCCAAAGCTCCACGCACTTCACCGATAGCGGTACGGGCAATAAATTCACCCGCACCCGTGCGTAAAACTTTACCCCTAAATAAATTCGCCGACCCTAAAAATGTCGCAATCCATGAGCTAAGTGGACGTCGATAGACGTCTAAGGGGAGACCGGTTTGGATAATTCTACCATCCCTCATCACTCCGATAGCATCGGCCATCGCCAAGGCATCCTTTTGATCATGAAGAACACACACGATGGTCAGGTTTTGCTCACGCACTAATCGTCGCAAACGCTGACGAAGTTCTACCCGAGCAACAGCATCTAAATTACTTAGTGGCTCATCCAAAAGAAGAAGTTTCGGCTCTTGCGCCAAAGCTCTAGCGAGTGCCACACGTTGCTGCTGACCACCAGAAAGCTCTTGCGGACGTTTTTGCGCCCACTCTTTTGCGTCGACGAGTTTGAGCGCATCGAGCGCTCTTTGCTTTAATGCTGTCGCGGAAAGACCTTCATCCTCGAGTCCAAAAGTCACATTCTCCCAAACCGTTAAATGAGGGAACAAGGCATAGTTCTGATAAACCATCGCTGTCGCTCGTTGCTTGGGTCCTAAAGATTTCATGTCCTGGCCACCCCATTGAATGGAACCCTGACTGGCTTCTAACTGACCAGCTAAAATCTTTAGCAACGTAGTCTTACCCGCACCAGAGGGTCCTACAATACAGTAAAGTGAATTCGACTCTACATGGAGGTTTAACCCATGAAGAACACGATTCGTGCCATGCCAGTAATGAAGGTCGCTAATAGAAAGGGAAAGCACCCGCCCAAACTAGGCGAAATCATCACCCCAGAGCAAGAATCAGCCCAGCGATTTATGCACAAAGGTTCATCGACACGCTTGCCTCTACCCTCTTTTTCCTCATGTTCGTCTTTCCCATGGCGCACGACGACGAAGAAGAAGAGCAAACCCCTGAGGTGGCTAAAGAACCCTCTCCCAGCGGACTCCTCATCCAAAAGAAATTCCTCGAACAACGGAAAATCTTTCTCTGGGGCGGTGTCGATGATGCCTCCGCCAAAGATATCGTTGAAAAACTGCTTTACCTTGAAGGCAGTGATCCCGGCAAAGAAATCACTTTCTATATTAACACGCCCGGTGGATCGATTACCGCTGGTATGGCCGTCTACGATACCATTCGCCTCATCAGTTCACCCGTCAAAGTCGTCGTCACGGGTATGGCTGCTTCGATGGGCTCTATTTTGCTACAAGCTCCTAAGCAAAAAGGAAACCGCCTCGTTTTCCCACACGCTCGCGTAATGATTCACCAACCACTGATTATGGGTCGCATTCAGGCTCCAGCGGTTGATATCCATATCCAGGCACTGGAAATGGAGCGCCTACGCGCCGAGTTAAATGAAATTCTCGCCAAAGCCTCTGGCCAAAAGCTGGAGAAGATTGTAAACGATACCGATCGGGATTTTTATCTCACCGCAGAAGAGGCTATCGAATATGGCCTAGCCGATGCGATTGTGAAAAAACTTTAATCGCCGAATCAAATGGGCATTGGCAGTCGTGCCTATATGCAGAGTCGCCCGCCTTCTCGAGGCTGGCCTTCCGGCACACACTGCACACTCGCTCTTCTGTTTTTTGTCTTTCTGATCGGTCTCGTTGAAGCCGCTACCCATAATCAGTGGCTGGGCTGGATGAGAATGGATGAGCTCAACCCACGCCTCTGGCAGTGGTTAACCTATGGTTTTATTCACGTACAATTTTGGCACATTGTTGGTAACGGCCTCGCCTTGTGGTGGCTGGGCACACAGGTCGAAACCCTCGAAGGCAAATCCACTTATTGGATCACTTTAATCGGTGGAATTCTGACGGGCGCATTAGCCTGGAGGCTGACGGGCCTTGGCAACCCTGACCCTTCGCTTTCTCTTGGTGGCATCTCGGGAGCAGTCTGTGCATTAATGATCGTAGCACTCCTGAAGCAATTAGAACGCGAAATCACTTTGCTACTCTTTTTTATCATTCCTGTTACCTTCCGTGCACGATGGATTTTAATCGCTTCGATTACCCTCAGTCTTCTTGGTTGGATTTTTAATGAATTGCCAGATCGCCACCACTGGCAGTTTTGGCATCCTGTCTTTTTTGACGGAGTAGCACATTCAGCCCATTTAGGTGGCTTTTTCTTTGGCTGGTTAGTGTGGATTTATCGACAACAAACAAATCGCTTCGGCGGCGACGCTTTAAAAGTAATCAGCAAAATACCCTCGAGATTTACTACCCCCAAAACCTCCTTTGATTTCGACCCTTCACAGGCCCGAGCTGAACTCGACCAATTATTAGACAAAATTTCTGTAGAGGGTTTCGGCTCGCTCACACCCCAGGAGAAGGATAAATTGAGAAACTTGAGCGACCGTCTTCGTTAACCCTAAAATTTATGATTCCTCGGATTTTCACCTTCCTCAGCTTGGTCGCGGTTCTCGCTCACGCTCAGACGAAGCCTGAGACCGTCTACGCTACCACCCCCGCGATGCAAAACGAGGCCCGGGCTACGGTTGCACTTATTGAACGCTATCACATTAGTAAGAAAACTTTGTCGGAAATTGATGCCAATCAAGTCATCAAAACTTTTTGTGAAACCCTTGATCCGGCAAAACTCTATTTCACACAAGGAGAAGTCGATGGATTCATAAATCGTTACGGTAAAAGTTTAGATTTATACTTAGTTCGCGGCAATCTCACTCCTGCTTTTGAGATTTATAGTGTCTTCAAAAATCACGTAGCCGAGCGCACCCAAGGGGCCATCGCTGTGCTCGATCAGAAGATAGACCTTAATCAACCAGGCTTCTTCCCAACCGATCGCCAAAAAGGAAATTGGCCAGCAGACACGAAGGAGGCAGATGACCTATGGAATCGTCGAGTCCGCCTTGATATCCTAGCTGAACTTTTAGGAGAAGATCGAACATCCCAGAAAAAGAAAGAAGGGAAGAATGAGTCCACTCATGAAACCAAGGTTCCTGAAATCAATGAAGAGAAAATTGCTGAGGCCTTAGCCAAATTAAAAAAGCGCTATGAAAAAACTCGCAACTACCTCGATTTCGATCCTCAAGAAATTGAGGAATTTTTCCTAACATCTTTCTCCAACCAATTCGACCCGCATACGACATTCTTTTCTCAGCGCACACTGGAGGAATTTGAAATCAGTATGCGAAATATGCTTTGTGGCATTGGCGCAACCCTGACGGACGAAGAAGGTTATTGTACCGTCAAAGAAGTACTCCCTGGTGGCCCCCTCGAACTCAATGGGAAAGTCAAAAGCGGCGACCGTATCATTGCCGTTGGCCAAGGAGAAAAAGGAGAGATGGAAGATATTGTAGGCCTCCGTTTATCCAAGACCATTTCTCGTATTCGCGGTCAACAAGGCACCATCGTAAGACTCCTCATTGATCCAGCCGACAATAGTGGACGATTCACCATCAACCTCGTTCGCGATCAAATTAAACTCGTTAATCAAATGGCCTCTGCGCGATGCATCGAAATTCCAAATGGCCAAGGGAAAATTAATCTGGGCGTGATTGAACTTCCCGCTTTCTACGGTAAAAATCCCGATGGCACAGGATCGAGTCCCAGCAAAGACGTCGAAGAACTTATCGGCAAACTTAAGAAATTAGACATCAAAGCACTCGTCATTGATTTACGTAAAAACGGTGGAGGTTTGCTCACCGAAGCCATCGATATTTCAGGGCTCTTTATTAAAAAAGGATCGGTTCTACAGGTAAGGGACAGCACTGGACGTATCGAGGACCACCGCGATGAAGACGCTAAAGTTGCTTGGGATGGCCCACTCATTGTTCTCACGTCGAAACTTTCAGCTTCCGCTTCTGAAATCCTTTGTGGTGCCTTGAAAGACCATCGCCGCGCACTAATCGTTGGCGACAATACGACCCATGGCAAAGGTTCGGTGCAAAATATTATCGAACTCAAAAGAGCCTTTAAAAATTTTGACCCTAAATCCGCCGTCAAAATCACCATACAAAAATGGTATGCTCCGAGCGGTTCATCGATTCAACTCAAGGGCGTTCCCGCCGATATCATTGTCCCTTCCGTTTACTCAGTTTTACCTGTTGCTGAGTCTGACTTCGAACGCCCACTGGCTTGGGATTCAATTCCCCCTTCCCTCCCTAAGTCGGACGATGATGATTCGTTAGCATTCAAAATTTCTCCCGACTTAATCCAAAATTTGAAAGCCGCTTCAGAAAAACGACAGGCCGAGCTGCCTGAGTTTCTCACGCTCAATCGTACGATTGAATGGACGAAAAATCGCCAAGGTCGCAAAGAGATCTCCCTTTCCTTGCCGCAACGTCGCCAAGAACGAAACGATGATTTAACTTTTCGCGAGCAAGTCCGCTCTGAACTCGATAAACTCGCTGCTCAAAAATATAAAGCGACCGAAATCAAACTCGACGCTGTCCTTGAACAAGAAAAATTAGAGGGTGCAGATAAAGCAGCTAAATTAAAACGCGCCTCTCGCTTTCGCGACCCAATTGAAGATGAGGATTGGCCAGACTACGATATTCAGTTGATGGAGTCGCTTCGAATCGCGTCCGATTGGGCCAAGTTGAATGAGACAGCCAAAACTGGCTCTCTTATTCAACCCACGAGTTCGTCGCGCTAAATCTAAGCTCAGCCTTTCTCCCTTTTTTAAAGGGCACGGTACAATCCGTGAGGATCATAGATCCACCAAGCATCGAAGGGATTTGCTAAAGCGGGAAGAATGAAAACCGTTCGGCCTTTATCATCAACCTGAGTGCTAACGCCAAAAGTTGACTCCTGGCTCGCTCGAGCCGGTGAAACGGCAGGAGGTGGTGCAGGAGCAAGAATGTCTAAAACCGCCGTTTCTTCCATACGCTCAACGACATGGTCAATCCATTTCAATTGCTGTGCCTTCTCTCCAAAAGCCTGCCAATCACCCGTTGAATCATTTTCATACATTTTTTTCACAAACTCCTGCAGGGTAATTCCCATCTTTTTCGCCACGGGTGTGGCCATACGCTCAAACCAGATATTGGTGAACTCCATCTGCTCCTTTAACACCGTCATGTTTCCTTTTAAACTGTTGGAAACTTGGTGATGCATAATAATTGAATTAGGGTAGCAAAAGGATTTCTCCGCCAAAGTTGCAATCACGGCGGTCATGGATGCGGCATACCCTTTCACGACCACATAGACTGGGGCCTTCGAAGCGACCATGGCTTTTTGAATTTGATAACCAGCAGACACAGATCCACCTGGACTGCTATCTACTACAAGAAAAATCGGATAGTCGGTGTTTTGGTTGTTATAAAAACTAATTCGCTGACAGACGAATTCAGCTAATTGATCGGTCACCGCGCCATTAAGCAAAATGCGACGGTCACTAATAACTAAGGTTCCATTAACCAAAGGATCTTTTAAATACTGCGGCTTTGCATTCGCTGCAATCTTACGAGCCTCTTCTTCTTTTTGGAAACGATTAATATCATTATTTAAGCGTGTAATCGTGTTACTCGCCTCTAACTGCAACTGCTTCGCCTCGGCTTCGAGTTCTTTAATCTTATTATTTTTCTCTGCTAAACGTGCATTAGACCGAGCTGCTTCGAGAGCTGCCTGACGCTCCAAACTAACTCGCTCATCTTCCAAAGCGGAGGCCTCGGCCGATGCTTTTGCCATACGTAAGGCCCTTTCGGAATTGAGACGTAAAACCTCTGAATTCACTGGAACGAGTTCCTCGGTTCGTTTTGCATCAGCAAGTGCAATTTTAGCATCCAATAAAGCCTTCTCTGCTCGCAAACGATCGACCTCTTTCATCACCTCTTTCTGTTCGGGAGTTAAATCATCACGTACAATGGGAGGACCTGGTGGAATGGTTGTGGGCAATGAAGGCTGACCAGGAGTTGGCGCTCCCTGAGCAGGAGCGGGTGCAGGTTGGGTCTGTCCCTGAAGGGATAGAATAGAAATAAAAATAAGACCAAGAAGCATTCGGACGGGTAACATAGGATTTTAGATAAATTAACGGAGAATGTATTCAGTGGTGGGGTCGTAAATCCACCAAACATCGAAGGGGTTAAGAGGAGGCAATTCTTGACGAGAGGTAGCCTCCTTTAGGGGATTAGCATTCTCTACCGCGGGCGGCATAGGCAAAGAGGAAGTGCCTTCCTCAGACATTCGCTCTACCACATAAGTAGCCCATTTCAACTTCACGGCTTCATCACCTAAAACTTTCCAATCGCCCGTGACGGTTGCTTGATACATCCGCGAAACAAATTCATCAAGACTCAGCCCCACCTTATCGGCGACCTTAATAAAAATGCGATCACACCAAACCTTCGCCCATTTCAACTGTTGGGCTAGTTGTGTGTTATTACCATTCAAATTGGTCGAGGCCTGGTGATGCAGGACCACCGTTTGCGGATAAACATAAGAGCGTTTAGCCAGCGTTGTAATAATGGCGGCCATCGATGCAGCGTAACCCTTAACGACAACATAAACGGGGGCGCGCGAGGCCTCCATCGCTTGGAGAATCTGATAACCTGACATCACCGAACCACCTGGAGAACGATCAATCACAATAAAAATTGGTGCTTGGGAATCGAGGGCATTATAGAAGGCAATGCGTTCACAAACATCTTTCGCCAAAGCCTCATTCACCACTCCATTGAAAGAAATGCGGCGATCGGAAATACGAAGCACCCCATCCACCACGGGTTCGACTGGGCGTAAAACCTCTTTACTAATCACCTTCTGCTTCCACTTTTTTTGCAGCTCAGCGATTTCGCCGATGCGCGAAATTTTTTCGTATTCTACAGCGGCTTGAGCTAAGGCCAGTTTCGTATCCGCTTCAAATTCAGCACGCTTCTGATTCGATTGAGCCGAAGCAACATTGGCTTTTGCATTAGCAATCGCTAACTTTAAAGATAATTCAGCATTCTCTAAATCTTGATTTACCAAACCTCGGTCGGCTCTTGCTTTTCGTAATTTCTCTTCCGCTTCTAATTTTCGGATTTCCAGAATACGCTCCATTTGTTGCCAATGTCGTTGAGCAGATGCCAAATCTAGCTTGGCTCTAATTAATTCAGCCTCGACCTCTGTCTCAAGAGTCTCTGGGGTTTTCTTAAAGGAAGGAGGTTGTCCTGGGTTATCCCAAGGAACTGGACCAGCGACAAGAGTGCTAAAAAGAAGGCAAATGGGTACAACCTGACGCAACATAAATGACACCCTCTTATTTGTCAGATAAATGGTTCCCTTGAAGCCCTTTTTTCGCAAATCTTTGGGAATGCATCCAAACGACCCTATTATCATCAAAAATCGCCATACGGGTAAAACCGAGGTGGAGCAGGTCTACGGAGAAAACTGGCTTAAACGTATTTACGGCAACCCTCTAGGAGCTATCGCCCTCCATACCCTGGTGAAAAGAGCCTTCTTTTCCCAGCTTTATGGATTCGCCATGGATTGCCCTTCGAGTCGCCAACGCATCGAACCTTTTGTGCAAAAGTACGGACTGAATGTCGCTGAATTTGCGAATCCCGACTTAAACAGTTACGCAACTTTTAATGAATTCTTCTATCGTAAATTAAAGTCGGGTGCTCGACCCATTGATCAACGTAGCGATATCGCGGTACTACCTGCTGATGGACGGCATTTAGGATTTCAAGATGTCGCCACCACAAACGGCATTTTTGCAAAAGGTCAGAAATTTGATATTCCGACACTCGTCGGGGATCGCGAACTTGGCGAACGCTACGCTCAGGGCTCAATCGTGTGTTCTCGTCTTTGCCCTGTTGATTATCATCGATTCCATTTTCCTGTCGCGGGCATCCCCCAATCGGCCGTCCCTCTCTCTGGTTCACTTTATTCCGTCAACCCTTTTGCTCTAAGAAGGAACATCAACTACCTTTGGAAAAACAAACGCCAACGCGTTAGCATCGAGACCCAAACATTTGGCTTAGTGACCATGGTCTCGATTGGAGCAACCAACGTCGGCAGTATCATCGAAACTTATCAATCCGGTAAACCCGTAGCGAAGGGAGACGAAAAAGGATATTTCCGCTTTGGTGGATCTTTTATTGCGACCCTTTTTGAACCAGGGCGCATCAAAATTGCAGAAGACTTATTGGCAGCCGGGGAAACTAACCAAGAGCTTTATGCTCTCATGGGGTCGCCTCTTGGCCAGAGTACTTAAATAACCGCGCAAAGGCTTGCCACCCGCCTCCGGGCAGTAAAATCTGCCTTTGCAGGTGGCTCGGGTGGTGGAATGGCAGACACACCAGATTTAGGTTCTGGCGCCGCAAGGTGTGCGGGTTCGACTCCCGCCCCGAGCACCCCCTGCTTTGCAGGGTCGGCGCTTGTCAGTATCCATCGAATCTGACAATGTTCAGTCATGTTTGCATGGTTGCGCAGTCTATTCACCAACCCCGTGAAGCCTGCACCGGAAATACCTCTACCCGAGACTTTTTCCGAACCTGTACCCACCGAACGACTCCCCGAAACTCGACCACCCAAACAACAACCTTGGATTGGGGTCGATTTAGATGGGACACTTGCCGAGGCAACACGTTGGTTGAGTATGTCCCAAATCGGACCCCCCGTGCCTTTGATGATGCGTCGGGTTAAAACTTGGTTAGAGAAAGGAGCCAAAATTAAAATCGTGACAGCACGAGCAGGAAACGAGGAAGGATTAGCCGCCACAAAACTTTGGCTGAAAACTCACGGACTACCCGACCTCGAGATAACCGATCGAAAAGATTTTGATATGATTGAACTTTGGGATGATCGAGCCATTCAAGTCGTTCATAACACAGGCATCTGTTTTTTGGGAGCCTCCTACTTTGCCAGACCTAAAGCACCCATTCTCATCGATGAAATCCAAAATAAAACTTACGTCTTTGTTGGGGATGAAATCGAACCTAAACCCGACAATCCACCACCCTCTCTTTCATGAAAGCCTCACTTAAACTTGAGTACTCGTTGCGAGTCTTAGCGCAGTTAGCTCGTTGCAATAAAGGGAACGGCGTAACGCGGATTGAAGAACTCGCCAAACTGGAAAGCATCCCCCAGAATTACCTCGTCCAATTACTCAATGAATTGCGTGAAGGCGGGCTGGTGGACTCCAAAAGAGGAAAAACGGGGGGCTATCGACTTGCTCGTAGCCCAGAAGATATCACTTTGAAACATGTGCTCGCCGTCGTGGAGCCCGATTTTATTGAAACCAAAATTAGCATCAAAGGTCATTCTGGCCCACAAGTGGCTAATATTTGGCGCGATGTCTCAAAGCGTTTCGAAAAATCCTTGAATGGATTTACCGTTGCCCAGTTAGTGAATGGACAAAACAATGACGATTGGGAAATATAACTAAGTTATCTCCGTTAACCCTAGCCATGTCCGACTCCGCTAATTCTAAGAAAATCATTCTTTTTTTTGTGCTCTTTTTAGTAGTGGCAGGGATTGCGACACTCACTACCCTAAAGATTCTCCGCGATAAAGAGACGATTGAATCAAAGCAGCAGCAAATTGAAGCGCTCGGAAAATCCATCGAAAACGAAAAGAGTAAAATTCGTTTTTTGGAAAAATCACTCGCTGAAGCCAACAAGGAGCTAGCGGGGCTGATTGCGGAAAAAAAAGCCCTGCAAGACAATATCACTACCAGCCATCAACTCCACGAAACACTGATCAGTGAAAATCAATTGCTCAAAACTGGCTTAAACGAAGCACAGGTTAACCTTAATGAGTTATCAGAAAAAAATAAAGAGACGGAAAAACGCCTAGCGGAAGCAGAAAAAAAGTTGGCCGATATCAAAGCCAATGCCGAAAAAGTTTACGAACCCATCGCCCCCCTTCCTAAACGCAACGAGAATACAGCGAAACCTGCTTCGAAAGAGAATGACAAAAAACCTGCAAGTGGTACCAATAACACAATCCCGCCTGCAGCCGTAGCCCCCAAATCGTAGCCTAACTGCGTTGTTTTTTTTGTAAAATTCGAGAGGTCTTGAGGTTATTCTGCAATGCTTCATAAATATTGCAGGTAACGACAAAAGACAAAACAAAGGCAACGACGGTTAAAATAAAAAAAGTATTAACTGGTTTCTTTTCGGCAAAGAAATCCAGCGACTGCATAGCCAAAAAAATTCCCAAGAAAAAATTGAGCATGCAAGAACCGACCAAGAAAAAACGACAAGTAGCGATTTTTTGCGTCACAGATAATCTGGCTAAGAGCCTCGCCTTTTCTTGGCCACTGGTGGATTCCATGGCCCACATTCGTTGATAGGTGATTTATTTTACAATTATAAAATAAAACATTTTTACCCTATGGTAAAATTTCGTCATTCGGTTACTCAGACATGACTAAAATGAGCAACGAATACCTACTAGGTAGACGAATTAATCTTACTCCAAGAAAAGAGAATGATTCACTTTAACCGCTTCTTCCAAAGAGCGATTTGCTTCGCCACCGTCTTCGGTCCAGGCATGCCACATTTCTCCCGGGCAGCAAAAGCACGCTGAAGATTAAAGACGTCCCGCCAACCAAGGGTGAAAAGTTTATCTGCCTGTAAAGCTTGAGCATCCGAGAGCTGATTAAGTGGTACACCACATTTTTCAGCGAGCGCTACTAACCGCCCGACGGCATGATGAGCCTGCCGAAATGGCATTCCCTTTTTCACCAACCAATCAGCCAAGTCCGTCGCCAATAAGGCAGGATCAGCGGCGGCCGCTAAGCATTTACTTTTGTGAAACTTTGTTCCCGATAAAGTCGAACTCGCCACGGCTAACGACAGCAAGAGTTGATCGGCTGTATCAAAGAGTGCAGGCTTATCGTCCTGCAAATCTCGATTGTAAGTTAAAGGCAGTCCTTTGGTTAAAGAGAGTAAATGCACCAGTGCCGCCTGAAAACGAGCGGCCTTTCCTCTAAGCAACTCCATCGAATCTGGATTTCTTTTTTGAGGCATCAAAGAAGAACCCGTGGAAAAAGCATCAGGCAAACGCGCGAATCCAAATTCAGCAGAAGACCAAAGAACCATATCTTCAGCCAATCGAGAGAGGTGGACACCGCACAGGGCTGCGGCAAAGCAAAACTCCGTTGCAGGATCACGATCCGCTACCGCATCCATCGAATTAGTCGTTACCTGCGGACGGCCCCGTTGGTCAACAAAACCAAGGAGTTTTGCCGTCATCTCACGATGAATAGGCAAAGTAGTCCCTGCGATGGCTCCAGATCCCAAAGGACACCAATTCGCAGACTCGTAGACCTGTTGGAACCGTCTTTGATCCCGAGAAAACATTTCCACATAAGCCAGCAAATGATGTGCGACAGAAACAGGCTGAGCTCTTTGTAAATGGGTGTAACCAGGCAGAATAACCTCAGCGTTAGCCTCAGCTAATTTAACTAATGTTTTTAAAAGACTAATTAGTGCCACATCAACGGCTTGACACTGATCTTTTAACCACAGTCTGACATCGGTTGCGACCTGGTCATTCCGCGACCGTGCGGTATGTAATTTCGCTGCCGCAGGGACTTTTTTAGTCAGCGCACTCTCAATGTTCATATGCACATCTTCGAGTTCTTGCTGCCACTGAAACTTTCCTTGAGCAATTTCCCGCGCAATCGCATCGAGGCCGTTGAGAATCGCCTTACATTCCGCCGCAGTCAGAATACCCGCCTTAGCCAACATTTGCGCGTGAGCCTTTGAACCCCGAATATCCTGTGCCCACAACCGATAGTCGAAAGAAACTGACTCACCAAAACTCAGCATGAGTTTGGCTGGACCAGTTTGAAACCGGCCACCCCAGGTAACTTGTGCTTTCTTCCTCGCGGACATAACTATGAAATGTCCAACTCTCACCCCGCAGGCAAGCAAGGATAGTTAAGGCGAAGCAGGTTTTGCAGGAGAATTAGAGGGTGCAGGCTGAGATAAAGAAGAGGCTCCATCGACACGAATAACCACCTCCCCTTCTTCGGCGACGCCTAAACGCTCCCGTGCTTGATCTCGAACAAATTCAGGATCACGAGAAAAGCGATCAATGTATCGAGCCGTTTGCTCACGCTGTCGCTCTAAAGAATTAAAAGTTTTTTCTTTTTGCTCTTCGTTCGCTTGCAAAGCCGCCAAACGTTCCTGTTCAGATTGGTAGGTAGAATAAACAAAACCTAAAACACCAAAGAACAAAAGGATACTCGCCCAGACCAAGAATTTTTCTGTCTGGGGATTGGCGGGACTCTCGGAGCCTTCGAATTCCATGTCCCCCAATCAAATCAAACGAGGCGAGATGAGCGAGGCGAAAATCCCATTAGCGAAGGCTTGAACCCACTGCTGCAATCGAACCACTAAACTCCATAAAAGCCCAGACGATGACGCCCGTGATGGAAACATAAAGCCAAACGGGAAAAACCCATCGAACCAATCGTTTGTGCTCCTCGAAACGACTTGCTCGAGCCAACCAAACCGCACGAATAACAAACGGGGTGACGATAATAGCCAAGATAACATGGGGGATTAGAACCCAATAATAGAGAGCCTTGTATGAACCAATATAGAGAATGTTAGACTTACCATAAACAAGCCAGAGGTGGACCTTGGAAGCAAGGTACACGGCTAAAAATAAAGCGGAAATAATCACTGCCGTCCCCATAGCTTTACCGTGGCCTATTTTATCACCTCGACGAATACGGAAAAAACCAATCAGTAGAAAAATCGTCGCGAGGGCATTTAGGGTCGCCACACTACGAGAGAGAAGAGCCGTGATATCCATACCCCCGATAGGGACAGAAAATGCTTAATAAAGCAAACCCACTTCACCTAAATTAAGTGAAAAACAGAAATTAAGCGCCCTCTTTGGGATCGCGACGTGGCAGAGCAGGCTTTTCGCCAGGAGTAATTTCCTCAGAAGTGCGAATCGTAAAATTACCCGTTTCTACCAACTTTAATCGTTCACGCAAAAAGTCACTCATCTTTGCCCGGCTCTCGTCCGTGGTTACATCACCTTCAAATAAAATTTTGCCGGAAGCATCCTTAATCACCGCATATTTTTTGCCCTGACTTTGCTTAAGGGATACTGAGCCTTGGCTATCCGAGGCGACACTACTCGAGGTAACAGAGGCACCATCGGAAGAACCCCACTGGAAGGAGAAAGACTTAGACTGCGCTTGCGGAGTTGGAGCAGGACGCTCTTTCGCTGGCTTTTCCTCCTCCATAAAATCGGCGGGAGGAACCATCAGACTGCGACGACGCAACTCTTCGCTTCGACGAGTTAACTCTTCAAATTGACGCGCAATCTCTGGCGGCATTCCAGGATGAGACCACATTGGAACAGAACCTAAATCAAACGTTTGTCCGTTGATGGTCACTCGTACACCTGGAGAAAATGACTCCTCTTCTGCTGTCTTTGGCGAAACCGCTTTTGAGGAGGGATTTTTTTCTTGTTTAGGCGATTGGACGCTCGTTGTCGCCAACTTCTTGGCTCCCAATTTGAATTCCAAAGTTTTTAACTCCTTACCACGTACAACCGTTAATTTGACAACATCACCAGGCTTATGCATCCGAACCAGGGTTCTAAATTGATCATTATTTACTAAGACCTGGTCATCAAAATGAGTGATGACATCATTCACTTCTAATTGACCAATCGCAGGTCCTTGCGGGTCAATAAAGCCAACTAAAACACCAACGCCAGGAGCAACTTCTGTTTGTAAAATCTCACGACGTGCTTGATCCGTAAAAGCAAGGGGTGCAATACCAGCATAGGCACTCACGGATTCCTCTTGGGCTGAGGAAGGCTTAAGCTCAGCTTCCTGTTGCTGTGCGAAAAGAGGCGTTGATACTGCAGCACCAACTAAAAAAGAGAGGGAGAGGGAGCGTAATGATTTCATTTTACTAAATGAGCGTTGCGCAACGGAAAATCTGTTTAAAAAATTTCCAATGGGATGAGGGCTAATTTCTCTTGGGGTTGATAATGAATCAGACGAGTCTGCGTCGCTGGGTCTTCCCATTGGGCAGACCGATTCCAGTGAACACGAACAGGACGGGCATAGGTACCATCCTCTAATTGAACAGGATTAAAGACATCGAGACTCGGCTGCGATTGAGCAACCCCAATCAAGTGATACTGTGGCTCTGAGTGAGTGCGGGAAAAATAAAAGCCAAGCACAATGACCAAACAAACACTCATTGCACCTGCCCAAGTTAAGCCTGTCTTAAAGAACCAAGAGTGAGAATGACGCTGCGTTGGGGGGTCGAGTTCACGATGCAAAGCAACCACGACACGAGCCCCTGGGGCTCGTGGCTTCAGGGAGCGCAAGGCTGCTTCAAGATGGTCGTTTTCTTCATTCATAAGTTCGTGCCGTAATGAGTTTACGGAGAGACTCCATAGCATAGCGCCACCGAGAGGCTGCGGTGTTTGGCGAAATCGCTAATTGTTCACCGATTTCGTCAAAGGTGAGTTCTCCCCAAATTTTTAAAACGACCACTTCCCTCTGTTCGGCTGGCAAAAGCTCCAAGGATTCAGCGAGCGATTGCAACCGGGGGTCTGATTCCGGCTCAAACCACCCCACGGTCTCAGTATCAGCAGCCACAGCTTTTTCTCTCGCTGTCCGTCGATCCGAGCGACGAAGTAAATCGAGTGCCGCCCGGCGAATCGAGGTTACCACCAAGGCATTAGGGTTTCCTGGCATGTGACGTTGATGTTTCCAAAAACGAACAAATGCCTCCTGCACAACGTCATCCGCATCGGCATCTGAACGAGTCCACTGTCGTGCAATCAATTTAAGCCTGGCGCCGTTTTCAGCAAACCAGGCCCGCCAATCTTGATGGGCATGGGCATCGGACATAGGATAGTCAAAAGCGTCGCACGGCGTATTTTCCGTCTAATAAAGAATATTAGGGGTTTAATCTATCGGGTCAAAGCAGTTGCGAAATGATAAAGGGCTCACTTACTATCCATCTATGACTGGTAATGCCTCGCCTAAGCCCAAGACTAGCCTTCTCCGGTCGTTTGTCCGTTGGTTTGACTCAGATTACCTTCCCGAAGGAGCAGAGGCTTTGCGCAATACCCCCAAAGCTGTCGACTGGCCTCGCTGTATTCCCTTCATCATTCTTCATCTGGGTTGCCTTGGGGTGATTTGGGTCGGGGTAAGCCAACTCGCAGTTTGGCTCGCTGTCGGACTTTATTTTTTCCGCATGTTCGCCATCACTGGATTTTTCCACCGCTACTTTTCACACAAGTCATACTCCACCTCTCGCTTCTTCCAATTCATCATGGCGGTATGGGGAGCCCTCGCTGTGCAACGTGGCGCTCTGTGGTGGGCCTATACCCATCGCCATCATCACCAACACTCCGATGAACCTGAAGATAAACACTCTCCTGTGGTTGATGGTTTTTGGTGGAGTCATATCGGATGGATTACGAGTAAGAAAAATTTTCCCACGGATTATTCTAAAATACCCGACTTAGCAAAATACCCTGAACTGGTTTTTCTTAACCGCTTTGACACCCTCATTCCTGCTCTATTTGCCGCTAGCCTTTATGGACTCGGATCTTTTCTGGAAAGCCAAGGCTATCCAACTTCTGGAGCTCAACTCTTAGTTTGGGGATTCTTCATCTCAACCACCGTTCTCTTCCATGGCACATCGTGCATTAACTCGCTCGCTCACGTCTTTGGTTCTAAAAGATTCAAAACCACTGAAGATGAATCACGGAATTCATTTCTTTTAACATTAATCACGTTGGGCGAAGGATGGCACAACAATCACCACCGCTATCAGGCAACAACCAAACAAGGCTTTTACTGGTGGGAGTTTGATCCAACATACTATTTATTAAAAATAATGTCTTGGCTGGGTATTATTTGGGGACTCAAAGGAGTGCCCGAATCCGTCTACGCTGAAGCTGAGAAAAATCGCCTCGAATCCACTAAGCGTGCGTGAACGAATCGCCATTATTGGCTCAGGCGTAAGTGGCCTAGGCTGCCTCTATTTCCTTTGTAAAAGACATGATATTACACTTTTTGACTCCAACCGACGCCCCGGAGGACATGCCCATACTATCGATGTAGAAGAGCCTACCACTGGGAAGAAATTACCAATGGATACTGGCTTCATGGTTTTTAATGAAGTGACATACCCCATGCTCTGCCGTCTTTTTAAACAACTCGGCATCCGTTGGAAAAAAGCTCCCATGTCTTTCTCCGTTCGTCATGATGCTTCAGGCTTGGAATGGTGCGGATCATCACTGAACCATCTTTTTGCCCAGAGGCGCAATTTACTGCGTCCGCGATTCTGGAGATTACTTTGGCAAATCAATCGATTTAATAAACTGGCGCAAACAGCTTGGCAGACTCCAGATGCGGAAAAAATCTCTCTGCGGGAGTGGTGCGCCCAGAATCATTTGGGAGAGGATTTTCTCAATCTCTACCTCATCCCGATGAGTTCTGCGGTATGGTCGACTCCACCAGAAAAAATGCTCGCCTTTCCTGCCGCCAAGTTGATGCGCTTTTTCTATAACCACGGATTTCTTGGACTAAACACTCAACACCAATGGCTTACTCCAGTTGGTGGTTCACGTGAATACGTTCAGGCGATTCTTTCACAATGTCCCGCCCAGCATCGACTGGGTGAGCCCGTAACACAAATTCGAAGAAGCGAACGAGAGATAATGGTCACGACAGCCAAAAGCGAGGAAGCCTTTGATCGTGTCATCATGGCCTGTCACGGCGATCAAGCCTTCAACTTATTGATTGATGCCGATGAAAAAGAAAAAGAAATTTTAGGTGCTTTTCACTATAATCACAATGTGGCAACGGTTCACACGGACGCTAGCCCGATGCCCCAACGGAGCTTAGCATGGTCAGCTT
>CANHRV010000001.1 GCA_947463395.1 Opitutia bacterium | reverse complement strand
GCTGTCGCCCGACGTGAAGGACCTGTCGCCCTAATCTTATCGCGTCAAAATGTGCCTTCGCTGGATGCCATTCCCGTGGCAACACGTCGCCAAGGCGTTTTAAAGGGTGCCTATATCGCACGTAAAGAAACCGCTCCTTTAACCCACATTCTCATCGGCACTGGTAGCGAATTACAACTCGCTCTAGCAGCTGCCGAGGAACTCGGAGCGGGTGTTCGCGTGGTATCGATGCCTTCCATGGAAATCTTCTCCCGCCAGCCAAAATCCTACCAGGAAGAAGTTTTACCCAAATCATGCTCCAAGCGCGTCAGTATTGAAGCCGGTGTAACCCTTTCGTGGGGTCGTTACATCGGATTAAATGGTAAAGCCATCGGCACTGATACCTTCGGTTTAAGTGCTCCTGGCGACATCGCAATGCGCGAACTCGGTATCACCAAGGAGGCCGTGGTTGCTGCGGCTCGTTCGCTCTAATCGGAATCACATTCCCTTACCAAGGCCGAGTTCGAAGCAACTCGGCCTTTTTGTGAGTCGAAATACTTTTGCCAATCATTAGGGTTTAACCGTAAATCCCAGAAGAATGGCACGCAAATCAGCCCGCGCTCTGTGGACAGCCCATTTAACTAACGGGTCGTCTTCTGCTGGCCGTATCCATTCAACCTCGAGCAAGAAGAAAACGTCATCTATTATTCACCCTCGAGGAAGTCGTGCGATTATCATCGGCATTGACCCTTCACTTCGCGGAACTGGCTTAGCCGTGATTGATGCACGTTGCGAACCTCCACAACTTCTGGGAAGCCTCACGGTTAAGATCGGCCCATCCCACAAAGCCTTTGAATGTTTAGGAAAAATCGCTGATGCCGTAGAAAAAATGGCAAAGCAATATGGAGCCACGGAAGCAGCGATTGAAGAAACGATTTATGTACAAAATTTTCGGACCGCACAGGCGATGGGAGCATCTCGAGGAGCCGCTTTAAGCGTTTTGGCTAGACTCGGATTATCGGTTCATGAATACGCTCCAAAACGAATCAAAATGTCCGTTGCTGGACATGGATCTGCCGCCAAAGAACAAGTCGGGCAGATGATAAAAAGTGTTTTAGGATTAAAGCAGATTTTACCGCTCGATGAATCAGACGCCGCAGCGGTCGCCCTTTGTCATCATTACACCAAAAGAGATTAGTCTTCCGTAACAGCAAATTCATCGGTACGACCTTGAGCTTGGCTCCAACGAGCCAACAACTCATCAATCGGTACGGGGCGAACCTTTTGCTTTAAGTTGTGTGCACCGGCTTCAAGACAAACCGCCAATTGATCCCAAATTGCTCGATAGGAACGACGGAAGAGCAAAGACCCATCGCGAAGTAGACTTGAAACACTACAACAGCCATCGACCTCTGTGATGATAAATTGTCCGGTATTAAGTTGCGATTCTTGAGCAACACGGACATCAAAGCGTGCATAGTGCAAAGCGGGGAAACGTTTCGCAAAAGCCGTGATGGCTGCACTAAATTCTGGCGTAATCAATTCTGGGCGATGCTGACAACGCACTCCGTGGCCATAACTCCCCGAAAGGTTTAAAATGACTTTCTGACCAGCGGGAATCACGCGAGTCAGCTCACGATCATGAGCCTGCAAATAAAGTTCAGCACGTGAAACCGCAAAATCATCGAGCCAAATCAATTCTTCCAGCGTCTGCTCGCCATCCCCTGTGACAACCACATCTTGTTTGTGCACCAGCGCCATAATATGGCCATTGTCTTTGCCAGGACTTCGACTCCAAACCACTTCAAATTCAAGACCGGGAGTAAACTTCTGCAAAAGCATATCCTCTTTCACATCAGTTAACCAACGCGACAGCTGTTCCTCATTTCGGACATAGCGCAAACCTGCACCATTGCAGGAAACTTCGGGTTTTAGAACAAGAGGGTATCCATGACAGGCCGCAAAAGCCTTGGCTTCTTGTAGTCTAACCTCGCTCGCCTCTTCTGCAGAGAGACCAACAAAGGGAACACAACGTGAATCGCGTTGGAAAGGTCGGAGTAATAACGATTTTGCATCACCCATGAATCCACCGATTCGACCGAAGGAAGGATTAGCGGAGGCAAAAGCCGTTAAACTACGGTGACGAAGACTTAAAAAGATAACGCCGATGCGGACGGGCAAAAAGAGTAACCACGAAGGCCACAACGAAGGCTGCAAGTAGTTGCGCACCTTCATGATAATTTGACGGCGTCCACGCCATGTGAGGGTCGGCACAATCCAGTGGGTGATAAAGTGCAGAGCAACCAAGAAGCCAATAATAACCCAAAGAGCATTACTCTTAAACTTATGCAAAACTTGCATACCTGATTCGCCGAATTGATAACCAATCCAAATTAAAGGCGGAGTCCAAATTAGGGCAGCGACCATCAGCAGTAAGCCCAAATTGGCAAAATTCAGCTTCATAATACCCGCCGTAATGAAGGTAGGCACACGACTCGCAGGGACGAAACGCGAACTCACCACCACCAACATTCCTTTGGGGGTAGCGAACCATCCTGACCATTGATTCACTTTATGTTCTTTGATAAACCACTTGAGTGGTGCTTTGCGCAAAGCCGGTCGACCAAAGTATCGCCCGATTGAGTAAAGGAACATATCGCCGATAAAAATTCCAACAAAGCAAGCAGCGGTGACGGACCAAAAATCAAGTATACCGACTGTCACCATTAAACCAGCCGCTAAACAGGTGGGATCCTCCGCTACAAAGGTGCAAAGAATAATGATGATGAGTAAAATCCAGTAATGATAACCTTGTGCACGAGGAATGGGAGGATTCTGAGCTTGTCCGATTGCCCCTGCATGAGGAGTGGAAACAAATTGCACAATTTTATCTGCAACCTCCGTATTTTGCTGGAAAACAACATCACGTCCGCCTGACAGAACAACCAGCTCGGAATGTGGAAGAATTTTAGAAGTATAAACCGCTGAATCAAGAGGCGTAAACCAGTCGGAATCACCATGTACCAGCAACAGAGGCTGACGTAGGCTATGTAAAATCTTTTTACTGTCCGTTAAATCGGTATCAAAAATCGTTTTCGCATAATCACGATCCATGGGTAGCAAATCAACCAATCCAAAATTGGGCGTAAGACGTGAAACACCCCAGAAAAAGGCGCCATGAAAACCATAGACGATTTTATTAACCAATGGATTACCCAATAACTCAAACTCCTGCACACCAGGAGCAGAAAGAAAAGTGACTGATTGAATTCGTTGATGGTAAGCGGAGACCAATTCCAGAGCAGCGACACTCGATAAACCATGTGCCACGACATGATATTGCTGAATACCATATTGCTCAAGGAGAGCGGCAACCACATGGGCATTCGCTTCCATTGAGTGACTGGGAACGTCGCCTGGTGATGTGGCAAATCCAGGCATGAAAGGTTCAACCACCGCCACTTTACCCGACTTGGCTAACTCTTTACAAAAATCACTTCCCTGCTTGGTCCATGGTAAGCGGTGTAAATAAACCACCACCGGCTTACCACTCGAGCCACCCCCAGGATTAAAACCATATAAATTCGCGTGAACAAAAATTTTCTGCCCCGTGGGGGCTACTTTGTCGTTTTTAAAATCAAAGGCTGGTACCAACGAGGGATAATCCTTGGAATACCTTTCCACCGACTGAAAAAAGGGAAACGTGGCTGAAAGAACTAAGAGACAAAGATATCCCAATATACCCCACCATTTTAAGGGCACTCGCTTCAGAAGTGAAGTGTTTGACGCAACGGGAGCCATTGAACGAAGAAAAGACCACCCTGACCTAAGGTGCAAGGCGGTAAGACACAAAGAATTTCACAATCTTTCGGGTTTACGGCTTTCCAAAGTCACCTTACCTCATTCCCTAAAATTCACGTGCAAGCCAACGGACAGGAACTCCCCGGCCTTAGGGTCCAAATCGATAAAGTGGTGCACCATCGTGACGACAATTTCCCTGTCGAAACCCCTCATGCCTTTGTTTACTTTTTAACCATCATCAACCTCTCCCCTCACACCATTCAACTTCTAGGCCGAAAATGGATTATCCGTTCGGTCGATGGAACGACAGAGGTCATTGAAGGAGATGGGATTGTCGGTCAGACACCGACCCTCGAACCAGGAGGTCAGTTTTCTTACAATAGCTACCATTTAACAGGACAGCCACAGACAGCAGAAGGTGCTTTTCATGGAAAAACCAAGGAAGGGCATCCTATTTTTGTTCGTATCCCCGCTTTTGCGATGACACCCCCTTCTTCATGAGAATTACCGACTTAAATTCAGGCCGCGAAATCGGCGCTAATTGCTTACTCTTGGAATTTGGAGGACTTCGCTACGTTCTCGACTGTGGCATGCATCCTAAATTTGAAGGAAAAAAAGCCCTACCTCGATTAAACCTGATTCCAGGGGCTGTGGATGGAGTTATCTTAACCCACTGTCACCTCGATCATTTGGGATCCCTACCCCTTCTTATTCGCCAAAATCCTGGAGCTCGAGTTTTTGCTTCCTCGGCGACAACTCTCTTCGCCCGAAGGCTTTTATCAAACTCGATTCAAGTGATGAAGCGCCAACGCGAGGAATCGGGCAATGAAGAACTACCCTTATATGTTGAGCCAGACATTGAACGTGTCGAAAACGCCTTAGCCGCTGTACCGATTGCCAACCCAAGAAAAATTGGGAGAGGTGGCGAAGAGATTATTATTACTTTCCACCTCGCTGGGCACGTTGCTGGAGCGATTGGTTGCCTAATCGAACACGAGAAAAAAAGACATTTTTTTACCGGTGACGTACATTTCCAAGCTCAACGGACCGTTGATGGAGCGAATTTCCCTCGTCAACCCGTTGACACATTGGTCATGGAATGTACTCGCGGAGCAACCCCTACTATTCCGGGAATGACTCGAGCGATGGAGGAAGCTCGTTTGATTAAATCAATCAACCGTGTGATTGATGACGGTGGATCGGTTTTACTTCCCGCTTTTGCTTTTGGTCGAATGCAAGAAATTTTAAAGTTGCTCGATGAAACAGCGGCTGCTGGTGAATTGGTCGATGTACCTATTTTCTGTTCGGGCTTGGGCATGGATCTCTGCGACTACCTCGATGAAGCCTCTCGCAAAACCAAACAGGTAAAGTTTAGTCGAAAAATCCTGACCGAACTTGGAATTCGCTCCCTTTCTCGACAATACACCCCTCCTGGTAAAAATTTGCCTGAACAAGGAATCTACCTACTCTCCAGTGGCATGATGGTCGAAAAAACCCCAGCTTGGCGGATTGCAGCTAACATTCTCGATCATGAGGAAAATGCTGTTTTCTTTGTTGGCTACTGCGATCCTGAAACCCCAGGTGGCGAACTCATTGGCCTATCTCCCGGTGGTGAATTCAAGTTTAAAGGACTCGACCATACCTCAATTCTCCGTGCAGAGGTAGAACGTTTTCATCTCAGTGGACATGCCGATCGAGAGGAACTAATCGATTTCGCCAAAGCACTTGCACCGCGCGACATCGTTCTCACCCACGGAGATCCACCCGCACGTGCGTGGATGAAAGAAACCTTACAAAAAGTTATGCCAAGTTCTCGGGTCCACGATCCCGAACCAGGAGTAGCCCTCGATTTGTGAACGCATCCCCAGCCAACATCACCGAGTGGCGGGATTTCTTTTTATCCCGAGGACCACGCATGGCTGCCGAGGCTTTTCTCATTAAATTGGGTCACCTTACGCCAGAAGAACAGCGAAGTGCTCTCTGCAATTTACCCGATACGAAAAAACTCACCGAACGATTCGAGCGAGCTTGGAATTTGCGCGATCAAGACCTCGGGGGCACTCCCTATTTAGCCAAAGATATCTATTTTCGTGCAGGTTACCCCACTTACGCAGGCTCGACTTTTCTTCCTGAAGAAATCGGCCTCTACAACACGACATCAAGCTTGCCTCTGGCCTTTGAAAACGATGCTGGGGCTGTCTTTTGCGGCAACACGCAGCTGAATGAATTCGCTTACGGTCTCACGGGAGAAAACCCTCACTATGGTGACTGCCATCACCCCCAATACCCCGAAAGATTAACGGGCGGGTCCAGTTCTGGTTCAGCCTGGGCTGTCGCAAAAGGATTAGTACCCTTCGCTCTTGCGAGCGACACCGCCGGATCGATTCGTGTCCCTTGCGGGTACTGCGGAGTTTGGGGTTTAAGACTTTCTCCAGATGTCGCTCCCGTCGGTGATATCTTTCCCCTCTCACCCGGTTTTGACGCGCAAGGGTGGATAACACAAAACGCTCCCGATCTCGTCACCGTTTCAAAAGCGGTTTTAGGCAATCCACCGCCTTGTTTTATGGGACTTTGGGCTGGCGATTTAGGTCTCGGATTAGCGGATGAAGTTCTTCAACCCATGCGAAAGTTAGCTCTCGATGCCGGTGCGGTAGAAGATCGGGCTGCCATGGAGTTTCTGCAAATGACATTCGCTGAGGCCGCAGAAATTTATCCCATTCTTGGTGGCCACGCCGCCGCTCGCGTTCATGCACCTTGGCTGATTCGTCGTAAGGATAAATACGATCCCGTTGTCTTGAATCGCTTAGAAATAGGGCGACAACGTAATCCCGATGAAATCGCTTGGGCCGAAACAGAACGACGTCGAATCCTCGATGCCTTTGCGACTATCTTCTCGCGTTATAGTTTTATTGCCCTGCCCTGTACCGGCGGACCTGCCATAACTAAAGCCCAAGTCACACCTGAGCACCGTCGACAACTACTGGCCCTTAATACTCCTGCTTCATTGGCTGGCCTACCTGCTCTGGCTGCCCCTGTCGATTTAGGCGAAGGATTAACCGCTGGCGTGCAATTTTTGTTTCCCGATATGCCACGCTTTGCTTGGCAAGGTCCGCTCGAGAATCTCAATTTACTATAAACGACGTTTACGTAAATGGGCTGGGGGCTGATTAAGACCTTCGCGATATTTTGCTACCGTACGACGAGCGATTTTAATTCCGCGTTTTTTCAATTCTTCCGTAATCGCCTCATCGGCCAAAGGAGCAGCAGGATTTTCTCGAGCTAAGATATCCGCAATCATTTCTTGTACGCCTTCTTGAGCAACCGAACCACCTGACTCAGTGGAAACTCCTGAAGTAAAGAACCAGCGAAACTCTTTCATTCCATAAGGGGTCGACATCCATTTATTCGCTGCCGCCCGACCAACCGTGGTTTCATGCACCCCCATTTCCTTGGCGACATCAGTCATCGTTAAAGGACGCAAATGCGTAGGGCCATTTTCAAAAAAATCTTTTTGTCTTTCCAAAATAATATGGGCCAAACGATCAACCGTGCGTTGTCGCTCCTCAATAGCACCAATAAGAAACTTACCTTGGCGCATACGTTCTAAAATATACTGTCGTTCTTTATCGCCCAACGATTGGCCCGCGAGCATGTCTTTATAGGCAGGAACCAAACGAAGTTTAGGGATATGCCGATCATCGAGAATAACTTTCCAATTACCCTCATCGTCTTTTTTAACCGTCGCATCGGGGCTAATCATGCGGTTTTCATCTCGGGTAAACCGACGAGCTGGCACTGTCTCTAATTTGGCCAATTCCGCGAGTCCTTCACGAACCTCGTCGGGGGTTAATTCAAGAATCCGCCCACACTCATCAAGACGCCGTGCCATCAAAGGTTCCCAAGCCTCGGCCACCAATCGTGCGGCTTGGGACAAGCCTCGACCGCGTTGACGCAATTGTGCGAGAAAACACTCACGCAAATCACGAGCTCCAATCCCTGGTGGATCAAATCCGAGCAACAAGGTATGCGCGTTAACCACGGCCTCGTAACTCTGCCCTGAGCGCAAGGCTATCGTTGATAAATCATCATCCAAAAACCCTCGTTCATCCAGCGAGGAAATCAAAAGTTTCAATGCTTCCTGCACTTCGTCGTCATCGGAAGCGGTGCGAGCTTGTTCTAATAAGTGTTCTGAAAGAGAAACTTCGCCCGTAACAGATTCTAATAAATGTTGGCGACGTTCTTCGTCCTCCTGCGTGTAACCCTGAGAACGCATCTCTTCATAGTAACTTTCGTCCCAGTCTTCTTTCATTCGACGAAGAGCCTCAAAATCATCATCTCCCACATTCAGTTCACGAGGACTTTCGTCCTCATTGTCCGTCTCGGATGAAGAGAGAGCTGAAACGGATTCGCCTGAGGGAGACTCCACTTCTTCAATCAAAGGATTGGCGGCCAACTCATCCGAAATTTCTCGGAGAAGTTCAGTCGCAGGCACTTGCAAAATACGCAAAGACTGACGCAGTTGAGGGGTTAGGATAAGCCCCTGAACTTGTTTTTGCGATTGGTTGATGCCTTGATTGGCCATGAAAGAAGAAAAGTAACGATTTAAAGCCCTTTTGCCAAGAGGAACCATACCCCCTATGGGCTTGCCTAGAGTACGACAAAAGGACAAAAAAGAACTTTGTATCGATACCCCTCGGGGACCACCAGCCATCCATGCGTCACTTCGCTTTATACATCAATAATGAAGTACGCGGACCCTTAACGGAGTTCGAAGTGCAGGACCTAATTAATGAGGGCACAGTCAATGCGGAAACACTTTGCGCTATCGATGGTGCAGCCGACTGGGAGCCCCTGGGTAATCACTTTGCCTTTGGTAGCGCAATCAAACTTGGAAAACGACTCGAGGTTAGTGAAACCGAGAAGCAACTCGAAGCCATCCGTCTTAATCCCGATGATCGACGCAAACTCTTGATGTACGGACTTTCCGATGCTTCGAATGTCGATCAAATCACCCAAGAACAAGCGGCGGGAATCCTCGCTCGACACGAAGCAGGTTTGATCAAGGAAATTAAATTCCGAAAAACTGTCATCGTTGCGTCTTTCTTACTGGCCCTCATCGGGTCATTAACTTTTGGACTGACGACTGACGCGGGTAGCTGGCTTCTGGGCATGCCCTCTCGCGTTATCGCTAAAGATGACCCCAAAGCGAATGAGACTTTACAGCGATTCGATTACGAAATTCGAGGGTTTGAAGAATTTTCTGCCACCGCTAAGGCCGTGAGATTTGAGAAACCGTTCGGCAGTCAACCCGTTCTCAAAACGCTCTATAATCGACTCAAAATTCCCGAAAGCTCAGCCTACAGAATCACAGGCGAGGTCGACTTAACACCTTTAGACAACGAATTAAAAAAATGGAATATTCCGACGAATGAAACCATTCGTGTTTTTCTTTTCCGCCAACCTATTCCTCCAGAAATCTTTAATAAAATCGCAGAGCAAGAGGCGATTCTTAATGCCATTCTCGCTCCCATGCTCGATGATACAGGCTTTGAAAAAGCTCGTTCCGAAATTATTGCCGCCTACCCGTCAGTAAACCTGGCACTTAAAGAATCGGTTAACCTTCGGGATGAAGTGCAAAGAATTAAATTAACCGATCTCAACAGCTTGATTGAACGCGTAAACTTTCGCATTAAAGACGCCGTTCAAACCGCTGAAAGTAACAAAGATATGATTGGCTCCATCGGAGAATTAGCCAAAGCCAATCGCAAGTGGGCCGAAGATTTACACCCTTTCTTGATGCGACTGAAAGAGTTGCAGAATCGCATCAAAATTAATGTGGATCCGAAGGTTCGTAAAACACTGTGGAGCGACTTCAATCACGATCAAGGTGCTGAATTAGCGGCCTGGGTTATCTCTGCTGAAGCCACCGAATTAACCCTCAACGATAAGAACGAGTTCACCATTCCCGAATCTAAGAAACTGGATAATGTGACGGCCTCTCGTTTTATTCTCGTCACCAAAAAAGTTAGTGGCGATACAGTCTACTTACCCTGGGGTTCAAAATTTCTTGCGGCTAAAGACTTAGTCTGCACCGAAATACCCAAAGAAATCTTTTTAGCTCGAGAAGAATACAAAGTCGTGGCTCGACCCACGACTGGCGGACGATCGCACGTTGCCCGTTATCGCGTTGCTGACCGTCAACTGTTGATTCGTCGCGAATCACCCAAGTGGTACTATCTTTCTGTCTCACGTGAAAAAGACTCAGATACCTTGATGGTGATGGTTGACCAAGAAACTTACGAAAAATACCCCGTTGGAAAAGTCGTTCCCTTTGAAGTACTTTCGAAACTTGATTTTTACCAGAGACCGATGGAATCGATTTCTCCTTCGCCGTTCGCTCCTGAAGAATAATTAATTTCGATTCACTCGAACCCAGCAATCGGGCTCGGAGCAATCACCTAACTTGGCATCGGAGATACGTGTCACTTTTCCAGTGACAGTATCAACCAAGGCAATCCAGGAGCGATTATTCGTCGCCTGTGTAGCCACAAGATGTCTTCCATCGGCACACCACGAACTGTGCGAAAGGTTAAGCGGAGAAGTCACGGGCACGGGCGTAATCGTTCCCGACTTAATATCGGCAACGGCTAGACCCAATCGACCTGATTGAAAAGTGAAAGCAATGAGAGAAGACTCTACGGGATTCCATCGTGGCTCAGTACAATAACTATAGCCCGTAGAAACGCGGTTAAGGACACCGCCCGAAGAAGAGGTGATATAAATCCCTGGGCGACCTAAAGGACCGCTGGTTAAAACAATGCGCGTACCGTCGGGAGACCAAGAGGGGTCAGCATCGACATTGGGAGTCGAAACCACCGCTCGAGGCGATTCACCCGAAGGGCCCGACACATAAATATCCATGGAATTCTTGTTAGATGAGGCAAAAACAAGACGACCATCGGGCCCAGAACTCGCTCCACCCAAAGCACCGCGCACATCAACGATAACCTTGCGAGGTTTATCCGAACCATTCGTGGAAAAGATTTCAGGGAAACCAGAACGAGCGGAAGTAACAAAATAAATTCGACTACCCTCGTTCGACCAACGAGGAGCAACGGAAGTGCTGGCCAAATTAGTTAGGCGACGAGTGCGGGAAAAAATGAGATTGCTCGAGTAAATTTCCGCATGCCCTGTGTAACGAGAAACAAAGGCAACTTTGGTATCTGCAAAAAGTGGCTTCAATTGCCAAGTACGTCCCAAGCCAACAATAATGGCATCAGCCACCCGCAAAGCTAATTCATCTTCATCCTTGGCTTCGACTGTAGTTTGAAAAGTAGCACGAGGATTATCACAAGCCACGGCAGCCGTAACACCATTTCGTCCTATTTTAACCTGCAAGGAGGAACCATTGCGCACACTGAAAGCTCCATGAGCATTAACGGCAAACTTCACCATCGAGGCTAAACTCAAATCATCACAAAGGATTGTAACCGGCATCACTCCTCGCTTAATCTCGGCATCAATACTCTCGTTGATGACCACACGATCCTGTGCCGGCAAAGAAACACCACACAAGGAAATGCTTACCCAGATTAGACAGCGGATAAATCGGAAGAAATACATAGTCTTAAAATGAGAGTGATAGCAGTTTGACCTAATGTCCATTGAGAGTTCAATCCCTCACATGTCGATGGATAAGGAAAGCATTCTTAAACTTTTAGGCCAAGTGCGCTACCCAGGATTTAGTCGCGATATTGTATCGTTTGGACTCCTCCGAGGCGTCGAGGTGACTCCCGAGGGCAAAGTTAGCATCGGCCTTGCCGTCACGACAGCCGACGCCGCGATTCCCCGAAAGTTATACGCTGATATTGAGTCAGTTCTACAAGGGGCTGGGATACAGAATCCCGAAATCGCTATCAGTGTTACCGTACCTAAAACAACCCCTGTCACTCCATTGGGTGCTTCAGGACCTGCTAAGTTACCCGCTGATGCTGGGGTAGGCAAAGTGAAGCACATTATTGCCATCGCCAGTGGCAAAGGTGGCGTTGGAAAATCCACTTTTGCGGTCAATCTCGCTTGTGCCTTAGCCCGTGCGTTAAATGAAAAAGGCCAGACCGGTCGCATCGGACTGATGGACTGCGACATTTATGGGCCCTCCGTCCCGCTAATGATTGGTGTCAATGCCCGTCCAGAAATGGAAGGCGACGTCCTTCTTCCCTTAGAAAATTTCGGAGTAAAAATTATGTCGATGGGATTGCTCATCGATGCCGATGCCCCCGTGGTTTGGCGTGGTCCGATGATTATGAAGACCATCTCGCAGTTCGCTTCCAATGTTCGTTGGGGGGAGTGCGATGTTCTCTTAATCGATTTACCTCCCGGAACAGGCGATGCCCAGCTTTCGATCGCCCAATCGATGGCCCTCAGTGGCGCTGTCATTGTCACTACTCCACAAACCGCCGCCGTTTCGGTAGCTCTTCGAGGAGCTGCCATGTTTAACAAGGTGAATATTCCCATTTTGGGCGTGGCAGAAAACATGAGTTTCTTGGAATCAGCTAATGGCGACAGACAATACCTCTTTGGCCAAGGAGGCGGATTAAAAGTGGCGACAGCGCTTGATACTGAACTTCTTGGCGAAGTCCCGATTGATCCCGCCGTTCGCCAAGGTGGCGACCATGGTATTCCTGTGGTAATCAGCCATCCCGATAATAACGCCGCCCGAGTTTTCAAATCCATCGCATTGACTGTTCTACGTAAACTCAACCAGCCTGCTTAAGAGTTTCCCCATCTCTGACTTGCCAAATTCAAAAGTTTGTACTTATTGAAATTCGTGAGGGATAGTTCTGATACCCCAAAATCTAAACCAACGCCAAGTGGCAGCGATCTGGCGTCAAGGTCCTCTCTCTATGCTGAATTTCTGGCTGAACGTCAGGAAATTCTCCGTCACAAATGGATTGAATCCGAAAAGGCCGGGAAGGACATTGGATTTGAACAAGCTTTGCTTGATTGGACGAGACATCACCGCGCAAAGTGGCGCCAGCAACGTCGTTCAGCTCAAGCCCACTAAGTCATCCTTGATGATGAAACAAAAAGGCCGAGATCTCGAAAGACCTCGGCCTCTTATTTTACGCAGAAAAATAATTATCCTTTAATCTCTTTGTGAAGAGTGTGACGACGAAGAGAAGGGTTATACTTCTTTAATTCCACCTTCTCTTGAGAAAGCTTCTTGTTGCGCGTGGTCATATAGCGCGAGGGGCGTTTGCCTTCCTTGCGGGCTTCAGTGCACTCAATGATTACGGTTTCGCGGGCCATGGTTAGAAATAGAGGTGAGGGATGAGACTTGGGGTTATCCTAGGTATTGGGCAAGCCAGAAAACAAAAGGGGTGACCAAAAAGGTCACCCTCGATGATTTTAAGGCCTTTTGCCTTAAAACTTAGCCCCACAAGCGCTTCTTGTGACGTGAGCTCTTCGAGCGCTTACGGCGCTTGTGCTTGTTCATTTTCAGACGACGCTTTTTCTTGAGGCTTCCCATAGTTGTTTTGGTAAGAGCATCTAGGCGAGGCTCAGGCTGACAGTAAAGCCGAAACTATCCGAAAAGCTGAGTATCACAAAACCAGACCCTAGGCCCCCAGAGTTCTTTAAATAAAGACTCAACCTCGCTGGATGTTTCTCCCTCGGGATAAAAGGCAAAACAAGCACTTCCGCTACCCGTCATTCGAAAAGTCACCCCGAGACGATGAGACACTTTATCTAAAGCAGTCGGTAAGGCGATATACTTCCGAAAAACAGCAGCCTCGAGCGTATTACCTAAGAAAGAAGGATCACGATTGGGCTTTTGCAACCATGACTGAAGCGATTGTTCAACATCAGCAGAAACAGCATAGCGACCTGATTGAGCCAACAAACCATAAGCCTCTGGCGTACTGATGGCAAAAGCAGGTTTTACCACTAAAACGCGGCGTCGTTGCAACGTCTGAGCGCTGACTTTAGGAATTTCGTTTAAACGCTCTCCCCTTCCGCGCATGATAGCCGCACGTTCAGAAATAAAAAACGGGCAATCCGAACCAATGGTTGCAGCCATCGAACGTAAATTGTCCTCCGACAGAGGTTGCGGAATAGATCGATTCAGCAGTCGTAAAGCCGCAGCGGCATCCGAACTTCCACCACCCAATCCCGCTCCACTCGGAATACATTTACGTAAATAAAAAGTGCCAGTCGGACAAAACGGAACCTGTTTTTGGTAGGCCAGCGCTGCCCGCAAAACCAAGTTGGTTTCATCGGTTGGCAGAGTCTTGTCATCGCAAATCAAACGAAAGGGACCCCCTGGCTCAAAATCTAACTCATCGGCTAAAGCAATCGCATGAACTAAACTCACTAATTCATGAAACCCATCCTCTCTTCGTCCTGTGACGGCGAGCGACAGATTTAACTTAGCATGAGCAATTTCAGAAACCACAGGATTTAAGCGCGAGGGTGAGCTTTCCGATGCACCTCACGCAATTTAGCAATGGTCAGGTGAGTGTAGATTTGCGTCGTTGAAAGCGAAGCGTGACCCAATTGTTCTTGGACCAACCTCAAGTCAGCTCCATTGGAAAGCAAATGCGTAGCACAAGCGTGGCGTAATTTGTGCGGAGTTAAATCCGCTGGTAAGCCCGCTTGGATTAATTTCTTTTTTAACATTAACTGTACCGATCGAGGGTGCATCGGCCGATGGCGCGATGTTAAAAGTAAAGGTTCTCCTCGGACGGGTTGACCACGCAAGGTAAGGTAAGTTTTGACGGCAGCCACGGCCGATTCGCCAACAGGAATGACACGCTCTTTTGAGCCTTTACCTAAGACTTTCACTAATCCTGTTTTTAAATCCAAATCTCCACTTCTTATCCCGCATAACTCAGAGACACGCAATCCACCTCCATACAGCAATTCTAGAATCGCTTGATTACGAGCCCGAGTAAGGGCGCTTTCTTCCTCCTCGGAATGAGCCTCTAAGAGAGCTTCTGTTTGATTTTCTGTTAAAAATTTAGGTAAAGACTTTGGCAACTTGGGTAAAACCAAACCAGCCGCTGGAGATGATTGAATATCCCCACGCTCACGCAAATCGGTTAGAAAAGAACGAAGAGCCGAAACTTGATTATGGAGGGATCGTCGGTGATGGGTCGATTGACGCTCAATCACAAAGTCTCGTAAATTGCGGGCGGTTAATTGCGACCAGTCGCCATCCCAACCACCCTGCGATTTCATCCATAAAGCAAAGCCCTTGAGTGCTCGGAAATAAGTTTGGCAAGTGCGCGCTGACAAACGATGGCCCGCTCGTTGCCGAGATAAATAATCCGAAACCCGTTTTACCCCAGGCCAGTTCGCGGAAGCCCCGTCATCAATCTGGACGGGACGTTTTTTCACGACTGAGGTTTTTTGCCGTATTCAGCTCGTACTGTGATGCCAATTCCACCACGAACACCAAAAGCCCCCGTCACTTGACACCAAACGGGGTCGAGAGCTGCCACTAAATCGTCGAGAATTTTATTCGTTAAATGTTCGTGGAAGACTCCTTGTTGACGATAACTCCAGAAATAAAGTTTCAATGACTTCGATTCAACAATGCGAGGTCCAGGAACGTAGTTAATGGTGATTTTAGCAAAATCAGGCTGACCCGTTGCTGGGCAAAGGCAGGTGAACTCCTCGGTGGTTAACTCGACGAAATAGTTACGGCCCAAATTGCGATTAGGAAATGTTTCCAGGGTTTGCTGAGGTTTATTCTGGGTATTTCCAAGATGGGAGAGTCCTTGAAGATCCTTGGGCTGAGTGGTCATAGAGAGAAGGGAAACAAACACACCGAAAGAGACAAGCGGAGAAGCATAAAGCTTCTCAAGTTTGATGAAACCGGCTTGCCACGGAGATATCCCACGGTTGCCTCAAAACCCAACCTGCGTGCATGGAAAATAGGCCAATTGCCATCCTCGGAGCCACGGGCTCGATTGGTACGACCACTTTGGCCGTTGCCCGTGCTCACCCTTCTCGACTTAAGGTCGTAGGCCTGACCGCCAACTCCAATTGGCGCGAGTTAATCAGTTTGGTAAAGGAGTTTGATGTTAAAACGATTGCCCTCGCCAATGCACAAGCAGCCAAGAATGCCAGAGAGTCAGGCGAGTTTCCTGGTGTGCGCATCCTCGAGGGCATCGAAGGCATGATTGAGGTAGCCTGCTTACCTGAGGTGCAAACAGTCGTATCCGCGGTGGTTGGCACTTCTGGATTAAAACCCACGATTGCCGCTCTGCGTGCCAAAAAAAATATCGCCCTCGCCAGTAAAGAACTTCTGGTTCTGGCAGGAAAATTTGTTACCGCCACCGCTAAAGAATCAGGGTCAACGATTTTACCTATCGATAGCGAGCATAACGCGATACATCAACTCTTACGTCATCGCCCTCGTCAAGAAGTAGCTCGACTTGTTCTCACCGCCTCGGGTGGAGCCTTTCGCAATACACCTCTTTCCGATCTTCCCCAAGTAACTCCTGCACAAGCCCTACAACACCCGAGTTGGAACATGGGACCCAAGGTGACCATCGATTCAGCGACGATGGCCAATAAGGGATTGGAAATCATCGAGGCAGGCTGGCTCTTTGATATTCCATCCAACCGCATTGATGTCGTGGTGCACCCGCAAAGCATCATTCACTCGATGGTGACTCTCACGGATGGAAGTCTCAATGCGCAACTCTCCCCACCTTCAATGGTCTACCCTATTCAAGACTGTCTTCTTTATCCTCTACGTCTACCCTGCCCCGCCCCGATTTTGGATTTACAGGATGTTATTAAACTCGATATGTCGCCACCCGACCTGCAGCGTTACCCTTGCTTACGACTCGCTCGCCAAGCGGCGACCACTGGCGGAACTGCACCAGCGGTCTTCAATGCTGCTAACGAAATAGCGGTCGAAGCCTTTGTCGCTGGCAAACTTACCTTTACTGGCATTGCACCTCTCATAGAAAAAACCCTAAACCTTTGCTCTGCCCGCGAACCTTCTTCTCTCGAAGATGTCTTAAGTGCCGATGCCGAAGCACGCACTATCGCTTCAAAACTGGCTCCAGGTTTCGCTCGTTAAACTTTTATGGAAAATAATTTACTTGGCGACCTCGCCACCTCTCTTCGAGGGATTTTACTTTTAGCCTTTTTCTTTGGAGGATCCATTTTCGTCCATGAACTAGGTCACTTCCTCGCTGCCCGTCGACGAGGACTTAAAATCGAAAGGTTCTCGATCGGCTTTGGGCCGAAAATCTTTGGCTGGACGGGCAAAGACGGAGTTGACTACCGCATCGCTTGGATTCCTTTAGGCGGTTATGTTGCCCTGCCACAGATGGGCGACTCTTCGGCCATCGAAGGTGAAACCGACGAGAAAGCGGAAAAACTTCCTGAAATTTCATACGCTGATAAAATGATTGTCGCGGTGATGGGTGCGGTCTTTAACGTCATTTTTGCTTTTGGTTTGGCCACGATTCTTTGGTTCACGGGCGTGCCTGTGCCAGAAGGAAGCAAAACCACCGTGATTGGATACGTCCAAGAGCAAGTAGTGACAAGCACTGGTCAACTTTCCGAACTAGGCCTTGGACAAAGTGCTCCTGGACCTGCCTACATCGCTGGTCTTCGCTCAGGCGATGAAGTTTTAGCCGTTGATGATAAACCTGTAAAAACTTTCACACAAATCAGTGAAGCGGTGCTACTCGGTAATGGAAAAAGTAACCAAGGTGTGCGTACCTGCAAATTCACCATTCTTCGTGACGGCAAAAAACTCGATATCACCATTCAACCAGCCATCGTTAAACTTAACGCACAAAGCGGAGATAAAATCAGGGTGGCTGGTATTATGCCTCGCTCAAGCGTCATTGTTGATACAATTCTGCCCGACTCTCCGGCCGAGAAAGGTGGCCTACGTCGCGGTGACCGCATTCTCTCGCTCAATCAAAAACCTATCCACAGCTTAACCGAGTTCATGGAGTTGATGCGCAAAGGTGGCGCAACGGAACACACCCTCGAAGTCGAACAAACTTCTGGTCCCGAAAAAGGCACAAAACGCTTAGTAAAAGTGACTCCTAAAATCAGCCCGACCACCAACCCCGTCGGACAAATTCTTTACGGAGATTACCAAAACCCTCACACAATCGTCGTGGTGCCCGTGACCCGCGATTTACTTTCCACCGACGCCAAAGCTACCCGTGATCAACTGATGGTCCTAGGCATGTACCCCGAAGACTCCGCTTTCAAAGAGATTCTAAAAACAGGAACTGTCTTAGATAAAGTCGATGGACAAGAGCTTTCCGTCCTTCGTTCGCTCCAAGATTTAGAAAATGCAACAGGTGGCACGAAGCGTGATTTAACGTTCTACTGGAATCGAGCTAATGGAGAAACAGGTAATTTTGTCCTGAAAGATGCTGAGGTAAAACGAGTAAAACCCTTGGAGCGTGCTTTGATTGGTGCTCAGTTCTCCACGTCACCCGAACTCGCTCACCTTAACCCCCTGGAGACTTGTACGCATATTGTGCAACAAACCTTCACGACCTTGAGTCGTTTGTTCGATCGCAATTCAGATATCAAAGTCAACCAACTCGCCTCGGTCATCTCCATCAGCAAAACTTATTATAATATTTCCGATGATCTCCGACGTGTTCTCTGGTTCACGGTCTTGATTAACCTCAATCTCGCGATTCTAAACCTTATGCCCATTCCCGTGCTCGATGGAGGCCATATGCTCATCGCCACCTTGGGACGTTTATTCAAAAATGGTCTAAACACCAAGGTCGTGACGATTGTGCAATTTATCTGTATGGCTTTTCTCTTCTCGCTCATGGCTTACATCATTCTCAATGACGTTCGCCGTTGCTCAGGGGATAATGAATTACAAATTAAACAACAGATTATCGAGCGACACTTGCAAAAGCCTGTGCAGTTTAGCGATAAATAGAGCTTGAGGAATCTTGGCCTGAACGTTGACGAGTAACCCGAAAACGGTTGTGATGGAGTTATGTCTGGAGACTATTGTCCATCGCGCCATCATACCGTGCGCCGACTGACTCGCGTGGTCAATGTCGGCCATGTTGGAGTTGGAGGCAATAATCCCATCCGCATCCAGTCGATGACGACGACTGACACGGAAGATATCGCAGCCACTTTAGCACAATGCATCAAGCTAGCCGAGGCGGGCTGTGAAATCATTCGCATCACCGCCCCCAACAAAGCTGCGGCCGTCGCCTTAAAAAAAATTCATCAAGAATTTCGTTCAGCAGGCTTCTCCCAACCTCTCGTCGCCGATATTCATTTTCTTCCCCAAGCAGCGATGGAAGCCATCGAGCACGTGGAGAAAGTACGCATCAATCCCGGCAACTATGCGGACAAGAAAAAGTTTGCTGTACGTGAGTATACCGATGCGGCCTACGCAGAAGAACTTGACCGTCTGCATGAGGCTTTTTCGCCACTCGTGCTTCGTGCCAAAGCTTTAGGACGTGCTCTCCGCATTGGGACAAATCACGGCTCCCTCTCTGACCGCATTATGAATCGCTACGGCGATACGCCACTCGGTATGGTAGAATCTGCCCTCGAATTTGTCCGCATTGCTGAATCGCACGGCTTCAAAGACCTCGTGCTGTCCATGAAATCATCGAACCCGAAAGTGATGATTGAAGCCTATCGTCTGGCCGCAGCTCGAATGGCTGAAAGTAAAATGGATTACCCCTTGCATTTAGGTGTAACCGAAGCGGGAGAAGGAGAGGACGCTCGCATTAAATCCGCCATCGGCATCGGTTCTCTCCTTGCCGATGGATTAGGAGATACGATTCGTGTTTCTCTCACGGAAGATCCTTGGCATGAGATTCCCGTTTGTCGCGAACTCGTAGCACGAGCGGATCGATTGGTAGAGAATGGGGAAAATACGAAAATTTCTTTCCCTCGAGATCCCGTTGATCCCTTTTCTTATTCTCGACGACCTTCTACCCTCGTTCAGTTTTCAGAAAAATGCCGTGTGGGCTCTAACGAACTCGTTCGCGTGGTCGTTCGAAGCGCCTCTGGACTCAATGATTGGCAAGCCGCCGCCAAAGAAGTACTCGATGCTCACAATCAACAGCGCGAAGCTCGCGTTGAGGGGTTGTTGGTGGATTTGCATTCCAGCCATTCCAACCAAGCCCTTTTATCCCTACGCAAAGCACTGGGCAGGACGGTCCCCGCACTTTTCGTTCAAACCACCCTCCCGCTCTCAGAGTTTCCCTTTGCTGGCGAAGGCTGCACACTCGTTGTGGTTAAATCTTTTTCGAGTGAAGACGATACAGAGTTAAAAAACTGGGCAGACGCCTGTATTAAAAACCAAGCCATCCTAGCGGCCGATGTCGATGCTACAGCGATAACGACTTTGGCCAAAACCCTCGCCTCAATCCCAGCCGGTCGCTTAATCATCGCTGCGTCAAAACCTACCCCTGGATTGCATGCCCTCGGTACTTATCGAGAAATTATCCGCGTTTTATACGAGTCTAAGATTAACTCCCCCCTTTGGATTCGTGTGACGGAAGCCAATGCGGTCATTCTTGATGCAGGTTTCCAATCTCGACTATTGGAAGCCTCTCTTTTTGCCGGCGGACTTTTAGTCGATGGTTACGGCGATTTACTTTCCTGCGAGACTCCCAATACCACCGCTAAATCACTCACTTTGGGTTATGACATCTTGCAGGGTGCACGCTGTCGCCAAACTAAAACCGAATACGTTGCCTGTCCGTCTTGTGGTCGAACACTTTTCGACATCCAATCGACGACACTCAAAATCAAAGAGCGCACTGGACACTTGAAATCTGTCACCATCGCTGTGATGGGATGTATCGTCAATGGACCTGGTGAAATGGCTGATGCTGATTTTGGCTACGTCGGAGGTGCACCTGGGAAAATCAATCTCTACGTCGGTAAAACCCCGGTGAAGTTCAATATCCCCCAAGAAGAGGCCGTGGATCGACTTGTGGATTTGATTAAAGAAAAAGGTAAGTGGGAAGAGGCATAGTGCTACTTGCCTCCGAGGGTTAAAGTCCTCTATTACTTTAAGGACTTTTTATGAAACCTGTACTGCTCGTGATTCGTGATGGCTGGGGCGAAAATCATAACCCCAAACATGACTCCTATAATGCCATCAAAGTGGCGAATATCCCCGTTTCACGAGAACTGACCAAGCAATGGCCACGAACTGAAATTCTGGCACACGGACTCGATGTCGGTCTCCCCGTGGGCATTATGGGCAATTCAGAAGTCGGCCACCAAAACATTGGAGCTGGCCGAATTGTTGACCAAGAAATCGTCCGTATCGACAAGGGCTTAACGAACCCCAAAGCGATGCGTGAAATCAAAGCTTTCCGGGGTTTAGTTGAGAACGTTAAATCGACTGGTGGGGCGGTTCACTTGATGGGTCTCTGCTCAGAAGCAGGAGTCCACTCAACCCTCCCCCACCTTTACGCTCTCGTTCGTCTGCTCAAAGAAGAAGGCATCACCAAAGTTTTTGTACATGCGTTTATGGATGGACGTGACAGCCCGCCCACCAGCGGTCTTGGCTATCTCAAACAATGCGAGGCCGAATTAGCGAAAATTGGTATTGGTAAAATCGCCAGCGTCTCCGGCCGTTTTTGGGCAATGGATCGTGACAACCGCTGGGAACGCGTCAAAACCGCCTACGATGCTTTAACGGGAGCTCCTGCTCCAGAGGCCGATTCGGCTAGTGCCGCTGTTCAAGCTTATTACGATAAACCAACAGAAAGTTCTATGGTAGGGGATGAGTTCGTTCCCGCCACACGCATTCGCGGAACCGCTTTTATTAAAGAAGGAGACTCCGTTTTATTCTTTAATTTCCGTGGTGATCGTCCTCGTGAACTCACACGTGCTTTTATCGATCCTCAATTCAAAGGATTCCCTCGCCCGCATTTACTTAAACTTTTTTATGCGACTTTAACCAATTACGAGAAGGGCCTTTGTCCTAACGTCATTTTCGATAAACCACCCAAGATGGTAAACATTCTCGGCGAATGGGTCGCTAAACAAGGTATCAAACAATTTCGCACCGCCGAAACAGAAAAGTTTCCCCACGTCACTTTCTTCTTTAACGATTACCGCGAAGAACCCTTCACTGGCGAAGAGCGTGGCATGGCCCAAAGCCCCAAAGACGTTGCCACCTATGACCAAAAACCCGAAATGTCGGCGAGCCAAGTCACGGAAATGGCCAAAGCGGCTATTCTATCAGGGAAGTATGGTTTAATCGTGGTGAATTATGCCAACCCTGACATGGTCGGTCACACCGGATCACTCAAAGCCGTTTGTCGCGCATGTGAAGCGGTTGATCAAGGCCTCGGCGTCCTGCTTCAAGCGATTGATCAAGTCGGAGGAAAAGCCATCGTCACGGCTGACCATGGTAATGCTGATCAAATGTGGGAGCCCGAAGAAAACTCTCCTCACACTCGCCACACTCTCAATCCCGTTGAGGTCGTTATCTACGGCAAAGACTGCCAAAAGTTAAAGCTGCGTAACACGGGAAGACTGGCTGATATTGCTCCTACCCTTCTCGAATTAATGGGACTTCCTAAGCCTGCGGAAATGACCGGTGAAAGTTTAATTGCGAGCTAAAGATATCGGCCTAACCGATGGGAAAGGGTTAGGCGGCGAAGGTAATTCCCAGCGAGTCAGCGACGGCACGCACGATTTCAATTTCGGCGGGCTCGGCACGTTGGTCGTTTAGCATCGCCACTCCACAAGCACGGACGAATAAACGTCGATCGTTAACTCCTAATCCAGAAATGACGGCTAACGATTCTTGAACTTGATCCAAGTTTACTTGCTCGGCTGACATTGTCGTTTGAATGGACTGCTCCAGGCCTAAAACAGCAGCGCCCAGATGATAGGCATTTTGTTGTGCCATCACGGATTCACTCGATGTCTTCACCACCGCTGAAAGCACTCGAGCGAAGTGATGGGAGACTGTCGTCGATTGAGGTGGTGCCCCTAAAGCATCAGGTGCAACGGATAAATAACGACGCATCGAGGCGTGAATCAACATGACCATCATTCCATCTTCACTGCTACAGGAGAGCTCCTTGATGGCGGCTCGGAAAGCTGAAACCTGTACCGTGGAAAGTTGGCGTAAAGCTGGCATCGCTAGGTCCAATAGAGGCACACGCGAACCAAGGGGAAGTGCTCTTAACCAAGGCTCTATCGCCAGTGTTTGCTTCACCACTTCACCCGAAGCCAGTGCACGCGCACCGTCGATTTGTGCCGTTCTTAAAACAGGATCCTGTCTTAAAATTAAACCCAAAACAATCGCCATCGCCCCAATCGGTTCCTGACTTACTTCCCGCAACTCTTGAGGAATCCGCCCTTTAAAACGAACAGCCTCTTGAATTTCTAAATCCGAAGGAATACGCTCTGACAGTGGAGTAGAGAATGAACTGGTTCTTGAGTTGAAGCCAGACAAAGGAGAATTCTCCATTGCAGATTCATCCGCACGCTCTGGTAAAACATGTTCAGATAAGTCCACAGAGAAGGAGGGGTCGATACGGCGAACTCGATCGACTAAAGGAGGATGCGTGGCAAAGAGAGAATCCAGAAAACTACCAGTCGAACTGAAGAATAAATGTTGAGCCTCCAGTTGAGCGACGGAAACCTCGTGCGGACGACGAGCTAACTGCCCTACTTTAACCAAGGCAGAGGCTAACCCCTTAGGATTTCGGGTAAATTGAACCGCCGAAGCATCAGCGAGATATTCCCTCTGACGGGAAACCGAGGATTGGATGATGCGGGCAAAAAACATCCCAATCCATCCTACAATCAAAACGACCAACCCCACCACGGCGATGGGCCAAGCCGATTTTTTCTCATTCGAAGAGCGCGAACTTAAACCTGCTCGCAAAAGGATATACCCTAATCCAGCCAAAGCAGTGAGCCCGGCAATCATCCCAATAATTTTAATATTCAATCGCATATCGCCATTGGCGATGTGACTAAACTCATGGGCAATGACTCCTTGTAATTCATCACGATTGAGATTTTTCAAGGCACCTTGAGTGACTCCGACAACGGCGTCTTTCGGATCATTGCCAGCCGCAAAAGCATTAATGGTTTCATCTCCATCCATCACATAACAATCGGGCACAGGCATGCCCGAAGCTAAGGACATTTCCTGAACAATATTGAGATAACGTTTTTCACGAGTATCCGCAGTGTGAGGAGAAACAAGTCGAGCACCCAAACTCGCCGCCACTGCCCCTCCTCCTTTTGAGAGTTCAAAAATCTTTAGTAAACTTCCCCCGATAATAACGGCTAGAGCAACACCACTCGTCGCTAAAAACATCCTCGGCTGCCACCAATCCAATGGCATACCCAATTTTGCTTCACCGAGCACCGCTAACACATAAAGAGAACCTGCCAGTGAAAGCACGGCCACCACAAGGATAGCCACCAGTTTGGCGGTTCTCCCCCTGGCCTCATCTTGGGCTTTGAAGAAATTCATCGTCTGTTAACTGACTCCAATGAGTCAGTTTTTAGGTCAAAAAGCGACCTTGGGTGCAGCACGCTCTTGTTCACTCTCAATCTTAAATAACTCGGCAGGGGTAAAACCAAAGGCACCAGCAAAAAGAAGATTAGGGAAGACTTCTCGATTATTATTATAATCAAGAACAGCGTCGTTGTAGGCCTGACGAGAAAAAGCGATACGGTTTTCGGTAGAAGTTAACTCTTCCATCAAATGATTCATTGTCGAATCAGCCTTTAACTGAGGATAGTTTTCCGAAACTACCATTAAACGACCGAGTGCACCTGAGAGGCCCGATTCAGCTTCAGCGAGTTCACGCATCGCTGCTGGATCCGTAGGATTACCAGCAAATTTGATGTTCGCTTGCGTTGCTTTAGCACGAGCACTGATGACAGCGTCAAGCGTTCCACGCTCATGGGCCATGTAGCCTTTGGCTGTTTCGACTAAATTAGGAATCAGGTCGTACCGACGCTTTAACTGGACATCGACCTGAGCAAAGCTGTTGCGAAAACGATTTCGCAAAGCGACCAAAGTGTTATAAATGCCGACCAAGAAAATGGCGGCGAAAACAAGGATACCCAGGAAAACAAGCAGGATGATGGCGACGAGTGACATAGTGATTTCCTTTTCAAAATAAGCCACCCCTCCCCCTTCGCAAGGCCAACTGATTTTTTAATTAATACAAAAAACCGTGAAATTTATAATTAGAGATACTAGATTAGGGCAATTTTGCCAACTTTTCACAAACTTCATCAATCAAGAAGGCGGGAGTAGAGGCTCCTGCCGTCACCCCAACAACCTGATAACGTTGTATAGTCGGGAAATCGAGTTCAGCAGCCGTCTCGACGTGAAAACAAGGCAAGCCTTGTCGCTCAACGAGTTTGGCGAGTTTGACCGTATTGGCGGAGTGACGACCGCCAATCACCACAATCGCTTCACACCCTTGTTTAGCTAATTCGACAACATCGGATTGGCGATCCTTCGTGGCACCACAAATGGTATCAAAAATTTCCACCGCAGGGTATCGAGCGCGTAGATGTGCCGCTAATTTTTCAAATTCATCGGTGAACATAGTAGACTGTGAAACCATACAGACTTTTTCACCCAGCGGGGGTAAAGCATCAATGTCGGCAATCGAAGTGATAACATGACCACGATTTTCGGCATAACCCAAAAGACCAATCACCTCGGGGTGTTTTGGATCACCAAAGATTACCGTGGCAAAACCTTTTTTGGCATGAAGGCGAACCTTGCCAGCAATAATTCCCACATCGGGACAGGTCGCATCGCGAAACTCCATGCCCAAAGATTTCAAATAAGCACGGCGTTCAGGAGAAATTCCGTGGGCACGAACGACCATGACTGCCTGATCCTGACCTTCACTTGAAACATTCAAGGGCGACTGACTGCGATAATCCCCTACTTCACGAATACCTTCTTGAGTTAAAACATCCATCATCTGGCGATTATGAATGAGCGGACCATCCGTATAGACGGGGTAACGTCCTTGATGAGCGTATTCGCGAGCAATATCGATTGCCCGTTCCACGCCCCAGCAAAATCCAGCAGACTTAGCTCGAATCACTTTCACACTCTTAAAGTGAAGAGATTACACGAAGTTTCAAGCCCGAGGTGCATCCAAAGTACGCACCCGACGATGTTTGAGGGGAAAGCGCAAAGTGACCGTGGTACCGACCTGTGGAGTGCTTTGAATATCCACCGTGCCTCCATGAGCTCTTAATATCTTGAGTAAAATCAGCATACCTAAACCGCCGCCCGACTCCTTGGTCGTATAATAGGCATCAAAAACTCGCGTCAATTTATCGGCAGGAATCCCAACGCCCGTGTCTTTAACGGCTAAAACGACCCAATCGTCATCCGAAGAAATCTTAATGAAGATGTCACCACCTCGATCCATCGCCTCGAGAGAGTTTTTTAAAACATTAAAAAGAGCTTGTTTGATTTGATTACGATCCGCCAAAATCAAAGGTACTTCGCTAGCGACATCGACCGAGATACGCACACCCAATTGTTTTAACTGGTCCTGTAGCAAAGTCATCGCTTCCGCAACGACCGCAACCACATCGGTGTCCGTGAGGTTCGGTGAAGCTGGTCTAATTGCTCCAAGAAAATCACGAACAATTCCGTCTAGGCGCTGAATCTCCGACTGACAAACTTCGGCAGCTTCACGGACTTTTTTCGCAGCCGCCGAGTCGCCCAACTTTTCTGCCTCTCGTTGCAATAACTGTAAATGAATGCCAATGGCATTAAGTGGATTGCCTACTTCGTGAGCTACCCCTGCAGCTAAAGCGACAATCGAATCAATTCGCTCACTTTCGACACGCGATTCTGTTTGTACGCGTTCTGTCGTTATATCGCTCAAAACCGCCACACTTCTCGCCCGATCAGAATCATGTATACCACCAACCTTAGCGAGGTGTAATCTTAAGACACGAGGCTCAGGATAACGCACTTCGATCTCCCGATTCACTGCCTCGGCTTCAACAGGTAAAGAAAGGGCTTGGGCGATATCAGGAGATAATCGACGCAATTCAGCACCAGTGACGGCTTCGTTGCTCACACCTAACAAACGTACCGCTGCTGAGTTCGCATAATCAATCGAGCCATCGGCTGCTAAAACAATCACCCCTTCGCGCAGGGTGTCCAAAACCGTCTCCATCAAGTCGCGCTCGCGCTCCAAACGTCGAGCTAAGATAGCCAAATTTTGGGCATCTAACCCATCGATTCGGCCGAGAACTCGATCCAGTGGACTAAAGCGACGATTAGCCATATCAACAAGAACGAGTTGCCAAAGCCGCACTCAGTTCAGCAATGAGTTTTTGGGCGACGATTTTTTTAGAAGCTGGACCAATCACACGACGATAGCCTTCGTGACCGAGAAGAATTAATTGATTGTCATCTCGACCAAAAGCACCGGAAGAACCAGCAACTGAGTTCGCTGCAATGAAATCGATTTTCTTCTGTGTAAGCTTAAGTCGTGCGTTTTCTTCAACCGATTCGGTTTCAGCGGCAAACCCAACGAGGAGTTGGTCGGGTCGTCGACGTTGAGCCAAGGTTGCCAAAATATCAGGAACGGGCTCTAATTCGACGGTTAGATTTTTCCCGGTTTTTTTTAATTTCTCGGGTAAGCAATTTTTGGGACGCCAATCACTGACTGCCGCGGTCATGATTAAAACATCGCAAGGACCGAATAAAGCATCGGTTTGTCGCAACATTTCCTCCGCGGTCACAACGGGGTAAAGCATCACCCCTCCAGGTTCAGGCAAAGCAACAGGTCCAGCGACTAAATCAACTGTCCAACCTTGAGCTGACGCTGCTTCGGCTAAAGCAAAACCCATTTTCCCCGAGGAGGGATTACTGATAAAACGCACGGGATCAAAAAACTCGCGCGTTGGACCAGCAGTGATGAGACAGCGGATAGACATTGTGACCAAGCAAATTAGGCCATAAAAAGAGGTCAAGGGCGAGAGCGAAGCCTAAACAAAAAGCGCCATAAAACTTTACCCATTTACCTTTCCAAACCACTGTCACCCCATGCATCTTTATTTAGCCACTGGTAATACCCATAAGGCAGAGGAATTTGGGCGAATGTTTAATCGAGTGGGATTACCCATTCGCGTTCATTCCGCCAAAGAGCTGGGTGGCATGCCCTATGTTGAAGAAATCACTGGCACCTTTACTGGCAACTGTCGCTTAAAAGGCGAAGCCCTGCGTCGAATCGCCCCTGCCAAATCGTGGGTACTGGCAGACGATAGCGGTTTATGCTGTGATGCTTTACAAGGCGGACCGGGCGTTGATTCCGCTGTCTATGCAGGCAAAGGTGCCTCCGATGCACAGAACCGTCAGAAACTTTTAAGTGCTTTAAAAAAAGCCCCCGCTCATCAACGCGGAGCACGCTTCGAATGCCACTTGCTTTTACTGGGACCAAATCGAGAGGAGCAGAAATTTCTTGGTCAATGCTGGGGCCGAATCCTTGAACAAGAAGTCGGCACCGAAGGTTTTGGTTATGATTCTCTTTTTGTCCCGAGTGGATTTGATAAAACGTTTGGTGAACTTTCACCGAGCGAAAAAGATCGAATCAGTCATCGCGCCAAAGCTTTCCAGCAAATGGTCGATTGGCTAAAGCAAAGTGGCGTACGTTTTTAATCTTAGAAGAAAATTGCTTCGGAGAGAGCTTCCGAGGGACCCATGAAAGCCACGCGTTGAGCCATAGACTCAACGGTATTGTCGTGACTAAATTTTAAGCCCGCCCAAGTGCCCTGCTCCGCATGCTCCCAGGAAAAATGGCTTCCATCTTCATAACTCCACTCGGCATCGAGATTATCACCCACGGGTGCCTCTTCTGAGAGTTCAAAAGTGGCCTGCAAAGGTAGACCAGAAACGCGACTACAGCCTTGCAGACAATCACGCATCCAATTCAACAAACCTGCGGCTTCGCCTCGCATCGAGGGCGTGTGATTGAGGGTAACAGACTTCAGTCCGCGAACCAATAACTCTGGCGAATGCGCAGCTAAAAATTGTCCTAAAGCTTGCCTTACGGGTAAACAACGTGCCACCGAGAGATCGCGAACACAGGAGGGCTTAGGGAAAGGCAAAGAAAAGAAATCGTTTCCGATTAAACTGCGATCCGCAACAATACGTCGACAACGTTGGGTCCAGGACAACCACGGATCCATTTCCTCATCCGTCACACCGTGCACCCACAAGTTAACGGGGAGATCGCCTTCGAGCCACGTGGAGACGAGCGATTCAATTTCATTAGAAGGTTTACCATGCGCCAACATCAGCGCCTCACAGCAACGTTTGCCACGTCGAGCAGGATCAAAAAAACAAACGACATTAACTTTCGCTTCGAGTGGAGCTTTTGATTCCGCCGCAGAACGTGCTGCCAGAACAATCACTCGACAAGGATAGCGCTGAGCAAAGAGCACGGCTTCATCAAAGCGTGCTTGAGCATCCTCAGGTTTCACTCCCGCACCGAACATTAGCACCAGATTCATTTGTGAGGCACGCGCCGCTTCCTCACCCTCCTCCGCCCACGCCTTATCCAAGGCTGTTAAAGCAGCAGAGACTTTATGCGGGAAACCTGGAAGAGTATCTAAAATGGGATGTGCCATCGTTTTTAACGACCCGCGTTACGCCAAGCGTGACCTTGAGCGGCCAATAAGACATCCGCACCAGAGGGACCCCAAGAGCCGGCAGCGTAAGTTTCCAGATTTTGCTTACCCTCTCTTTCCCATGATTGCAGAAGCGGGGTGAAGAGACGCCAAGAGGCTTCGGTTTCATCTCCTCGAATAAACAAAGTGCGATCACCGACAATCGCATCTAAAATCAAACGCTCATAGGCTTCTGGCGTATTGGATCCATAAGTCGTAGCGTAACGGAAACTCAATCGTACTGGTTGAGTGCGAGGCTCCAAACCTGGAACTTTCGAATTAAGAACCAAAGTCATTCCTTCATCGGGCTGGATTTGAATCACTAATCGATTGGGAGCGATGTCGTAACGCGAATCGCCAGCAAACAAGCCCGAAACAGGCTGCTTAAATTGCACGGCAATCTCCGAAACCCTTCGAGCAAGACGTTTACCCGAACGCATATAGAAAGGAACGCCACTCCAACGAGCATTATCGATGGAAAGTTTGAGTGCACAAAAAGTCTCGGTGAATGATGAAGCAGGAATATCTTTTTCTTGGTGATAACCGACCACGTTTTCGCCACCCGACAGACCTGCCGTATAGTAGGCTCGTACCGCGTCACCACCCGAACCTAAACGCAGTGGTTGAACCGATTGAAGTAACTTAACTTTTTCATCACGAATATGCTCAGCCGAAAGTGAAGCAGGCTGGTCCATGGCGGTTAACGCCAACAGTTGCATCGTATGATTTTGCAACATATCCCGAGTGGCACCGCTGTGATCGTAGTATCCACCGCGAGAACCGACGCCCAACTCTTCCGCGACGGTGATTTGAACATGGTCGACGTGACGATTATTCCAGAGGGGTTCTAAAATAGGATTGGCGAAGCGTTGCACCAATAAGTCCTGCACCGTCTCTTTACCGAGATAGTGATCGATACGGTAGATTTGAGGCTCTTGGAAATGACGAGCAGCAACCGTGTTTAGTTGCACAGCCGAAGCAAGATCTCGTCCAAAGGGCTTTTCGATAATCACTTTACTTTCCAAGGCGGTGCCTAGACCACGCGATGCTAAACCAGACTTTCCCAGATTTTCTAAAATCGCTTCAAAAACAGTCGGTGGGGTTGAAATATAAAAGACCACCTGTAAAGGACGCCCCGCCGTCTTCTCCGCTGACGCAATTTTAGCTTTTAATCCTTCATAAGCCGCAAACTCATCATAACCACCCGCTTGATAATAAGTATGATCGCAAACCCGTTTCCAAATATCTTTGCGGTATTCACGTCGGGAAAACTTTTCGATGTCACTCGAGGAACTTTGTCGAAACTCTGCATCGGGAATAGGCTTTCGTCCAAAACCAATTAAGGTGAAATCCGCAGGCAATAAACTATCGACCGCCAAATTATAAAGAGCGGGCAAGAGTTTGCGTGCAGCCAAGTCGCCAGAGGCACCAAAGATAACCAAGCAAGTAGGCTGGGCTCCACGGTGCTTACTCAAACCAGCGAGAAAGGGATGACGGTCGGTGTCGGACATCGGATTCAAAAGGAATGCTTGCGAAAAAGGGGTATACCCCGGTGTTGAAGCAAACGGACGGTGCCCCCTTGGCAAACCATAACCTCTATGACATCAAATCGAGTGTGAGGAGCACCCCCAATTTGCCTCAACCAGGCCATCGCCGCTCTCTGCAAAGCCCTCTTTTTTCGATAGTTCACCGCACGATACCCTGCCCCACCCCAGTCAGCCGTTCGGGTTTTCACCTCTACAAAAACCAGAACTACCCCATCAAGAACCACCAAGTCTAATTCATCGACACCCGAACGCCAGTTGCGTGCCAAAATGGTACAACCTTGATTGCGGTAATACTTTTCCGCCAAGCGTTCACCTCTCTCCCCGAGAGTTTGGGGCTTAAAGCAACTCAAAAGCCACCGACGAAGCTCATGCCATGACATCGAGACGAGGTTATCTAACCGTTCAGGCTGACCATCTCGATTTTCTAAGGTTTAGACTTTAGCGAACCCTTCAATCGCTCTTTTGACCAAAGAAAAATGACAGCAAAACTCGTAAAAAAACCATCTATCGTCTTCCCCTTTTACCTCCTAAAGCTTAACGTCTTTTAACCATGTCCGAAGACCTCCGTAAAGAAATACAAAGACTACGCCAAGAGGTCATGCGGCATGAAGAACTTTATCGAAAAAAGCATGATCCTGAGATTTCCGACTACGAATTCGATAAGTTAGTTGATCGATTACATGACCTTGAGAGACGCTACCCACAGTATGCGGGACCCGATTTAGGGATTGGCGACGATAAAGCTGAAGGATTTCAACAACAAGATCACCGAGAACCGATGCTCTCGTTGGATAATACTTATGATGAGGCTGATTTTCGCGCTTTTGGTGACCGTCTCAAAAAAGCCCTCGGAGGTAAAAACCTTGAATTGATTGTTGAACCGAAAGTCGACGGCGTGGCGGTTTCACTCACCTACGAAAAAGGGAGGTTTATTCGAGCGGTAACGCGCGGTAACGGGGTGCGAGGAGATGATGTTACTCATAATGTTTCCCTCATTAAAACCATACCCCGAAACATTAAAAACGCTCCTGATTTTCTCGAGATTCGAGGAGAAATCTACATGGAGCTTTCGGAGTTTGAACGACTGAACCGCGAGCGAGAAGCCGAAGGTGAAGCACTCTACGCCAATCCTCGAAACTTAGCCGCAGGAACCGTTAAGCTTCTCGACTTAGAAGAAGCCAAGCGGCGCAACCTTAGCATCATCTGCTATGGACTCGGCACCTGCGAACCACCTGCGTTTAAATCGCTGAGAGAATTTAAAGATCAATTGAAGACTTGGAAGTTTCCTGTCTGGGATGACTTACCGCTACAAGAAGGAATCGATAATGCTTGGTTAGCCATCGGACAACTCGACAACCTACGTCGAAAATTGCCATACCCGACCGATGGTGCGGTGGTAAAAGTCAATCGTCTCGCCGAACAAGAACGTGCAGGCTACACGAGTAAATTCCCGCATTGGGCCGTAGCCTTTAAATTCCCTCCCGATCAAGCCGAGACCGTGCTAAAAGCCATCAGTATGCAAGTAGGACGAACGGGCGTCGTAACACCCGTAGCCGAATTAGAACCTGTTCTTTTAGCCGGATCGACGGTTGCTCGCGCAACTCTGCATAATGCGGATGAAATTAAACGAAAAGATATTCGTGAAGGCGATACGGTGCGCATTCAAAAAGCCGGTGAAATTATTCCGCAGATTTTACAAGTCGTTTTAGAAAAAAGACCCCGAGAAGCGAAACCCTTTAACTTCGAAAAACGCCTAGAAGAGTTAGGGCTCGATGCGATTCGCTTGGAAGATGAAGCCGCCTACAAATTAAGAGCACCCTCGCGGGAGATGAAAATTCGTCGCTTGGTCCACTTTGCTTCCAAGCAATGTCTCGATATTGATGGCCTGGGTGACGCTGTCGCAGAACAACTCGTCTCGCTGGGTTTAGTCGATGCCCCCGTTGATGCCCTGCAATTAAAAGAGTCGGAATGGCGGATGCTAGAAGGCTTCAAAGAAAAGTCTGTCGATAATATGATGACGAGTCTTGCTTCAGCTAAGAATCGCGAGCTATGGCGAGCCATACACGCCCTCGGTATTCCCAATGTCGGAATGCAAACCGCCAAAGACCTTGCTCGTCATTTTAAATCCATCGACGCCTTAGAGGAAGCAAAGTTGGATGATTTACTCATCACTCACGTTGGAAAAAAAGGCGGCATCACGACAGAATCAGTGATCAGCGGAGTGGGTATCGAAGTGTCGAAATCGATTACTTCTTTCTTCAGCGACCCCAATCACCGCGACTGGGTGAAAGCGATGCGCAAAGCGGGACTAAATCTCATCGATAACACACCCACAACGACCGTGGCTGGCGTTGCGGGAAAAACATTTGTGCTCACTGGAACGTTACCGACCATGGGACGCGATGAGGCACGTGATTTAATTGAAAAAGCGGGCGGTAAAGTTTCAGGGAGCGTCAGTAAGAACACTGATTACGTGGTCGCTGGTGAAGAAGCCGGATCCAAACTCACCAAAGCCCAAGAGCTCGGAATTACGATTTTAGATGAAACTGGCTTGATGAAGTTATTGGAAAAATAAGACCTTAGAGCGATACTTGACCTTCGGGTCTTTGGGTCTTGTAGTGCATCGTGGCAGCCAAACTTCTACTCTTTGATTGTGACTCAACCCTCTCGGCCATCGAAGGGGTGGATGAATTGGGTCGACTCCGTGGACCCGAAGTTTTCAAGGCGGTCGAAGAGATGACCAATGCGGCGATGAATGGCGGAACCCCCATGGAATCCGTTTTTGCTAAACGCTTGGAGATGATTCAGCCCACCCTCGCTGAACTCGAGTCCATTGGACAAAAGTACATTGCACAAGTTGAACCCACAGCTGTGGAAAGTTTAAAAGCCCTTCGTCGAGCGGGATGGACGATAGCGATTGTTAGCGGTGGCTTCACCCAAGCCATTCGCCCCTTGGCTGATTATCTCGGTATCGAACGAGTCGAGGCGGTGGATTTAAAATTCAAAAGCGATGGAAGTTATGCCGGCTACAACGAGTCATGCCCCACTTCCAAAACCAAAGGTAAAAATGTTATCGCCCGAAAGTTGCGTAACGAGTTTCAGGCGAAACCTGTGATTTTGGTCGGCGATGGAGCCAGTGACTTGGAAGTCAAAGAAGACCTCGATACCTTTATCGGCTTCGGTCGCTACGCCGTCCGCCCCAAAGTCAAAGCTGGCGCGGACGTTTTTATTTACGCCTTATCTGAATTACCCGAGGTTCTCTCGCGACACGCCTAAACTTTTAGCAACTCGCGAATACTTTTACGGCGATACCAAAAAATCTTTTCGATTTGTCCGCGAACGAAAGGATGAGCGATTTCGCCCATCGGCCAAAAAGGAAGTCGGTAAAGGACTTCATCATCCATCCGCGTCTTACCTCCTTCATCATAAAAATTATGATAGTGTAACCAAAGGGAATAAGGCCCTTTTAATTGTTGATCGGCGAAAGCATGAGGTGGATCCCAGTGAATAATACGGGTGCGCCAACCGAAAGGAAGACCATGCAATTTCAATTTATAATTAATCAACGTGCCCTGCCCCATCACAATCGGCAAAGGAGTTAAAATTCTGAAATCTAATTCGGGTGGAGTAATTTTTTGTAAATTTTCTGCTTTGGAAAAAAATTCGAAGACTTGCTCAAGCGGCAAAGGAATCATCGTGCTTTCAAAAAATCGGTGCACGCCTGAGGGCAGAGACTTGGGATTGGCGAGGTGGTCTCGGCGATGGGCTTGAATGACTTTGTTGTAATTAGACACGAGAGCTGACGTTCAATGTTAGGCAGGGTGGCTAGATTCTGGCCAACTGTCAAGGGACGCCCCAAGGGGAATGGGCTTGCCCAGCCCGTGGGTATTGATTGAAATCGGGAGAAGGTTTCGCATGTCCTCCCCCCGCTCTCGCAGACAAACCAATGGTGCTTTTGGCAACCGAAAGCCACGCCCCATTGAAAGAGACTTCAGTTCTCCAGTTCCTCCTCAAGAGAACAAAGGTCCCAAAGTAAAAACCATTGCGGATCGCTTGGCGGAGTTTAGCCAACCCCTCCTCGAACAAGCGGGAGATAACCGTTTGGCAGCGAAAGGTGCCATGAATGTCGCTATTTTGATTTGGAACGCCGCCATTGAGGGACCAGAAAAAATCAAAGAGGCAAAAGCCAAAATTGCCGCCCTTCCTGGCTCCGATGCCGAACAGGCGGAAAATTTGGTTACCAGTATGATTGAGAGAAAGAATGAACTTTTCCCTGGAGAGAGTTCTTTGATTACGAATTTCGTCTTAACCTTTAAACGCCGTAGTACTTCTTTCAGTGTTTCAACGGTGAATGTTAACCCCGAAGGTCTAAAAACGGGGAATATCCAAGAGATTATTCAGGCTAAGATGTAAGTCGGGAGTTTCTTGTCGGGGAAACTCAACTCTCCTTAGTCTTTATCGATAATCTCATCCTTGGCTCCCGCTTCATAGCGTTCGCACCAAGCTTTGGACCATGCGGCAAAATCACCCGCAGCGATGTGCTCTCTGGCTTGATTCATGAGATCCTGTAAAAAGTGAATATTATGCAAGGCTAGCAATGTGCCACCCAACGACTCCGTGGCATGATGCAAGTGTCTTAAATAAGCCCGCGTAAAGTGTTTACAGGTGTAGTTATCCATTCCTTCAACCAACGGACGGTGATCCTCTCGGTAACGCAAGTGTTTGACATTGATGGGGCCATCGGGAGTAAACGCACCTCCATGTCGACCAATCCGCGTCGGCATCGTGCAGTCGAACATATCGGCTCCCAAAGCAATCATACGGAGCAATTGCGGAGGCGTTCCAACGCCCATGACATAACGAGGTTTATTCTTAGGCAAAAGCGGGGCCGCGATTCCAACCTGTCTTAACATTTCTTCCTCTGGCTCACCAACACTGACACCTCCGATGGCGAAGCCTGGAAAATCGACGGCGGCTAATTCCTCCGCACACCGTTGGCGTAAATCAGCAAAAACCGAACCTTGATTAATGCAAAAAAGATGACGTCCTGAGGCTAGGAAACCCGTGTCTTTAGCCAATTGGAACATTTCTTTTGCCCAACGAATGGTCCGAGTGACAGCGACTTCACAAGCTTCTCGCTCGCAGGGCCAAGGTGGGCACTCATCGAGTACCATAGCAATGTCCGACCCCAGCGCGTCTTGAATAGCGAGGCACTCTTTGACATCGAGAAAGAGCGGATTGCCATCGAGGTGAGATTTAAAATGGATTCCCTCGTCCGTCACCTTACGAAACTTAGCGAGTGAAAAAACCTGAAAGCCTCCGCTGTCCGTCAAAATCGGCTTATCCCAGTGCATGAAGCGATGAAGGCCACCTGCCTGCTTAACAATCTCACGACCTGGTCGTAGATTGAGATGGTAGGTATTACTTAGAAGAATTTGGGCGCCCGTATCGGCCACCATTTGCGGGGTCAACCCTTTGACTGTCGCTTGCGTACCAACAGGCATAAACACCGGGGTGCGCACCTCACCATGAGGAGTCTTGAGCACACCTAATCGGGCGGCCGTCGTCGTATCAGTCTTAAGCAGAGTAAACACAAAGCGAAGTTAGTGATGATTTAGAGCCAATGGCAACATCTCCCATGTTCACGACCGAAGAGAAGCACGCCCAGAGAAAAACGAGAAATCAGAGGGAAAAACTCTCTCCACAGGAACAACTCGCCTTGGCGTTGGGATTGGAGAACTTAAAACCGCCACCAATCATTTTGTCGGAATAATCCAAATGAGTGCCGCGAAGATAAAGAGCCGACTTAGGATCGACGAGGACATCAACTCCCTGCGATTGAACCAAAATATCGCCCGACTTCGTGTCACCAACGAAACGCAACTTGTAGGATAGACCGTTACACCCTCCCCCTGAAATAGCCACGCGGAGGTATCGTCCGTTTGCCTCCCGCTCAGCTAAGGAACGTACCTTTACTCCCGCCGCAGGGGTCAGGAGAATCAAACGCTCATCGGCTGTACGAAGAGTGGGTTTTTCGGTAACGGACATAGCCAAAAGATTGGCGTAAACCCCAACAAAGCAAGCCCAGCGAAAGAAAAAGTGGCTTGCTGAATAATAATCCGGCGAATATTTTTAACCTTTCCGTGAGGTCGCGTAGCTCAGTTGGTTAGAGCGCTACATTCACATTGTAGAAGTCACAGGTTCGAGTCCTGTCGCGACCACGGGAAAAGTAATTAAAGCAAAGAATCGATGATAAAACAGGTAGAGGTTTTATTCATTAAATGCCTGAAAACAAAGGGTAAATAGGTGGCCATCCCCTTACTTTATAATAAAATTATATAATAATTAAGATTGCCTTGGGGGGCTTCTTTATTCTTATAGATTTATATAAATTTTTTCGGTTATGCCCCAACCCAAAAACCCTTCGCCAGCCCATGAAATCATGAAAGAGATTCATGAACTTCACGATGAGAAGAGAAATTGTACTTTAGAGCGTCGTGCCAAATTTTGGGCCAAGTTGGGCGGTAAAGAATTCGAGTTAACTCCCGATAATTTTCACGTCGCCCTCGCTCAGTGGTTACACAACGCAGGTATTATCGAAAAAGATCGAGTCAAAGATGCCTCCGCTGCTCTCTACTGTTTGGGCGTAACGAACTCGAATAATCTTTTTCAGAAAATCCAACAAGGTAGACTCCATGATCTGGGCATTGGTAAGAACGGTCGTCCCAACGGTAACGGAAAGCACTAGGAACCAATACCTTTTTAGGTTAATTTTCGGTGACTTGACTCGAACCCGTTGACAAAAGGCTCGTTTATCGAAAAAACTGATGGTGATGAGCCGTCAGCAAGAAAGACGTCGAAGCCAAATCTCACGAGCACGCTCTTTTCTGGAGCGTCGCCTCAATGACCTACGTCAAAAGCTCGACCTAAGTCCAACGGCGGCTCCTTTGACGGGAGAGGCAGCTTATGAGGAAACCGAAATTGGCCGTGCTCCAGGTCAATTGCCCGCAGCCTCCCCTTTCGAATCGAATAGCCCAACAAAGTTCCGGGTTATTTGTTATGATGAAAATCAATGCAAAGTAGAGGAATTCTCTGACCTCGATAGCATTGGGCGATTTACCAACAAACCAGGCATGGTTTGGATTCAAGTTCTCGGCATCACCGATCCGCAGGTCGTCCACATTGTGGGAGCCTTCTTCGATATTCCGATGTTAGCACAAGAAGATATTCTGACGGCAACCTCACGACCTAAGTTTGAAGAATACGGAGATAAAATCTTAACCATCGCACGTGCGGTTCGAATCGGCGTTGAAGAAGACACTCCTCGTGGCCAACAAATCTCCATCGCCGCAGGACAAAACTGGGTTATCTCATTCCATGAAAATGACGAAAAAGTTTTCGAGGCCGTCGAGAAACGTCTTCAAGATAACCGAGGTAATTGTCGTCGCTGGGGTGCCGGCTATTTAGTTTATTCACTCTTAGACACTCTCGTGGATCGCTTGCTCTACCAAACAGAGGAAATTGAGGATGCGACGACAGAACTGGAAGATTCTATTTTAATGGGGACCGATAATTGGGATTTGAATGAGGTCTACCGTCTCAAGCGAGTGGTGGTGCGATTAAGTCGACTGGCTCAACCACTCAAAGATATGGTCAGCGTGCTGGAGCACTATGAACACCCCCTTCTACCCTCTTCCTTACATCTTTATCTTCGAGATTTGTATGACCATGCCATTCGAGCCACGGATCGAATCGAGCATGCACGAATGATTCTACAGGACCTACAGGAATACCACCACACCCAACAGGAGCGTAAAACCAGCGAAATCATTCGCGTTCTGACAGTCATGAGCTCGGTGTTTATCCCCCTGACTTTTCTTGTAGGCTTATGGGGTATGAATTTTCAGTTTATGCCTGAAATTCACTCCGAATGGGGACACAAATACGGTTACTATACAGCCGTTGGTATCATGTTTCTTCTCGGCACAGGGATTGTTCTGTGGATGAAGAAAAAGCGTTGGTGGTAAATATAACTCAGCCACAATCCTGAGCATCGACATCGAGCACATCAATAACGTGCTCATCGCGTAATATTTTCGCACGCAGTGGTAAAAGTGCGGCTAAAAGTGGCTTAACACTCTTCACGAAATACCAACAATGCATGCGGTATTGATCTTGCACCCGCTCGAAAGGACACGGAGCAGGCCCACGAATTTCTGCTAAATCAGGATGAAGACGGGAGAACTCTTTAACCCAACTCTCGATGACAAAAGTAACTTTTTCTAAATTTCGACCACGAAAAACATGGCGCACCAGATGTCGATCGGGTGGATAACCAAACTCAGCTCGCTTGGCTAATTCGGCCTGAGCAAAGCCTTCAAAGTCCAATCGTTTAGCAAACTGAATCGGGTCAGAAGCTGGTTGAAAAGTCTGCACAACAACCGCTCCTTCCAAATCGCCACGACCCGCTCGACCCGCCACCTGAGTCAGCAATTGAAAAGTGCGCTCGGAGGCCCTAAAATCAGGCATTTGTAGCGATAAATCCGCATCCAATATTCCCACTAAAGTAACCCGCGGAAAATCGAGGCCCTTCGCAATCATCTGCGTACCGAGAAGCATATCGTATTTACCCGCACGAAAATCGGAGAGCACTCGACGAAAAAGATCCTTCTTACTCATGGTATCCGCATCCATGCGAGCCACCCGAGCTTGTGGAAAAAGCTTCGCTATCACTTCTTCCACTTTTTGTGTACCATAACCTTTCCAACGAACTTTGGGCGAACGACAATGCGGACAAATGACAGGCGCTGGTTGTCGATAATCACACAGATGACAACGCGCAGTCGAATCTGTGGCGTGTAACGTTAAAGAAACACTACAAGAGGGACATTGAACGGCCTCGCCACAATCGGGACAAACCAAAGAACGCGAATGCCCGCGGCGATTAAGAAAAAGAATAGCCTGTTCTTTTTTGGCTAAACGCTCTCGTATTGAATCAACTAATTCACGTGAAAGAATACTCTGTCCTTTGGCATGTAAAACTTCGCGTCGCATATCCACAATACGAAACGCTGGCATAGGACGATCATCGACCCGCTGGGGCATGGTATTCAAAACATAGCGACCCGAAGTCGCATTTCGCCATGATTCGAGCGAAGGCGTTGCCGAACCCAAAACACAGGCTGCCGATAAGAGTGAAGCACGGTAAACCGCGACATCTCGGCCATGATACAAGGGGGTTTCTCCTTGTTTAAAGGAAGGCTCATGCTCCTCATCCACCACGATTAGACGTAGTTGTGGGAGTGGCGCAAAAACGGCTGAACGAGCTCCAACAACGACCCGTGCTTGTCCCAGTGACATAGCCATCCACGCATCAAATCGTTCTCCTGCAGATAATTGACTATGCCAAACAACCACTCGTGTCCCCAAATCGCTTAATCGAGAACGTAACCGACCGACAGTTTGTGGCGTTAAGGCAACTTCGGGCACCAGAAAAATCGCCGAACCACCCTCAGCCACTACTTTACGAATTAGTGAAACATAAACCTCCGTTTTTCCTGAACCAGTAACGCCATGCAAAAGATGAGTACGGAATTGCTTAGCATCGAGGGTTTCGGCAATGGATTTTACCGCCGCCTGCTGCGACTCGTTGAGTTGATGCCCCTTCACTGATACTGATTCGGCCTCCGCAAAAGGATCATTGTAAGCGACACGCCACAGCACATGAGCGTCCTCTTTAATCAACCCAGCTTTGAGCAAGGCATCGACCGCTGGTTGGGAGATACCCAAGCTGGTCAACGTTTTCGCACGCTCTACCGGTTGTGTCTGAGCACTTAAATAATCAATGAGTTGTGCCTGACGAGGAGCCCGTTTGCGTAGTTTCGTTAATACATCTGCTTCGACCGGCCCAACCAGACTCAACCATCGACGAAACACAGGCCGAACACCTTTTCTGACAGCCGCTGGCAGAACCGTTTCCAAGACTGAATTCAATCCACATCCATAATAACCACTCATCCATTCAGCTAAACGACAGCAGTCCTCGGTCATCACGGGTTGCTCATGTTCGAGAGCCAAAATACTTCGTAATTTTGTCCCCGCAGGAGCCTCTGCTGGATATTTCCAAACCACACCTAAGCCTTGTCGATGCCCCAGAGGAACTCGCACCAATTGTCCAACTTTCAGGGTTTCTTTTAGGGCACTAGGAACAGCATAACTATAGGCCCGTGCACCGCCATCAAAGGGCACAACTTCGGCAACGCCGGGTTCAATCTCTCCAAAAAGGTCGGGCACAGCTCTCAATCTCGCCGAAGTCTCCCCGACTTTCAAGCCGAGGGATGGAGGGCTAGACGATTATTTTTTAACTTTAGAGTCGAGGACGTGAATGAGTCGCAATCCGAACACACATTAAGGCCCAAAAACACCCGATACAATTTGCTACGGGCAACTGTAAGCTTCCTGGCATACTGTAAAAAATACAGGCACCAGGAAACCAAACCAAGTAATTGGGCAATAAATTGGGGACAATTAATCGGCGATACCAACCTGGACGCATGGCCGCCCTCAACTGCGAAAAGTCCCAAGCGTGGTCCTTCCAATAATGCGAAATAGCATTGAATGGTGCACCAATGAAAACCGTGAAGAAAAATTGATCGAAGAGTACTTTTTTGAAAACCGTTGAGGGAGTCGCTTGATGACCAAAAAGGTCGGCTTGGATTTGGTAAAAAGCACAAACAATAATTCCCATGAAAGCCCACCAAAGTAAGCTATGAATTAAATCCAACCAGGGGTGCACGGGTCGAATGTTTCGAAAAGCCATCCGAAAACACCAGGGAATAAATCCAGCGGAAAATGCCGTGCAGATGGCAGCAAAAGACCACCGGTTGTTTCGATTATAATCCCCTAAAACATCCAACCAAGACCGTACCACATCGCTCTGGTAATAACTCACCACCAAAGACGCAGAGGCGACTAGAATAAAAAGGGATGGCCATGCATTGTCTCGCACTGCTTTTGCCCCCGCCAACCAAGGTGAGTCCAATGTCTCTTCGCTCATCCGAGATGTTTACGTAATAATTGATCAATCATCGCTGGATTAGCCTTACCTTGCGTCCGTTTCATAATCGGACCTTTCAAAGCGTTAATCGCTTTTTCATTTCCAGCACGATATTCGGCAATGGACTTAGCCACCGCTGGATCAGCAATAACTTCTTGGATGATTTTTTCTAACTCACCAGCGTCGCTGTTTTGACGTAATCCCTTCGCATTAACAATGTCACCAGCCTCCTGTCCTGTACGAAACATTTCCGCAAAAACTTCTTTCGCCTGTTGTTTGGAAATAACACCCTCATCGGTAATCTTCACTAAACCAGCGAGTTGAGCTGGCTTGATGCGACAATCTGCCAAAGAAACCTTAATAGGCGTCGTTTCTGAGAATGAATCCACGGCTGTTGTTACGACCGATAAATCACGTAGAAGATCATTCACCACCCAATTAGCGATACCCGAAGGATTCTTGGGGTAAGCCATGACGGCAGCCTCAAACCAATCAGCCAGTGCCTTATCAGCGATAAGCACACTGGCGGATGTATAAGGCAGACCTAGTTTTTCCATGTAACGACGTTGACGATGGAAAGGTCTTTCCGGGACCAATTTTTGCAAACGCTCAACCGTTGCTCGGGAAATCTTTAATGTGGGAATATCAGGGTCGGGGAAATAACGATAGTCGTGTGCGTCCTCTTTATCCCGTAAAACATACCCCCGAGCGTTCACTGCATTCCATCCGCGAGTTTCTTGCGTTATCTTTCGTCCTTCCTCCAACTCACGAATCTGCCGAGCTGCTTCATACTGAATGCAATCGCGAACCCCCGAAATTGAATTAAGGTTCTTGGTTTCCGTTCTTGTGCCTAACTGAGTATCGCCAAGACGACGAACGGACACGTTGGCATCACAACGTAATTGACCCTTTTCCATATCGCAATCTGCCACACCTGCTTGCGTCAACATGGTGACCAAAGCGTTTAAAAATGCCGCGGCTTCAGTGGCTGAGCGAAGGTCTGGCTCGGTCACAATTTCAAGCAAAGGCACACCCGCACGATTGTAATCGACCAAGGAGCCACTACCAGAGTGACTCAACTTGCCCACATCTTCCTCCAAGTGTGCGTGATGGAGACGAATTGATTTATGTTCGCCCATCACATTACGGGAGGGACCAGGTAACTCGATTTCAACCTGACCACCGAGTGTTACTGGGAAATCTTTTTGCGTTAGTTGATAGTTTTTCGGGTTATCAGGGTAAAAATAATTTTTTCGATCCCACGCACAACGTTCAGGAATCGTAGCATCAACCACTAAACCAAAGAGGATCGCTTGCTCAACCGCCGCTCGATTAACCACGGGCAAAGTTCCAGGGAGACCCAAGACAACGGGATCAACTTGCTCATTCGGCTCCTCGCCAAAACCCCAAGGCACCGAAGCAAACACCTTGGTTCGGGTGCGTAACTGCACATGAACCTCAAGACCAATCACAATTTCCCAAGTTGATTCGCTCATAGGGGGGCTTGTTGGTGACGATAGGAGTGAGCAGCCTCAAAAACGCGCGAGGCAGCGAAAAGTTTCTTTTCGGAAAGTGGAGCGCCCACTAAATGAAAACCGACGGGGAGGTGTTGTGACTTACCACAAGGCACCGAAAGCGCAGGCAAACCTGCCAAATTAGCTGGAATGGTGAAAATATCCTCAAGGTAAAGTTGCAGAGGATCAGAAATTTTTTCCCCGGCTTTGAACGCAGGTGTTGGCACCGTTGGGGTTAAAATCACATCCACTTTTTCTAAAGCGGCGAGGTGCTCACTGAGAATTTTAGAGCGAGCACGGAGAGCTCGGACATAATAGGCGTCAGCATAACCAGCACTAAGAACAAAAGTACCTAAGAGAATTCTCCTCTTCACTTCCGGTCCAAAACCTTCCGAGCGACTTAGAGTCATCATCTCCACAGGGGTAGTGGCTTGAGCGGAACGGTGCCCATAACGCACCCCATCATAACGTGCGAGATTAGAGGAAGCTTCAGCCGTCGCGACGACGTAATAAGTAGGCACAGCTAAATCCGAAGAAGGTAAATCAACTTCGACGATGGTCGCACCTTGTGAGCGGTAAAAATCAATCGCCGCACGCGTTGCGGCTGCGACTTCCTGCCCTACCCCCTTATCTAAAATACCTCGAGGAATTCCGATTCGTAATTGATTAACCGCTACGGGTGGAAGAGAGGTTCTTTGCTCTTTATCAAAACAGGTCATATCTCTGGCGTCAGGAGTGGCCAGAGCGTTTAAAAGAAGTTCACAGTCATCGATACTTCGCGCCATCGGACCAATTTGATCCAACGATGAAGCGAAAGCGACGAGACCGTAGCGTGAAATTAATCCGTAAGTTGGTTTTAATCCAACGACTCCACAATGAGAGGCAGGTTGACGAATCGAACCTCCCGTATCAGAGCCTAGAGCCAGCGGAACAAGTCCGGCAGCCAAAGCCGCAGCACTACCACCGGAAGAACCACCTGGAATTCTTGCTAAGTCCCAAGGGTTGTAAGTTTTTTGCAAAGCGGAATTTTCTGTGGATGAACCCATGGCAAACTCATCCATATTGAGACGTCCGTAAATAATCGCTCCCGCCGCACGCAAAGCTTCGATGACATGAGCATCATAAGGCGAAATCAATTTCGCCAACATCTTACTCGAACAAGTCAGTGGCTGCCCTTTGACCGCGATGTTATCTTTAATGGCAACAGGAATACCATCCAGTGGTCCTAAGGCTTTTCCTTGCTTACGTCTTAAATCCGAAGCCTCGGCTTGAGCAATCACATCAGGCTCTGCGAGGTAAGTAAAAGCACCAACTTTCTTATTCAATGCATGGTAGCGAGCCAACAAGGCATCCACCAAAGCCCGCGACGTAAGTGTTCCCGCCTGTAAACGTTGGGCAATCTCGGTGGCCGATAAAAGATGAAGGGCGTCACTCATATCAGGATTCGTCATCAACCACACGAGGAACTGAGATTTGTCCATCGCGTGCAGCGGGTGCAATTTTAGTAACGGCCTCAGAACCGAGTGGCTGACTTGGAATATCTTCGCGTAAAGCACTCTCTTCGACCACCTGTGCGACATCGGCAACAGGTGGCAGGTCGGCACGGGCTAAAGTCTCAAAATAAGTCAGAACCTGATTGAGTTGATTTGAGTACAAAGTCTTTTCTTCGGCACTCAATTGCAAACGTGCCAATTTTGCGAGATGGTCGATATCAAATCCTTTAGCCATAAATTAACGTCGGATTGTCCAACCCGCTCCTTTTTCTAAAGCCGCAATGACAACGCCCATCGCACGATTGGCTTCTTCGTCAGTCAAAGTACGTGAAGAATGGCGCCAGCGAATTTCGAAAGCCAAACTGTTATTACCTTCTGGTAATCCTGGACCACAGAAAACGTCGAAGCAATGAACCGCCTCGAGTTCAAATTCTTTCGCCGCTGCCTTTTGCGCGGATTGTTGCACCCGACTCAAGACCTCAGCTGCGGAAGTGTTTTGTGGAACGATAACAGCAACATCGCGCGTTGCGGGAGGGAAAGAGGAGAAGGCCGAAAAACGAGGAGTACGGACCGATTCGGTGAAAGCGGAACGTGGGAGCATAAACTCTCCCGCAATGACCGTGCCTTTAATGCCCAGACTGCGCGTCCAACGCAAATCAAGGATACCACAAGCCCCTTGTGCAGAACGACCGCGATCCACCAAGGCAGCTGATTGATCTTTCTGCCATAATCCATCGCTCTGTGCGGCAAAACCCAGTCGCGAAGCCGAAAGATTGGCCAAGGCCGCTGTATCGAGAAGGAATCGTTTTGCTTTCAATCCATCCCAAGCCTCCCGTGATTTCCAAGTTCGTACAACCGAAGAAGCCGGTGTAACAAAAGCAACGGAAAGAAATTCTCGAATCGTACCATCGGACTGCGGACGGAAAACAACACCGACTTCAAACAATCCAGCGGGATCAGCGTGCACGGAGAGATTATGAGCTAAAGCTCCCGCTAAACCAGGAAGCAATGAAGCCCGAATGTGCGTTTGATCGGCCGTGAGAGGATTTTCTAAAGCTAATTGCGTGAGAGCCGACTTGCCTAAAGTGCGTTCGATTTCTCCCGCCTCACGTAATGTGTAATGACAACATTCCGTAAAACCTGCTCCGACTAAACGAGAGGAAACCTCTTTAGTAAAAAGTGAAGAGCGAGTATCTTCCTCTCCAGGCAAAGGTGCAATCGGACGACCGACCGGAACGCGTTCCGTTCCATAAATACGGATAAATTCTTCGACACAATCGATGGGGCGAGTGACATCGGAACGAAAAGAGGGAACAACGACCGATAATCCAGAAGTTGTTTTCTCAATCGTAAAACCGAGACGCTCTAAGCACTTAGCTACTTCAGCCTCCGACACAGATGTCCCCGTCTTTTGTGCGACAAAGCCAGCTGGTAATTCAATTTTAACCTCAGCACGAGGTGGCTTACCAGCGACGACCGCTGGGCCGAAAACCTCAGCTCCAGCGTGGGCAACCAACAAATCGGTTGCTAAACGTGAAGCGAGCTCGACGCCAGCAGGATCGACGTCGCGAGCAAAACGATGAGAAGAATCGGTGGCAACGCCAGCACGACGAGCGACTCGACGCACCTCACCTGGACGGAACCAGGCTGACTCTAAAATAACGTCTGTGGTCGATGAAGTCACACCGCTATCAACGCCACCCATCACGCCTGCGAGAACCAAAGGACGGTGAGAATCAGCAATCACACACGTTCCAGCCTCGAGTTGATATTTTTTACCATCGAGTAAAGTCAGCTCTTCTCCCGCCTTGGCTCCACGAATGACAATTCCTTCCTGCACTTGTTTGGCATCGAAAGCATGCAAAGGTTGTCCTAACTCCAACATCACCCAATTGGTGATATCCACGACGTTATTAATCGGACGAAGACCAGCGGCTTCCAAGTCACGGCGCATCCATTCAGGGCTCGGTCCCACTTTAACTTTTCGTAAAGTGCGAGCAGTGTAATAAGGACAAAACTCAGAATTTAACTGGATGTAACGGAAAGCATCTGTCGCGGATGGCTGTGCAACCAAGCCAGCAGGCGTTTTGAGAGAAAGAGGCTTTAAAGTTAAGCCGAGTGCCGCCGCAATTTCGCGAGCTATACCACGCAAGCCCAAGCAATCTCCACGGTTGGGAGTGACAGAAATTTCTAACACCGTATCGGGTGCGCCAAAAATTTGATTCAACGGAGTACCAACCACAGGTTTTTGTGCCGTCAAAATAAGTAATCCGTCCTCGCCTTTACCCAAACCGAGTTCCTCGGCTGAACACATCATGCCCATCGACTCAACCTCACGAAGTTTGGAAACTTTGATTTCAAAACCGCCAGGCATGATTGTACCAGGCAAGGCCAAGGGTACACGATCACCTGTCTTAAAATTTTTCGCTCCGCAAACAATCTGACGAGGCTGACCATCACCAACATCGACTTTACAAACACTCAAACGGTCTGCTTGAGGGTGTTTGGTGAATTCGAGAATCTCTCCCACCACAACAAGCGGAAGTGGAGCTAAGCCGAAGGCGTGAATCGACTCAACCTCCAGACCCAACATCGGTAAAACTTCAGCGAGTCGCTCTGGGGTAATTCCTGCAAGGTCGACGTGGCGTTGAAGTGCTTGGAAAGAAACTTTCATGACTTAGGCAAACTGGCGCAAGAAGCGCAGATCGTTTTGATAAAAGTGGCGAATGTCATCGATACCATGGAGCAACATCGCAATGCGCTCGAGACCGAGACCAAAAGCTAAGCCCGAATACTCCTCTGGATTCAGACCACAATTTTTGAGAACGGCGGGATCCACCAAACCGCAGCCCATGATTTCTAACCAACGGTTTGATAGTCGACCGAGATTGGGAGAACGTAAATCCATTTCAAAACTCGGCTCCGTAAAAGGGAAGAACGAAGGCCGTAAACGAATCTCCGCCTCAGGACCGAAAGTCTCTTTGACAAAGAAATCGAGAACTCCGCGGAGATCGGCGAGAGTCACATGGCGATCAATCCAGAGTCCTTCTACTTGATGAAAATTAGCCGAGTGCGTTGCATCGACTGCATCGCGTCGAAAACAGCGACCAGGAGCCACAATACGCAAAGGTGGTTTACGGCTTAGCATCGTACGAACCTGGACACTCGAGGTGTGCGTGCGAAGTACCAATGCCTCTTGACCACGTCGCGGGGCATCGGCCGATTGAAAACTCTGTGGCAGATAGAGCGTATCTTGCATGTCCCGAGCGGGGTGATCGGCGGGTGTGTTCAAAGCATCAAAGCAATGCCACTCCGTTTCAATCTCTGGACCTTCTGCGACCGTAAAACCTAATTTACGAAAAGTGGAAAGAATACGTTCTCGGGTTTGGGACAAAGGATGATGGTATCCTGCGGGAGGATCGATGGCAGGAAGTGTTGGGTCGAGCGGTGCTCCTAAAGTAGCACTGATTTCCGTGTCCTCGATTTTTAACAATAAACTCGCGAGCAATTCCTCAATCGATTTTTTCGCCTCATTAATCAACTTACCCATCACAGGACGCTCTTCTTTGGAAAGCGTTACCATATTTTTCATCATCGCCGTCAGGCTACCATTCGGTCCGACAATCCTAGCCTTAAACGCCTCCATCTCTGCCCGAGTTTTAATGACTTGGGCTTCCTGATTCGCTTGGGCTACGAGTTGAGCTAACGACTGTTGCATGGGTAAGATTTGTGCGGTTGCTGAGGGAATCGGCAAGCGAAAGCACCCAGAAACAACGAGGCCCCGGTAATGCCGGGGCCTCGTTAAACCAGACAAAGGTTATTTAAGCGAGGGCGGCTTTGGCCTTGGCGACAATCGCCTCAAAAGCCGGCGCATCGTGAATGGCGAGCTCGCTGAGGTTCTTGCGGTCAATCGTGATATTGGCTTTCTTCAAGCCATTGACGAGACGGCTATAGCTGATGCCGTGAGGACGGCAGGCAGCGTTCAATCGCACAATCCACAATTGGCGGAAGGTCGACTTATTTTTGCGACGATCGCGGTAAGCGAATTTTTGAGCGCGTTGTACGGCTTCGAGAGCGTAGACATACAAGCGTGATTTGTTTCCGAAGTAACCCTTCGCAGCACGAATGGCACGACGTTTGCGTGCTTTAGTGGCGGGGCCGTTAGTTGCTCTAGGCATGTTGGTATTTTAGTTTTGGTTGGTTAATGACCTCGGGGTCGCCTTAATGAACACCCGTTCGGTCAAAGGATTAAAAGAGATTTACGCAAAAGGCATCGAGGCCAGCATCTTCTTCTCAAAACCAGAATCGACGCGCTTGGATTTATTGGCACGACGGCGCTGCTTGCGGGATTTAGAGCTGAGAAGGTGGCGTGTATTAGGGGAACGACGCATTACCTTGCCGGTACCGGTTACCTTAAAGCGCTTGGAGACTGACTTGCGGGTCTTTTGCATGGCGGAAAGGGTCGGAACAAAGAGTATGGGGGAAGGGTTGTAAAGTGTGAATTAGCACATCCCCCTGCCCCAACCCTCTGGCTTAGGGCTTCATCGAATATAAATGGAAGGTCTTGGACCAAGCATTCTCGGTGGACATGCGCTTTAATTCATGAGCTGGACCCCAACTATCCGTATACAAAATTTCCTTTTTACCCGTATTATAGCCAATAATTAGCCGTAAATGTCCACCCTTGGCCTGGGGGTTACCTTCTTCAGGGCTAATACCCATTTCGACACCCCAAATCAAAGGCTCCCCGCGATCAACGGAGGCAGTGACAATCTTTTCGAATCGAGCAACGCCCTTTTTGTCGGCGACACGTACCTCTCTTAGAAGGTCCATATCCAATTTAGGTAAAACGGTGTAAAAACTATTGGTACTTAATTCAGGTGCCGATGAAGTACCGCCTTTTTTCTTAGCGGCCTTGATATAATCACGAACTATATCACCCACAAATCCTGTATCCGAAGCTGATTGAATGACTTGAAAACGCAAAGCAAAGCGTGAGGCGATACGTTGCATTTGATTGGTAAATTCAAGCGAACTCGTTCCCGTTTTATTACCCGTTTGCATCGCTTGGGCGATTTCGTTCAGGTCGGCATCTTTGCCGTAGTAACGAATGATACGTTCCGAAACGGCGACTGCACAGTAACCCTTCTCACCTTGATCCACCATCGGTACCGTGCCGATCCATTTATCACCCTCAGGGTTGGTTCGTAGTTGATTAACCGCTAACCATTTCTCTGGGCTTTGGGCGGCTAATTTCTTGGCCTCGCCCACGATGACAACCCGAACAAATTCCGAACGGTATTCTTGACCTTTGGCTGGATTGGCGCGCGTGCTACTCCACTCTAAACGAGCAATACCAGCAGGGGTTTTCCACGCTAATCCTTTAGCTCGAACGATACTGGAAGTTTCGGCTAGTGTGGTTGGTTGCTTAAATTGTTTGGTTAAAGCAGATTTAAGGTTTTCAACAAGAGCCTCAAATTTTTCCCGACCAATTTCTCCGCTATCTCCATTAGAGTAGAGCAAAAGAGTCAACTCGTTCTGTCCAGAGTCGAAACGCATGACCGACTCAACCAAAGGCAATTGAAGAAATTGGGTCGGAAGTTTTTTCCCATCGATACGAGCAGAGTCTTTTAAAGATGAATTTAAAATAAACTGAGGGTATTTTTGGATGAAGTTGTCGGCGTTCGTCGTTGTTAAATCTTTATCGGAGAGCACCGAGTCTAGCACAAGAGTTTCTGCCCTTAAGCTTAGTGTGCACAGACAAGCGAGGATTAATCCACGAATCATTTCACCCATTTAGAAACCATCCCCCATAAAGTGCAAACCACGAAAAAGCTCGGATCACTTGCGTTTAGTTTCTTTCCAAGACAAAATCGCATTATGCTAAAACCAGGAACTAAGCCCAAACTTAACTTCAAAGTCGTGGCCCTCGATAAGGGTAAAGTAGTACAAAAACCCATGGCCGAATTCCTTGAAGGAAAACCCACTGTGGTTTCGGTTTATATGAGAAACAACACCTCGGCCTGCGATAAGCAGACAAAGGAACTCGAGAAATATCAGCAACTCGTTGCTAAACAAGGTTTTAGAATCGTAGCTGTTTCCAGAGACCCTATTGCTTCTCATGCCAAATACGCAAAAAAGCACGGTTATGATTACACCCTTATTGCGGATCCTGAGGACCAATTTTCTAAGGCGATGGACGGGATGATTGAAAAGTCCATGTATGGCAAAAAGTATCTTGGGCCTGCTCGGGCCGCCTACCTATTCGACCCCAAGGGCAAACTCCTTGGTGTCATCCCTAAGATTGATGCAGCCAAGCATGGAGAGCAGATTCTTGAGGCTATCAAGGGATTGAAATAAATCCACCCTGATGCGGTTTATTGTAATCGGTGCTTGAATCTCGGGCATGAAACAGAGAAGTTGTCCGAACTACGACACGTCCGAAGTTATCTAATGGCCACGCCTTATCGCCCGAATAGCCCTCGCTCCAACTCTTCCTCGAATCAACCCCAGCGTCCTGCATCAAGGAGTCGCGAGGACAAGGGCCCTAGAAGAAACGATCGAATTCGTGCTCCCGAAGTGCGCGTCATCTCTCCCAAAGGAGAAATGCTGGGTATTATGCCCACACCCAAAGCTCTCGAACTCGCGAATGAGTTCGGCGTCGATTTAATTGAAATTGCTGCGAGCGCTAATCCTCCCGTCTGCAAGTTGATTGAATACGGCAAGTATCTTTACGAAGAAGCAAAGAAACATAAACACCAGAAAACCGCTTCCAAAGTTAAAGAATTAAAATTACGCCCTCGAATCGATATCCACGATTTGATGATCAAAGTCCGTCGGGCTGAAAATTTCCTTTATCACGGACACAAAGTGAAATTGCTCCTGCAATATCGTTTCCGCGAACTGGAGCACCCTGAAATCGGAATGGATACAATGAATCGTGCCATCGCCGAATTATCACACATTTCCACCTGCGATAATGTCCCCAAGCGTGCAGGTCGTGCCATCGTGGTTGGCCTGACACCCTTGCAAGCGAATCGTCGCAAACTCATCCATAATGCAGAGCCCGCCGAAGACGACTTAGAAGATGATTCGGGCGTGGATAATGGAGAAAACGACCCAGAGTAATCGCTCAGTGAAAACTCTCACTGATAAAGTTTTTGGGATTTGCTCACTCTTACTCATCGTCTTTAGCGTCGAGCTTCGCGCTGATAGTACGGTCTTGCTCGATGATTCTTTACGTCAATTAGGATTACGCGAAAGTGCGCTTCGCAAAGGCGATCCTGCTAGGTCGGAGCGTTTCACCGGAAATGGTGTGCCCGATGTTTATGCCGAAAAAAATGTCCCTTATCTCGAGATTGGAGGAATCAAGGTCTTCTTAAGTCGAAGCGTCGATGTCTATCGTGATAACTTAACTATTACAGGCACTGATTATCAAAAAGTTCTTGTACCTCTTTTATGGCGAAGCAATGCCCTTCCCAAAGGATTCCGACGAATCGTGATTGATCCGGGACACGGCGGAAAAGACGTAGGAAAATTATGCAATCGCACTGAATATACGGAAAAAATTGCCACCCTCGATACCGCATTACGTCTGAAAAATCTTTTAGAAAAAAGAGGTTACGAAATTATCCTGACACGAAAAGAGGATGTGTTTGTCGACCTCGATGATCGACCTGCCCTCGCCAATCGAGTTAAAGCCGATTTATTTATTAGCCTGCACTACAATTCTTCACGCCCTGGAGATACGACGAGTTCAGGAATCGAAACCTATTGCCTAACTCCGACTGGCCAACTTTCGACCAACAAAGCCAAAGCGAAAGCCGATGTGACAGCCGAGCCCGGTAATCGTATGGATTATTTCAATATCCAATTAGCTTGGAGCGTACAAAGACGATTAGTCAGTAATACTGGTGCGGAAGACCGTGGGGTCAGACGAGCACGCTTTGCCGTATTACGCCCGCTAAACTGCCCAGGAATCCTCATTGAAGGTGGTTTCATGTCCAGCAAGGAAGAAGGAGCCAAGATTGCGAATTCTGCCTACCGACAAAAAATCGCGGAGGCCATTGCTGCAGGTATCACGGATTATCATCAGCGCTTCCGAGCCAGCCAATAAGCCATTTCCTTCTTTTCGCCCGTCAAACTTAGTCGTAGTTTTGCCGAATGTGCCACTGGGTACGATGGTTCTGGTTCCTCGCATTCCCTGTTCTACTTCAGGGAGAGATTAACCCTGCAACCACGATTGTCGTCGCTAATCAAAATAACCCTGAGGGAATTCAAATCGCGCAAACGTTTCTTAGAAAAAGAAAAATACCGGAAGAAAATTTAATCATTCTTCCGCTTTCCACGGAAGAGGAAATCAGTTGGGCACAGTACAGCGAAACCATTCTCAATCCCTTAAGACATCAACTACTCTCCCAAAAATTAATCTCGGGAGAAATGACCTTAGAGAAGGATGAATACGGCCGGGAGGGTTTTATAAAAAAGGAAGCACCACGTTTAACTTGGATTATCTGTAT